>CAMGBT010000041.1 GCA_946011725.1 uncultured Bacteroidales bacterium | reverse complement strand
GTTCTGAGCTTGATTCTTTTTTGTCGTATAGCCGCGATATGCGATTTCCGATGTTTAATTTCACGCGCCGGGGGGGGGGGGGAGGTCGGCGCAGTCGTAGAGGGGGAAGTGGTGGCGGGAGGGGCAGTCGGTGACGGTGCGGTCGATGATGAGGTGGCGGTTGGCCATGGAGGCGATGGTGGTCATTTCGTGGCTGACGAGCATGGTGGTGCAGTGCGGAGCGATTTGGGCCAGCAGGCGGTAGATGTGGGCTTCGAAGTGTTTGTCGATGTAGCTGAGGGGTTCGTCGAGCACCAGCAGTTGGGGGTTGGAGATGATGGCGCGGCCGAGGAGTGCGCGTTGCAACTGGCCTCCGGAGAGGCGGCCGATGGGGCGGTCGGCGAGGTCGGTCATTTCCACTCGTGCCAGGGTGGTGGTGACTTTGGCTTGGCGCTCGGCTTTGTCGAGGTCTTTGACGGCGAGCAGGCCGGATGCGATGACTTCGCGCACGGAGATGGGGAAGTGCGCGTCGATCATGTTTTTCTGCGGGAGGTATCCGATTGAAGGGCGTCCGTTTGGGAATGTGATGGAGCCGTCGGAGGGCGAGAGCAGGCCGAGGACGAGGCGCAGCAGGGTGGTTTTGCCGCCGCCGTTGGGGCCGGTGATGGCCACGAAGTCGCCTTGGCACACGCGCAGGTTCACGTCCTTGAGGATTATGCGCTCGTCGCGGCGGAAGGAGACGCCGCTGAGGCGCAACAGTTCGCGGTCGGAGGGGTTGAGATGGACTTCGACCGGTTCGGGGTGGTGGCAACAGGCGCCATTGCCGTATTTAAGGTTTGCTAAGTTCATCTACCACATGAGTTAGTTCGGTTTCCCAATCGTAGTTGCCGGGGTTGAATTCAGCCAGGCGAGCGCCGATGGCTTGGCCAATGGTTTCGACTTGTCGGGCGTCGTATTCGCGTTGGTTGAAGAGCACGCGTGCGCCGGAAGCGGCGGCGTGGTCGATCACTTGGCGCAGGGCAGCGGGCGAGAGGTCTTTATTGTGCTGCGACACGGAAATTTGGTTGAGACCGTAGTCGCGAGCGAAGTATGATAGCGAGGGGTGCCACACCAGGAACGAGCGGACGCGGGCGGCGGATAAGCGGGCGGCGAATGCGGCATCGAGGGAGTCGAGGTGCGCGGAGTATGTGGTCAGACGTGCTTGGTACACGGCGGCACTGTCGGGGCAGAGGCGGGCGAGTTCGGCGGCCATGGCTTGACACATTACGCGGGCATTGCGCACCGAGGTCCACAGGTGGGGATCGGCCGAGCGGTGGGTGTGCGTATGGCCGGAGGCGGTGGTGTGGGAGTGGGTGCCGTAGATGGGAGTGATGGCGGCGGTAGTGCCTACGATGTGGGCCTTGCCGCTTTGAGCCAATGCCTGTTCAAAAGGCAGGTAGCCCACGGTGAACACGGCGCGGGCGGTGTCGACCTCGATGTGCCGCGACACGGGCAGTTCGAACGTCTCGGGGTTCTCACCGCCGGGCATGAGCACCACGATGCGGTAGTTGTCGCCAACCAATTGCTCGAGCATATACCGCTGGGGTTCGATGCTGACCACCAGCAGCGGACGCGGGTCGGAAGCGCCGGAGCAGGCCGCGACGAGGGCGGCAGTCAGCGCTATTATAATATATGTGTAAAGCCGTTTCATAATTTTTATACCTTTGAAACTGCAAATTTACGGAATTTATTTGTAATTTTGCAGAAAAATTTGAAGAATATGAACGTAAACATAGGAGACACGGTACGATTTCTGAACGCAGTAGGGGGCGGCCGTGTGGCAAAAATCGCGGGGCAGATAGCCTACGTGGTTGATGAAGATGGTTTTGAAACGCCGGTGATGCTGCGCGAGTGCGTGGTGGTAGGCACCGGTGATTCATTCTATAAGGTGGAACGGCCGCAGCCGAAAGCGAGCGTGTCCAAAGCGGAGCCGCAGCCGGCTCCGGCGGTTGAGCCGCAGCCGCAACCGGCGCCACTCGAAGCCTTTGAGGAGACGCCCGAGGGCGAGAAGCTCAACGTGGTGCTCGGATTCGAGCCCGCCGACATCAAGAAGCTGAGCAGCACCACGTTCGACGCGGTGATAGTGAATGATTCGAACTACTACCTGTGGCTGACCGTGTCCACGCGGCCTAACGAATCGGCGCAGTGGAAGCTCCGGTTTGCGGGGCTGATCGAGCCGGGTGTGCAGGAGTTCGTGTTTGAGCTGTCGACCGACGAGCTGCCGGAGATTGACCGTCTGAGCGTGCAGGCCGTAGTGTTTAAGCGCGATAAAGAGTACGCGCTGAAGGCACCGGTGGCCTACGAGAGCCGGCTGGATGCCACCCGCTTTGCGCGGTTGCACTGCTTCGGGCCGAACCCGTACTTCGATGAGCCGGTGTTGGCCGTGGACATCGTCAAGGACGACGAGGTGCAGGGGCGCCGCCCCTCCGTTGATGCCAAAGCTGTGGCGGAGGCCCTGAGCGAGAAGAAACGCGTGGACAAGCGCGCTCCGCGCACGGCTGTGAAGCGCCAAGGGCCGGACACGTCGCTGTTGGAGGTGGATTTGCACGCCTCCGAGCTGCTGGAGACCACCGCGGGCATGTCGAAGGCCGACATCCTGAACTATCAGGTGGACTACTTCCGCCGGGTGATGGACCGCAACCTGCGCAACGTGGGTCGCGAAATCATCTTCATCCACGGCAAGGGCGAGGGCGTGCTGCGCCAAGCCTTGCTCAAGGAGCTGAATTACCGTTACAAATCGTGCGAGGTGAGCGACGCATCGTTCCGCGAATACGGCTTCGGAGCCACCCGCGTTAAAATCCACTCATCCAAATGATTGCAGTATTTTCCGGCACGGGCAACAGCCTGTACGCGGCCACGCTGCTGAGCCGCGCGTTAGGTGACCGATTGGTGAGCTATTCGCCCGATGAATCGCTGCCGCAGCCATCGGACGGGCGCATCGTGTGGGTGTTTCCGGTGTACTCGTGGGGCGTGCCGCCGGTGGTGGAGGAGTGGATTGAGCGCACCGAGTGCGGCGGTCTCAACCACTACTGCGTGCTCACCTGCGGCGACGATGCCGGGCTGACGGCAGGGCAGTGGCGGCGGCTGATCGAGCGCCGCGGAGGCCGTGCGTGCTCGGTGTTCAGCGTGATTATGCCTAACGTGTACGTGCTGATGAAGGGGTTCGATGTGGACACGGAAGCGGTGGCCTCGTTGAAGCTGTCGCGGGTGCCGTCGCGCATTGAGGACATAGCGCTGCACATCGAGGCGGGTGAGGAAGGTATCGACGACGTCACCCGCGGGAGCTTTGCATGGGTGAAGTCGCGCGTGATTTATCCGTGGTTCAAGCGATATGCCATGTCGCCCAAGCCGTTCCACGCCACCGAAGCGTGCACCGGGTGCGGCAGTTGCGCGCGCCACTGTCCGCTACATAACATCACTATGGCCGGAGGCCGACCGCAGTGGGCCGACCACTGCGCGCTATGCCTGCGCTGCTACCATCAATGCGGGGCGCATGCGGTGGCCTACGGCAAGGCCACCGAAGGCAAGGGCCGCTACCTGTGCCCCACCCCGCCGCCGGCCGCAAGCATTGTGACTAAGTCTGTTTAAACGAAATAACGAAGGAACGAAACCACGATTTTTTATTATTCGTAGTTTCGTTTATTCGTGATTTCGGTGAAATTCGGGAAAAAAGGTGTTAAAAATTAAAAAAGGGGCGCATTTTTATCGTGGTATGAGAAATTTTTGCTAACTTTGCACCCTGAAAGCGACCGAACGGCCGCCAAATGATAGTCCAACCATGGCTACAATTCTAATTATATGAAGTTACTACAGGAAAAACTTGCTAAGTACACAGCCCCGCAGCAGGCAAAAGCAGCCGGGGTATATCCTTATTTCCGTGCCATTTCCTCGGAACAAGACCCCGAAGTAATCATCAACGGTAAAAAAGTGTTGATGTTCGGTTCGAACTGCTACACCGGTTTGGTGAACGACCCGCGCATCAAAGAAGCAGCTATTGAAGCCATCAAGAAGTATGGCACCGGATGCGCCGGTTCACCCTTCCTTAACGGTACGCTTGATTTGCACAAGCAGCTCGAGGCTCGCTTGGCCGAGTACATGGGTAAGGAAGATGTAATGATCTATTCCACCGGTTTTGAGGTCAACTTGGGCGTGGTGTCATGTCTGACCGGCCGTCAAGACTACATTCTGTGGGACGAGCAAGACCACGCGTCGATTATCGAAGGTCGCCGCTTGTCGTTCTCGCAACAACTCAAATACAAGCACAATGATATGGCCTCGTTGGAGCAGCAGCTTCAACAATGCAACCCCGACAAGGTGAAACTCATCGTGACCGACGGTGTGTTCTCGATGGAAGGCGATGTGGCCAACGTGCCGGAAATCGTGCGCTTGGCCAAGCAATACAATGCCTCGGTGATGGTGGACGAAGCCCACTCCATCGGCGTGTTCGGCCCCGGCGGCCGCGGCACCGTGCACCACTTCGGCTTGGCCGACGATGTGGACCTGATCATGGGCACATTCTCCAAGTCGTTCGCCTCGCTGGGCGGCTTCATCGCCACCGACAAGGAGATTACCAACTACCTGCGCCACCACTCGCGCTCGTACATCTTCACCGCCAGCATCACCCCCGCATCCACCGCAGCCGCTCTCAAGGCTATCGACATCATGATTGAAGAGCCTTGGCGCCAGGAGAAGCTGTGGGAGCTGACCAACTACGCTCTGGAAGGCTTCCGCAACATGGGCGCGGAAATCGGCCACACATCCACCCCGATCATCCCGCTGTACATCCGCGACGACTACAAGACCTACTTCATCACCCGCGACCTGCTGGAAGAAGGCATCTTCGTCAACCCCGTGGTATCGCCCGCGGTGGCTCCCACCGACACTCTGATCCGCTTCTCGCTGATGGCCACCCACACCAAAGATCAGGTGACCACCGCCTTGGAAAAGATTCAGAAAGTATTCCGCAAGTACGAGCTCATCCCCTAAGCGGAAAGGTTCTTTGCGTTGATAACACGCTTAAACATTCCTTTTTAGCCATAAATTCGCCGGCGCTCCTCGATTTCGTGGGTCTGTCGGCGATTTTTTATGAGAGGGTGTAAGTTTTTGGCAACGCGGTGCGTCAAATAAGTAAAAATCTAAATAATATGGATAATATCTTAACAGTAGAGCACGTCTCAAAGACGTTCACAAATCATCAGGCGCTTGACGATGTGTCGCTGCAAGTGCCGCGGGGCAAGGTCTACGGCCTGCTCGGCCCCAACGGCGCAGGCAAGACCACACTGATTCGCATCATCAATCACATCACCGCACCCGACAGCGGCCGTGTGATATTCGAAGGGCACCAACTCACCGCCGCCGATGTGGCCCACATAGGCTATCTGCCCGAGGAGCGCGGCCTGTATAAGAAGATGAAGGTGGGCGAGCAAGCCATCTTCTTCGCGCGGCTCAAAGGGTTGTCGCGCCGCGAAGCCACCGAGCGCTTGCATCAGTGGTTCGACCGCTTGGAAATCTCCTCGTGGTGGGATAAGAAGGTGGAAGAGCTGTCGAAAGGCATGGCTCAGAAGGTGCAGTTCATCGTAACCGTGCTGCACCAACCCTCGCTGCTTATTTTCGACGAGCCGTTCTCGGGCTTCGACCCCATCAACGCCAACTTGCTCAAGGATGAGATTCTGCGTCTGCGCGACCAAGGCGCCACGGTGATTTTCTCCACCCACAACATGGCCTCGGTCGAGGAGCTGTGCGACCACATCACCCTGATCAACAAGTCGCACAACATTCTGAGCGGCTCGGTGGACCAACTGCGTCACCAATTCGGCGACAACACCTTCGAGCTGAGTTACCTCGGCGCGACCGATGCACTCGCTGCCGCGCTGCAACCGCTCACCTCGTCGCTGGTGGTTCAGAATAGCGAAGGCCAAACGCAGAGCGTGCGCTTTGCCATCGCCTCCGGCGTGGCTACCCGCGATGTGTTGGCCGCTGCCAACGCTGCGGTGGACATCCGCTCATTCGTGCCTCAACTTCCCTCGATGAACGACATCTTCATCCGCACAGTCAACGCTTCTAATCAACAAACCTCAACTCCGCCCGCACTATGAACTCCGCATTGAAAATAATCGTGGCGCGCGAATATTTGGAACGCGTCAAACGCAAAAGCTTCATCATCTCCACCATCTTGATGCCGCTGTTCATGGTGGCCATGATGGCGCTGCCCACCGTGTTAATGGTGATGTCCGGTCCGGAAGAGTGCCGCATCGGCGTGATCGACGACTCGGGCAAGATAGCGCAAACGCTGCAAGGCGGCGATGAGATTTCGTTCACCACCATCACCGACCAATCGTTCGACCAAGCGAAGGAGTCATCCGAGTTCGATGCGTTCTTGGTGATTGGCCCCGACGTGGTGGCCAACCCCAACGCCTCCATCACCTTCTACACCCAAGGTGCACCCTCGATTCAAACCGAGCAATTCGTGTCGTCGCAAATCGAGAACACCATTGAAACCATCCGCATCAATAATTCCGGCGTGGAAAACCTTCGCGACATCATGAAGAGCGTGAAGGTGGACGTGGAGATGAAGACCTTCCGCCTCGATAAGGAAGAGGAAACCGAGACCTCGTCGATGCTGTCATACGGCATGGGCTTCATGGCCACGTTTATCCTGTACATGTTCATCATGCTCTACGGCAACATGGTGATGAACTCCATCATTGAGGAGAAGAACAACCGCGTGCTGGAACTGGTGGTCACCTCCGTCAACCCCACATGGCTGATGATGGGCAAGATTATCGGCGTGGGCTTGGTGGCCGTAACGCAGATGCTGGTATGGGCCGTTATCATCATGATTGGCTCCGGATGGGTGCTGCCGATGCTCACTTCGATGGCCGCCGGTGCCGACGGCTCGATGATGGCCGCAATGAGCCAGCTCACCGACCTCACTTTCATGGGCCAATACCTGCTGTACCTGATCCTGTTCTTGATTGGCGGTTACTTCTTCTACGCCTCAATCTATGCCGCCATCGGCTCGGCTGTGGATAACCTGCAGGACGCCTCGCAGCTGCAAACCGTGGCCATTCTGCCCATCATTTTGGCCTTTGTAATCTCGATGACGGTGGTCAACGACCCCAACTCATCGTTGGCCATGTGGACCTCGTTCATACCGTTCACCTCGCCGATGGTGATGATGGCTCGCATGCCGTTCGGCATCGACGGCTGGCAGATGGCCGTGTCGCTGGTGCTGCTCTATGCCGGCTTCGTGGGCATGGTGTGGGTAGCGGCCAAGGTTTACCGTGTGGGCATCTTTATGTACGGCAAAAAGCCCACTTTCAGCGACCTAATCCGCTGGATAAGATATAAATAAGACATGAATCCTCAAGCTATTAATATCGACGCTTACGACTACCCGCTGCCGCAGCAACGCATCGCGCAGCATCCATTAGCGCAGCGCGATGCCTGCCGGCTGCTGGTGTATCACGCCGGACAAATCGCCGACGCCCGCTTCCGCGACATCGTGGAACTCCTGCCGGCCGACACCGCCTTGGTGTATAACGATACACGCGTGATTAATGCGCGTCTGCACTTCCGCCGCGCCACCGGTGCGCTCATCGAAATCTTCTGTCTGGAGCCGGCTGCTCCGGCCGACTACGCGCAGAACTTCGCCCAAACGGCTTCCACCCAGTGGATTTGCTTGGTGGGCAACCTCAAGAAGTGGAAGGAGGAATCGCTGCAGGCGCAGATTACCCTGTCCTCGGGCGAGGTGTCCACGCTCACCGCCACGCGCGTGGGCGCGCATGGCAACGCGTGGGTGGTGCGCTTCGACTGGACCGGCAACCACACCTTCGCCGACATCATCGGCGCTGCGGGCGAGATACCCATCCCGCCGTATCTCAACCGCAACACCGAGGAGTGCGACAGTTCCGACTATCAAACCGTGTACTCGCATATCGATGGCTCGGTGGCAGCCCCCACAGCCGGGTTGCACTTCACCGACGAGGTGCTGCAAGCTATCAGCGGCCGCGGCATTCCGCGCTGGCAAGTGACGCTGCACGTGGGAGCGGGCACCTTCCAACCGGTCAAAAGCGAGCTGATTGGCGACCACCCGATGCACTCGGAGTTCATAGCCGTGCCGCTCACCACTATCCGCCACATAGCCGACCACCTCGCCACCGGCCGCACCATCACGGCTGTGGGCACCACCTCCGTTCGCACCCTCGAAAGCCTCTACCACATCGGCTGCCTGATGGCCACCGACCGCTGGACGGGCGAGGTGCCGCAGTGGTATCCCTACGCGCCGGAGCACCCGCAGCTGTGCGTGAGCGAAGCCTTCGACGCACTCATCCGCCGCCTCGAAAGCGACGGCATGAGCGCCTTGGTGGCCGCCACGCGCATCATCATCGCCCCCGGCTACCAATACCGCGTGGTGTCCGGCATGATCACCAACTTCCACCAACCGCGCAGCACCCTGCTGCTGCTGGTAAGCGCCTTCGTGGGCGACGCCAACTGGCGCCCCATCTACGATCACGCCCTCGCCACCGAAGGCTACCGCTTCCTCTCCTACGGCGACGCCTGCTACCTCCGCCCATAGCCGCCAACAAGAAAAGACGAGCAAGGGCTCGAAGCGGATGCAAAAAGGCGCTGCACAGGGGCGCTGCCACGCTGTTCGGCTTCCGCCTCACCACCGAACCCCACCGCTTTTGAAGGGCGGTGGGGTTCAGTGCTTATTGAGGGAAAGAAAAATCTGCGGGAATGTGGAAAAAGTGTTGATTTTAGGGTTAAGCAGCTGATTTTTAGTGGGCTACAATTTTTTGCGGAATGGTGGAGGGGTGTGTGGGTGAAAATTTATTTTGTGGGTCGGAAAAAATGTTGTATCTTTGTATGTTTAATTTGAATAATAATTAAAAACATCGATATATGCGTTTTAACGTCATCTGTAAATCGTTTCGCAACGCTGCCTTGGCCGTGAGCAAGGTGGTTAGTTCGAAGAATACTCTCAACATCCTGGAGAACTTCCTAATCGAGGTTAAGGGTCAGCAACTGTACATCACCGGCAGCGACTCTGACTGCACTCTGAGCTCGCACGTCGACTTGACCGAATGCGACGGCGAGGTGAGCTTCTGCGTGTCGGCCCGTCGCTTGGTCGATCTGCTGAAGGTGCTGCCCGATCAAGGCATCACTTTCGAGGTGAACCCCGACACTTTCGAGATGCAAATCCAAAGTCCGGACGGACTGTACCACCTGAACGCTATCCCGGGCGACAACTTCCCTTCGTTTGAGGTGGATCAAGCCGACGCAGAGAATGCGGCCACCTTCAGCCTGAGCGCGCGCTCCATCGCCGAGGGCTGCCATGCCACAGTGTTTGCCGTGGGCAACGATGACTACCGCCCGATGATGAAGGGTGTGTACTTCGACGTGAAGCCCGACCAAATCGTGTACGTGGCCACTGACACCCACAAGCTGGTGCGCTTCATCGACAGCCGCGAGCAGCCCGGGGTGCAGATTTCGTGCATCGTGCCGGAGAAGCCGTCCACCATTATGTCGCAGATCTTCGATGGCTGCGACGACATGGTGAAGTTCACCATCAACAGCAAGAGCGCCGAGGTGGAGAACGGCTCGTACAAGTTCCGATTCAGCTTCGTGCAAGGTCGCTTCCCCGACTATAACCGCGTGATTCCGCAGCAGTCGCCCTACTCTTTGGAGGCCGACAGCGATGCGTTCTTGGCCGCGATGCGCCGTGTGAGCATCATCTCCGACAACACCTCCGGCTTGGTTAAGTTTAAGGTGTCGCCTGAGAATGTGATGGTGAAAATCGAGGACAACGGCATCGGCGCTGCAGGTCGCGAGCAGTTCCCCTGCAGCTACAATGGTCCGGAGATGATCATCGGCTTCAATGGCGCCTTCGTGATTGATTTCTTGCAGCACATCACCTCCCCGCAAATGCGTGTGGATCTGTCCGACGCTTCGCGTGCCGGCGTGTTCCGCCCCACCGTCGACGAAGAAGGCACCAACTTGGTGATGCTGCTCATGCCCATGAACGTAGACAAATTTTAACCGATGAAACTGCAACTGCGTCGTCCGATCGTATTTTTCGATCTCGAAACCACGGGTGTGAACGTGCTCACTGACCGCATCGTGGAAATCTCCATAGTGAAGGTGCTTCCGGGCAAGGAGAATGAGCCGATAGTGAAGACTCGCCGAGTGAATCCGGAGATGCCGATTCCGGCGGAGGCCACAGCCGTGCACCACATCACCGACGAGGATGTGGCCAACGAGCCTACGTTCCGCCAAATAGCCAAGTCGCTGGCCGATTTGATGACCGGCTGCGACATTGCCGGCTTCAATTCCAACCGCTTCGACGTGCCGCTGCTCGATGAAGAGTTCCACCGCGCAGGTGTGGACTTCGACTTCCACCGCGCTCGCTTCATCGATGTACAGACCATCTTCCACAAGATGGAGCCGCGCAACCTCACCGCCGCTTACCGCTTTTACTGCGGCAAGGAGCTGACCGGTGCGCACAGTGCGCAGGACGACACCGTGGCCACCTTCGAGGTGCTCAAAGCGCAATTGGAGCGCTATGCCGATCTGCCCTCCACCGTGGACGAGCTGGCCAAATTCTCCTCGCAGAATAATAATGTGGACTTGGCCGGCCGACTGATTTACGACGAGCAAGGGCGCGAGGTGATCAACTTCGGCAAGTACAAGGGCCGCATCGCCGCCGAGGTGCTTGATCGGGACCCCGGCTACTATGCATGGATTCAGCAAGGCGACTTCGCATCCGACACCAAGCGTGCGTTCACACGCATCAAAATGAATATCAAAAAATGAGTGCACAAGCGCTTCAGGGCAAGCATATCGTGGTGGGTGTGTGCGGCGGCATCGCTGCGTACAAAACTGCCACGTTGGTGCGGCTACTCATCAAGGCCGGCGCCGAGGTGCAGGTGATTATGACCCCCGCGGCACGCGAGTTCATCACTCCGCTGACGCTGTCGACCCTCTCGGGCAACCCGGTTATCACCGAATTCTTCACGGCGAACACCGGCGAGTGGCATTCGCACGTGCAGTTAGGGCTGTGGGCGGATGCTATGGTGATTGCACCCGCCACCGCCTCCACCATCGCCAAGATGGCCACCGGCGTGGCTGACAATATGTTGGTGACGTCCTACCTGTCGTGTCGCGCACAGGTGTTCGTGGCTCCCGCTATGGACCTCGACATGATGGCGCACCCTACCACCGCGCGTAACCTTAACACACTGCGTAGTGATGGTTGCATCATCATCGAACCGGCGGCGGGCGAACTGGCCTCGCACCTTGTGGGGCGCGGCCGTATGGAAGAGCCGGAGCGGATTTTCGAGCGCTTGGCGCAGTACTTTGCCGGCAGCAGTTCATTGGCCGGCAAACACCTGCTCATTACCGCGGGTCCGACCTACGAACGCATTGACCCCGTGCGCTTTATCGGCAACTTTTCCACCGGCAAGATGGGCTACGCTATCGCCAACGAGGCGGCTCGCCGCGGCGCACGGGTCACCTTGGTGAGCGGACCTGTGGGTGAGCTTTCCACCGTTGACGACGTGACCGTGGTGCCCGTGGAGAGCGCCGAGCAGATGCTCGCTGCGGCCGAGAAGGCGTTCGCCACGGCTGATGTGACCGTGCTCGCGGCCGCTGTGGCCGACTACCGTCCCGCACGGCAGTTCGACCGCAAAATCAAGCGCGAACACGATGGCATCGAGCAAATCGAGCTGGTGAAGAACCCCGACATTGCGGCCACTTTGGGCGCGCAAAAGGCTGATAATCAGCGGTTAGTGGGTTTCGCGCTCGAAACCGACCATCCCATGGAGCACGCGGCCGAGAAGTTGGCTCGCAAGCACCTCGACATGATAGTGCTCAACTCGCTGAGCGACCCCGGTGCCGGATTCGGCTTCGACACCAACAAGGTGACGCTCATCTTTGCCGACGGCCGACAGCCGGCCTCGTTCCCGCTGAAAACAAAGGCCGAAGTGGCTGCCGACATCCTCAATAACATAGAATCACTAATCGAACTTCCGCAATGAAACCGCTCGCCCGCCTGGCCGCCATCGCCGCCGTGATGTGCGCTCCCGCCGCTTTGGCGCAGGAGCTCAACTGCACCGTGGAGTTTAACACCGACCAACTGTCGACCAACAAGAACGTGTTTGTGACGCTGCAAGAGGCGGTCACCGAGTATATGAACACCACCGTGTTCACCCCCGCGCAATTCGCTGTGAATGAGAAGATTGAGTGTAGGATGTTTTTCACCATCAAGGAGTACACCGACGGCATCGCCTCGGGCGAGCTGCAGGTGCAGTCGTCGCGTCCGGTCTACAACAGCTCCTACACCACCACCCTAATCAACTTCAAGGACACCAAAATCGACTTCGCCTATCAGGAAGGCGAGCCGCTCACTTTCACCGTCAACACGTGGGAAAATCAGCTCACCGGCATATTGAATTTCTACGCGTACCTGTTCTTGGCCGTGGACTTCGACTCGTTTGCGCCCATGAGCGGCGAGCCCTACTGGGAGCGGCTCAAGGCCATCGTGCAGATGGCTCAGTCGGCCGGCGAAGTGGGTTGGAAAGCGTTTGAGGACACCAAGAACCGCAGCGCCGTGGTGAGCGCGTTCACCGAGGGCAAGCCCGGCGAGGCTATCCGCACCCTACTCTACGACTACCACCGCATGGGCCTGGACCAAATGGCCATCTCGGTGGATAAAGGCCGCACGGCGGTCACCAACACTCTGGCGAACCTCACCGCCATCTATGAGGTGCAGCCGATGTCGGTGGCTTTGTCGATGTTCAAGGACGCCAAGCTCGACGAGCTGGTCAACATCTACTCCAAAGCGCCGCAACAGGAGCGCACCAACGTCTACAACCTGTTGCAGCCCATCTTCCCCGCCGAGGGTACCCGCTTGGAGCAAATCAAGAAAGGAGCTGAAAAATGATTTCATCGCTGTCAATCACCAACTACGCGCTGATTCGCTCGCTGGAGCTCACTCCCGAAGCGGGTCTGAACATCATCACGGGCGAAACCGGTGCGGGTAAGTCGATCATGCTCGGCGCACTGTCGCTGCTGCGCGGTGCACGCGCCGATGCTCGCGTGGTCACCGACCCTACGGCCAAGTCGGTGGTCGAAGCCGTGTTTGCGCTCGACCCCACCTCAGCCGCCGCCATCGCCCCCATCCTGCTTGATGCCGACATCGACATGAACTCCGAAGCGTGCATCATCCGCCGCGAGGTGTCGCCCGCGGGGCGCTCGCGCGCGTTCATTAATGATATACCCACCACGCTCACCGTGCTCGAAGCCGTGGCCGACCACCTGGTGGACATCCACTCGCAGCACAAGAACCTGCTGCTGGCACGGGGCGACTTCCAATTGCAAGTGCTCGACCGCTTGGCCGATAACGCGGCCCTGCTGGCCGATTATCGCAAGGCATTCGGCGAATACCGGCAGTCGTTGCATCGCTACACCTCCACCCGCGATGCCATCGCCGCCGCCCGCGCCGATGCCGACTTCATCCAATATCAGTTTGAGCAAATCGATGCGCTCAACCTGCTCGCCAATGAGGACGCCGACCTCGAAGCTCGGCGCTCCGAGCTCTCAGCCGACGCCGCGCTGACCGACAACATCCTCGCGGCGTCCGATGCCCTCGATGGCGAAAACTCCGCACTCGTACTCACCGAACGCGCTATCGATGCGCTGACCGACTTGGCGCAAGCTAACGACCAGTACGAGCCGCTTTTGCGGCGGCTCGAATCGGCCAACGTGGAGATTCGCGACATCGCCGATTTCCTCGCCCGCCAAGCGGCCGACTGCCGCTCCAACCCCGCGGAAATCGAGGAAATCGACCGTCGACTCAGTCAGATTAACTCGCTCAAAGCGCGTCACCACTGCGATTCAGTCAACGACCTTATCGCCCTGCGGCAAGACCTCGCCGACCGGCTCACGTTGGTGGCCGATGGCGACAATGTGCTGCATCAGCGCGAGATGGAAGCGCGCCGACTCAAGCGTGCGGCCATGGCCATAGCCACCGAGCTGTCGGCCCGCCGCATCGCTGCCGCACAAGGGCTGCAGCAACAGTTGCATGAGCGCGCCGTGCCATTAGGGCTGCCCAACTTGGTGTGCGACCTCGCTGTGGAAACCGGCAAGCTCAACGCCGACGGCATCGACACCGTTGACTTCCGTTTCGCTTTCAACAAGAACCAAACACCGCTACCCATCGGCCAAACAGCTTCCGGCGGCGAAATCTCCCGCCTGATGCTCGCGCTCAAGTCAATCTTGGCCGAGAAGGTGTGCCTCCCCACTATAATTTTCGACGAAATCGACACCGGCGTATCGGGCGACGTGGCCCGCCGTATGGGACGCCTTATGGCCCAAATCGGCAGCCAAATGCAGGTGATCGCCATCACCCACCTGCCGCAAGTGGCCGCCTGCGGCCAAGCCCATTTCAAGGTGGCCAAACGCGACGACGAGCGCTCCACTTCCACCTTCGTGCAGCGCCTCTCCGCTGACGAGCGCCGCCATGAACTCGCCCTGATGGTCAGCGGCGACCCTAACGACCCCGCCGCTCTCGCCACCGCCGACTCACTGCTTAATCAACAACTCTAATCATGGAATCCTCCGACTATATCTACGGCCTGCGCGCCATCATCGAAGCCATCCGCGAAGGTCGGCCCATCGACAAACTTTTCATCAAAAAAGACCTCCAAGGCGAGCTCGCTTCCGAGCTGATGGGCTTGGTGCGTGCCAACCATATCGTGGCGCAGCGCGTGCCCCTCGAACGCCTCAACCGCATCACCCGCCGCAACCACCAAGGCGCCATCGCCATGCTCTCGGCCGTGACCTATCACAACTTGGGCAACCTCGTCACCACCCTGTTTGAAGACGGCGTGCTGCCCCTCATGGTGCTGCTCGACGGCATCACCGACGTGCGCAACTTCGGCGCTATAGCCCGCACCGCCGAGTGCTGCGGCGTCAACGCTCTGATCATCGCCGAACGCGGTAGCGTGTCGGTTGGCGGCGACGCTATCAAGACCTCAGCCGGAGCGCTGCACACCCTGCCCGTGTGCCGCGAGCGCTCCATTGCCGGCGCAGTCAAGTTCCTCAAGAACAGCGGCTTCCGCGTAGTGGCCGTGTCCGAAAAAGCGCAATGTAACTACACTGCGGCCGACTACACCGTGCCCACCGCCCTGGTGATGGGCGCCGAGGACGTGGGCATCTCCGACGAGGTGCTGCAGCTGTGCGACACCCACGTCTCCATCCCCATGTTCGGCCACATCGGCTCGCTCAACGTGTCCGTTGCCGCCGGCGTGATGATGTACGAAGCCGTGCGCCAACGCCTCGCCGCCGACTTCGAAGCCCCCACCGCCTAACCGCTTCCGCCACCCACCGGGATTTTTTGCCGGATGGTGTCGGTTTCGGATTTTTGATGCAATTTTGCAGTTGAATTTTAAAAGTGAATGGATATGATGATTGAACAGATAAAATCGCCGGCTGACCTGAAGGGGCTGACGGTAACGGAAATGGAGCAACTGGCGGCTGAGATTCGTCAGCTGCTGATAGCTAAGTTGAGCAAACATGGCGGCCACTGCGGCCCCAATCTGGGCATGGTGGAAGCCACGATTGCTCTTCATTTTGTGTTTAATTCACCAGTGGACAAGTTGGTGTTCGACGTGTCGCATCAGAGCTATGCGCACAAGATGCTGACGGGGCGCGTTGAGGCATTCCTCAGCGAAGAGCATTACGACGACGTGTCGGGATACACCGAGCCGTCGGAGAGTGCGCACGACCACTTCATCATCGGCCACACCTCCACGGCGGTGAGCCTCGCCGGCGGCTTGGCCAAGGGTCGCGACCTGCGCGGCGAGAGCGGCAACGTGATAGCGGTGGTGGGCGATGGCTCGCTCAGCGGCGGCGAAGCGCTCGAAGGCTTGGACTGGGCCGCGGAGCTTGGCTCGAACTTCATCATCGTGGTGAATGACAATCAAATGTCGATAGCCGAGAACCACGGCGGGCTGTATGCCAACTTGGCCGAGCTGCGCCGCACCAAGGGCGCAAGCGAGTGCAACCTGTTCCGCGCCATGGGGTTGGATTACGTGTACGTGGACCGCGGCAACGACATCGCCTCGCTGATTGAGGCCTTCAGCCGAGTGAAGGACATCGACCACCCCATCGTGGTGCATATCAACACGCTCAAGGGCATGGGCTACGCTCCGGCTGTGAGCGACAAGGAGCGCTGGCACTGGACCATGCCGTTCGATGCCGCTACGGGCCAACCTCTCGCCCAAGAGGTTGAGACGTACAACGAGCTGACCGCCCGCCACCTGCTGCAGCGCATGAAGGCAGATAAGAGCATCTGCGCCATCACCGCCGGCACGCCCGGCACGTGGGGCTGGACGCCGGAGCGCCGCGCCGAGGCGGGAAGGCAGTATGTGGACGTGGGTATCGCCGAGGAACACGCCGTGGCGTTGGCCTCGGGCATAGCGAAAGCGGGCGGCAAGCCGGTGTTCGGCGTGGCCAGCTCGTTTGTGCAACGTGCTTACGACCAAGTGTCGCAAGATTTGTGCATCAACGACAACCCCGCCACGCTGCTGGTGCTGTGGGGCTCGCTGATGTCGCTGAACGACGTGACCCACCTGTGCCATTTCGACATCCCACTGCTGTGCAACATCCCCAACTTGGTGTACCTCGCGCCCACCAACCGCGAGGAATACCTGGCCATGCTCGACTGGAGCATTGACTACCGCGAGCATCCGGTGGCGATACGCGTGCCGGTGGTGCCGATAGCGGCAGCGGAGTATCCGGTCGACACAGACTATTCCGAGCTTCACCACTATCAAGTGGTGAAGCGAGGCAGCGAGGTGGCAGTGCTGGCCTTGGGCAACTTCTTCCAAATGGGAGCATCGGTGGTGCGCCTGCTGCAAGCGCACGGAGTGGACGCCACCCTCATCAACCCGCGCTTCATCTCCGGAGTGGACGCCGACTTGCTCCACGAGTTGGCGGCCGACCACAGCGTGGTGGTCACCCTGGAGGACGGTGTGCTCGACGGCGGCTTCGGCGAGAAGATCGCCCGCTTCTACGGGCCTACTGCGGTAAAGACGCTGTGCTACGGTGCGCGCAAACAGTTCGTCGACCGCTATTCGCGCAGCGAGTTCTTGGCCGCCAACCGCTTGGTCGACACCATGATCGCCGACGACATCTTCGACCTGATGATGCGTGACATTTATTAAATTTTGATTAAATAACGATGAAGGCGGCGGATATTTGCCGCCTTTGTTGTATCTTTGCAGTGAAAATCACTGACTATGGACGCTAAGAAGAAAATATTGGTCGTAGACGACGAAGACACCCTGTGCGAAGCGCTGCGCTTCAACCTCGAAATTGAAGGCTTCGAAGTGGCGGTGGCTCACAGCGCCGAAGAAGTGCTGACAATGAACATCTCCGACGTGGATTTGATTCTGCTGGACGTGATGATGGGCCAAATCAGCGGATTTGCGTTAGCGCAAATCCTCAAGCAACGCCCCGACACAGCCAACACCCCCATCATCTTCTGCACCGCCAAGGACCAGGAAGACGACATGATAGCGGGGCTGAACATCGGTGCCGACGATTACATCTACAAGCCCTACACGCTGCGCAACGTCATTGCGCGAGTGCGCACCGTGCTGCGCCGCGCTCGCACCGACGCCCCCGCCGAACCGGTAATCCGCTTCGAGGGGCTGGAGGTGAATAACCTCAAGAAGACCTGCACCGTCGACGGAGCCGAGGTGACCCTGCCCCGCAAGGAGTTCGAAATCCTGTGGCTGCTGATTTCCAATATCGGCACAGTGTTTTCACGCGAACAAATTCTCAAACGCATCTGGCCCGACGAGGTGGTGGTGCTCGACCGCGTAGTCGACGTAAATATCACCCGCTTGCGCCAGAAAATCGGCCACTACGGCCGCAATATTATCACCCGCTCGGGGTTCGGCTATGGCTTCAAAATATAAAATCAGTTTTCCGGGACGCATCTTCGCACTGCTGCTCACCACCATAATAATAATGGTAGTGTGCTTCATGGGATTCCAGTACGCACGCGAGAAGCGCTACAAAGCCGAGCGCTTCGATGCCGAGTTGCAGCAGTATAACCGCCACCTGTTGGACGCCATCGAGAGCGGCCAACCGCTGGCCACGGTCATCGCCTCCACCCACAAGCCCATGCCCGACATGCGCTTGAGCGTGATCGACTCCACCGGCACCATCATCTACGACTCCTCGCTGGAGCGTCTGCCGCAGGACAACCACCTGCAGCGTCCCGAGATAGCCGCTGCCATGCAGTCGGGCCACGGCTGCTCCATCTCGCGCCATTCAGCCAGCACCGGCGCCACCTACTTCTACTCCGCCACCCGCGGACAACACGTGGTGGTGCGCTCAGCCGTGCCCTACTCCGTGGGGCTGAGCGACATCCTCGCCGCCGACCGCACATTCCTGTGGTTCATGCTCACCGTGGCCATCGTGGTGAGCCTCATCGGCTACTTTGCCTCGCGTCGCATCGGCCTCACCATCGCCCGCCTCAACCGATTCGCCCTCCAAGCCGAAAGCGGCGAACAGGTGTACAACACCGAAGCATTCCCACACGACGAATTAGGCGACATCGCCGGACACATCGTGCGCCTGTACGTCAAATTGCAGCAAAGCAACGCCGACCGCGACCAGCAGCACCGCCTCGCCATGCACCAAGAACAAGAAAAAATCCGCATCAAAAAGGAGCTGACCAACAATATCAACCACGAGCTCAAAACCCCGGTGGCCGCTATGAGCGTGTGCCTCGAAACGCTCGAAGCGCACCCCGAGTTATCGCCTGAGCAACGTCAGGAATTCATCCACCGCTGCGCCCAAAACTGCAGCCGGTTGGACAGCCTGCTGCGCGACGTGTCGATCATCACCCGCATGGACGACGGCCCAACGTCCATCACCCGCGAACCGGTGGACCTGGCCGACATCATCCGCGAAGCCGTGGCCGACTGCTCGCTGCAAGCCGAAAAACACGGGTTGAAGATCGTGAACCGCGTGAGCGGACCGCTGCCCATGGACGGTAACGCCGCGCTGCTGTCGTCGGTGTTCCGCAACCTTATCGACAACGCCGCCGCCTACTCCGGCGGCACCACCGTGGAAATCAAGCAAACCATGCTCTCGGACCAAACCATCGCGCTGACGGTGGCCGACAACGGTGTCGGCGTGCCCGAACATCAGCTGCAACGCATCTTCGAACGCTTCTACCGCATCGACAAAGGCCGCTCGCGCGCCGCCGGCGGCACCGGCCTCGGCCTGTCGATCGTGCGCAACGCCATCGCCATGCACGGCGGCTCCATCACCGCCGAGAACCGCCCCACCAGCGGCCTCCTCCTGCGCATCACCCTCCAGCGCCACTTCCCCGCCTGACCCACACACCTACCGATGGGGCTCACAGTAGCCGAGATGCCGCCGTAGCGCCAACGAAAATCAGTATAACATAAACCGCGGAGCGGAAGATGTTCAATTGCCTGTTGGTGTAGTGAGGCGGAAGCCGAACAGAGTCCGCCGTGGCGTCAGGTTAGCTACCATGCCGCCTCGCAAAAAATTAAACAATGTTAAGTTTGTAGTAAACGCTTGACGATGCGTTTATTTTGCGTTATATTTGCAAAACAATAACAATTTAACGCTTTTTTATGATGTTGCGGTGGATGACATACCTTGTATCAGTATTTAAACAATTCTCGAGAAAGTGGTCATCAAAGTATTCCATACATATTTTTCTTAAAATGAAATTTCTTTTATTATTTACACTTTTGATAACGAGTACTTTCGCATCGGCACAAATGTATGTAGCCGGTGATTCAATTATAACACAGGCTCTTGTTAATGACGTTGATAGAAAGTTAGTATTTATAGAATATGACTCACTGAACGCATCCTTTGACTTGAGCTACAGCGCCATGGTGCAACGATTCGGCATGCCCGTCAGTGCTTACCCCGAGGTACTCCGACGCGAAGGCGACCCGTTGCGCCAATACAGCTATTACTTTGACACTCTGAAAGATACGCCCGGGAGCACCGCCATCTCGTGCCTGTGGCTAATCGAAAATCGGATCGTGTTCGAAGTGATTTATTGGATCAATAATAATAATAATGAACTTATTCCATTTGATGCTTTGCTTTATAATAAAGGCAGTGAATGGTTATATTGGGAATAATATGAAAGCACTATTTGTTATCATTTACATGATATTCATATTGTTATCGGCTTCCGCACAACAGACCGACAGCATTGGATATTCCGAACTGCTTTTGGAATATGAAAGTTTAGATTTCTCCGACATATCAGCGCGATATGGTTCTCCTTGCAGTAGTTCCGCTTATCCATACATCAATGGCCAATGTTTAGTAAGCGACAAACTTGATGTTCGGTTTCAACAGCAAATCCAAGAAAGCCCCAATATAGTCATTGTATGGTTTACTTGGAATGTGGACAATGATTATCAGATTGAAGTTTTTTACGCTATTAAGGAAGGCCGCCTATTAAGTATCGATGGTTTTAAGCATGTGAAAACTTATCAAGCTGGCATAGACCATTACATAAGGTGGAATCCAAATATGCTACTACATGCCTTAGATCAAGTTCAAACATTTCGAGAATTCATTAAAGAATGAGTCATAAATGCAAGCCCCCCTTATAACAAGTTTAGCCACATACATAACGCTCAACCGCAAATATTACGTTGATGACCATGTATTTAGCGTCACGCCACTCGGCGCTGTCAGTTCGCTTTACAGCTACTTCGACGGCGGTTACTTCGACAGTGATGGTGCCGTCCACTACCTCCACACCGACTACCGCCGCAGCGTGGTGATGACCACCGACTCGCTCCACCGGTGCACACAGCATGTGGGCTACTACCCCTACGGCCTGCCGCACCGCCAAGTTGATGGCCAGCCGTGCCTGTGCGAATCGCAAGAGCTGCAAACCGCCCTCAACCTCAACCAGTACCGCTACCTCGCCCGCACCCTCCGCCCCGACCTCGCCCTCTGGACCACCCCCGACCCCCTCGCCGCAAAGTACCCCCACCTCAACCCCTACACCTACTGCGCCTCCAGCCCCACCATCTTCACCGACCCCACCGGGCGTGACATCTTTGTTCTAACAACAAATGGGACGTTGCTTTCACGAATCAAATCTGATGTTTCAGATTCATTTGTTGTTGCAACTGTTTTGAATGACAATTTGAAAATTGTAAAATTTGACATGGAGTCAATGCGAAGATTCCCATACGGTTCAATTATTTCCTATACTACTGAAACAACCAAATCAGGAGAATTAGTTGGTGTATTTAACTTGGAACATTTTGGTTTGGCTATGGAGCTATTTGAATC
>CAMGBT010000040.1 GCA_946011725.1 uncultured Bacteroidales bacterium | reverse complement strand
CCATTTTTGTTGGCGCAACGGCGGCATATCGGCTATCATATAACAAACCTCTATTTTGCGGATTTTCAAGTGTTTAGCAAGTTGCCGCGGAGCGGCAAATGCCCTCCGGGCATATCCGTCACAGTCTGAAGCTGATAGTGTTATACTGATTTTCGTTGGCGCAACGGCGGCATACTTACTACTGTTTATGATCTTTGGTGTTTCGTAATTCGGGTTATTCGCTTAATTAGCAATTGATATGCGTAGCTGAATTGGTGCGAAAATT
This sequence comes from uncultured Bacteroidales bacterium, assembly GCA_946011725.1. GTDB lineage: Bacteria > Bacteroidota > Bacteroidia > Bacteroidales > Muribaculaceae > CAG-873. The sequence goes on along the minus strand of CAMGBT010000040.1, from coordinate 21,713 downwards.
GGCGTTCGCACGCTCTTTCTGAATTTTCTTTGAGGAAAAAGCTCGGATAGTGAAGTTTTTTGCCAAATTTTTCGTATTTTTGCCAAAAAATTCACCCTAACCTGAATATTATCGTCATGAAAATAGTAAATTTTGCCGAAACGCCTTCGTTAGTATCGCGCTATCTGCTTGAAATGCGCTCCACCGACATTCAAAATGACCCGATGCGGTTCCGCCGCAACTTGGAGCGCGTGGGCCAAATCATGGCTTACGAAATCAGCAAGACTCTGCATTATAATAATGTGGAAGTGCCCACGCCGCTGGCCACCGCCACCTGTCACGATGTGGCCGACCAAGTGGTCCTGGCCACCATCTTCCGCGCCGGCCTCCCCTTCCACCAAGGCTTCCTCGACTACTTCGACCACGCGCAGAACGCTTTTGTGTCGGCCTACCGCAAGTACCGCGAGAAAGAGGACAACTTCGATGTGCTCATCGAATACCTCGCCTCGCCCCGCATCGATGGCAAAGTGCTCATCATCGCCGACCCCATGCTGGCCACCGGCACTTCCATGGAGCTGAGCTACCGCGCCATGCTCACCAAAGGCAACCCTGCCCATATCCACGTGGCTTCGGTGATTGCCTCGCGCCAAGCGGTGGAGTACGTGCAACGCACCTTCCCCGCCGACCGCACCACCCTGTGGGTAGGCGTCATCGACGATGAAATCAACGCACACTCCTACATCGTCCCGGGCTTGGGTGACGCCGGCGACCTCGCCTACGGCATCAAAGAGTAACCGCCGGGTGTGCCGCGGCACGGCCGCGGGATATGCTGCGCAAAGAGCGCCGGGCTTGCGGCCCGACGCTCTTTGCGCAAATGGGGGTGGCGGAGGTTATTCCTCGTCGCCTTCGGCCATATTGTGGAATACGTTTTGTACGTCTTCGTCGTCTTCGAGCTTTTCGAGGAGCTTGTTGAGGGTTTCGCGTTGCTCGGGGGTGACTTCTTTGAGGTCGTTGGGGATGCGTTCGAATTCGGAGGAAACGATTTCGAAGCCGTTTTCTTCGAGGTATTTTTGGATAGCGGGATAGTCCTCGAAGCCGCCGTAGAGGGTGATCAGGGGGTTGCCTTCTTCGTCCTCGTCGTTTTCGAGCTCGTCAACGCCGTAGTCGATGAGTTCGAGTTCGAGGTCTTCGAGTTCAACGCCGTCTTTGGGTTTGATTTTGAACACGGATTTGTGTTCGAACAAGAAGGTGAGGGAGCCTTGTGTGCCGAGGGAGCCGCCGAACTTGGTGAAGTAAGAGCGGACGTTGGCCACGGTGCGGGTGTTGTTGTCGGTGGCAGCTTCCACGAAGATAGCGATGCCGAAGGGGCCGTATCCTTCGTAGGTGATTTCCTTGTAGTCGCCGGCGTCTTTATCGGTAGCTTTTTTGATGGCGCGTTCCACAGTGTCTTTCGGCATGTTGGCGGCCTTGGCGTTTTGCATCAGAGCGCGGAGACGGGGGTTGGTAGAGGGGTCGGGACCGCCGGCTTTGGCTGCGATGGTGATTTCTTTGCCGATGCGGGTGAAGGTTCGCGACATGTTGCCCCAGCGTTTGAGTTTGCGGGCTTTGCGGTATTCAAATGCTCTTCCCATTGGAGTGGATTTTTATGAAGATTATTTTGTTTTAGATGATTTATCGGAGTTCGGCACCGAGTTGGCGGCGGAGGTTGGCGATGATTTTGTTCATCACGCCGTCGGTGGTGTTGTCGTTGAGGGTTTTTTCGTCATCTTGGAGGGTGATGGCGATGGCGTAGGATTTCTTGCCGGCGGGGAGGCCCTTGCCTTCGTATACGTCGAAGAGGGATACCTCGCGCAGGAGCTTGCGCTCGCTTTGGCGCACGATGCGGTCGATGTCGGCGAAGCTCACGGAGGCATCGATCAGCAGCGAGAGGTCGCGGTGTACGGCTTGGGTCTTGGGCAGGGGGGTGAAGGTGGTGGTGCGCTTGGCGGCGAGACCGGCGATGGTGTCCCAGTCGAGTTCGGCGAAGAATACGGGCACTTTGACTTGCGCGGGCACGGTGACTTTACGCGAGAGGATGCCTAAGTAACCGAGGCAGCGGCCGGCGCGGGTCTCGACGGCTAACGCCGCGGAGAAGATGTCGGCACGGTCGTCGGTGGGGCGGAAGGCCAACTCGGCGGCGCTCAAGCCGCAGCGGGTGAGCACTAACTGCACGGCGGCGCGCAGGTCGTAGAACGAGGCTTCGAGGGCTTGACGGTTCCACGATGCGTCGACGGCGTTGCCGGTGAGCCACAGGCCGAGGCGTGCGTGCTGGCTGTAGGGGCGCAGGGGTGCGTCGGCGGTGGATTCCTTTTCGGGGTTGAGCTCGTACACGTTGCCGAATTCGTACATGGCGAGGTCGGCGGCGCGGCGGTTGATGTTGTGTGCCAAGGATTCGAGGCCGCCGAACAGTAGCGACTGGCGCATCACGTTGAGGTCTTGGCTCAGCGGGTTGAGCAGTTCTACGCACCGTGCGGCGGGGAAGGAGGTCAGTTCGGCATAATAGCCCTTGGCAGTCAGCGAGTTATTGAGGATTTCGCTCCAGCCGGCACCGGTGAGGCAGTCGGCCACGAGGTGGCGCAGGTCATCGGCGGCATCCACCGGGGTCTTCACTTGCACGGAGGCGTGCAGGGCGGTGGGGATGGCGATGTTATTGTAACCGTAAATGCGCAGCAGGTCTTCGATCACGTCGCAGGGGCGGCGCACGTCGAAGCGGTAGGTGGGCACTTCAAGGCTGAGGGTGCCGTCGTCGGTGCGGTTTACGATGCTGATTTCCAGCGATTTGAGGATGGAATCGATGACGCTGTGGTCGATTTCCTGACCCAAGAGGGCGGCAATTTGGCCGTAGGAGAGTTCCACGGGGTAGGGCGCTGCCGGTTCGGGGTAAACGTCCACTTCGTGGCCCACGATTTGGCCGCCGGCCACTTCTTTAATCAGCAATGCGGCCAGGCGCATCGCGTAGAGGCAGCCGTTGGGGTCCACACCGCGCTCGAAGCGGAACGAGGCATCGGTGCTGAGGCCGTGGCGGCGGGCGGTTTTGCGCACGGAAGTGGGGTTGAAGCAAGCGCTTTCGAGGAAGACCTCAGTGGTGGCTTCGGTCACACCGGAGCCGAGGCCGCCGAACACGCCGGCGATGCACATGGGCTCTTCGGCGTTGCAAATCATCAGGTCGTCGGGCGAGAGGGTACGTTCCACCTCGTCGAGGGTGACGAACTTGCGCGGTTCGCAACGGCGCACCACCACGCGGTCGCCGGCGATTTTCGCGCGGTCGAAAGCGTGGAGGGGTTGGCCCAGGGCCATCAGGATGTAGTTGGTCACGTCCACCACGTTATTAATCGGACGCAGGCCGATAACGCTGAGGCGCTCTTTCAGCCAGTCGGGACTCTCCTTGACGGTCACCCCGGTGATGGTGAGGCCGCAGTAACGGGGGCAGAGGGCGGCATCAGCCACTTCCACCTCCACCGACTTGGCCTCCGGGCAGTCGATGGCGAAGCCCTCGACCGAAGGCTTGGCCAACGCGGGCGCGTGGTCGCTGTGGGCAGCGAGGTAGGCGGCCAAGTCGCGCGCCACGCCGAAGTGCGAAGCGGCGTCGATGCGGTTGGGCGTCAAATCCACCTCAATCACAAAGTCGTCGGAGAGGTTATAGAACTCGGCGGCGGGGGTACCGGGAGCGGCGGCGCCCTCAGGCAGGACGATGATGCCGTCGTGCGAGGTGCCCACACCGATTTCATCCTCGGCACAAATCATGCCGAACGACTCCACGCCGCGGATTTTCGATTTCTTGATCTTAAATTCTTTGTCACCATCATAGAGAGTGGTGCCTACGGTGGCCACCACCACAGTTTGGCCGGCAGCCACATTCGGCGCGCCGCACACGATTTGGGTAGGTTGGCCGTCGCCAAGGTCCACGGTAGTGATGTGGAGGTGGTCGCTATCAGGGTGTTCCACGCAAGTTAGCACCTTGCCGATAACGATGCCACGCAACCCGCCGCGGATAGATTCCACGCGCTCCACCGAGCCCGTTTCCAAGCCGATGGAAGTCAGAGCCTCGGCCACTTGTTCTGCTGACAGCTCAGTAGGAATGTAATCCTTGAGCCATTTGTATGATATGTTCATAATTGCAAATTAGTTTCAACTTGCAAAGTTAATAAATATCCGCAAATTCCGCAAATTTTTTTGCATCCTCCCCACCCAAACGCCCGCATCCGGCCCGGCCGCCCGCGCCGCTCGGCTTCCGCCTCGCCACCGAACCGCACCACGGCGCAGGGGCGTAAAAAAAAAGGCTTATAGGTCAAAATGGGTGTTTTTTTGGGGCGAAAATTGAAATTTGAGCTTCTATAGGTCAAAATGGGTGTTAAAATCGTTATAAGTGGTTGAAAATCACTAACTTTGCACACTTGAAAACTATAATTTTTCAATATGAATAAAAAAAATGCCCAAAATGTAAATCACCCATTGTACATAAGGATGGTAAGTATAAAACCGTTCAGCGCTACAAGTGTATGTCATGCGGTTATCGGTTTAGAGGAGGAAGCAAACTTACCCTGGACCAGGTATGGACAATGTATCAACAAGGCAAACAGACAATCGCGGAAATAAGTAATCAGACCGGATTAAGTGCTTCAACAATTAAGCGCACTTTATCTAAAATCAAGTTTGACTGGGTACAACCTATACCCAAGGGAGAAGGAGTAGTGCACCTTGATGCCACTTATTTCGGTCGTAATACAGGGGTGCTGTTAGCGATCGAAAGCGGCTCAGCACGGCTTCTGTATATGAAGCACATTGGTCATGAGCATATCTCCGACTATGTTGAAGCTGTTGATTACATCGCAGCCGGCGGCTATGTTATCAAAGGTATAGTTGTCGATGGATTACAGCAGCTGTTTATTGCCTTTAAAGGGGATAAGATCCAGATGTGTCAGTTTCATATGGTGGCCATAGTCAGACGTAAACTCACTAAGAATCCGCAACTTAAGGCCGGTCGGGAGTTACTTGATTTGATCTATCGAATCAAAGCAATGGAGGAGGAAGACTTTCTTGTCGCATTTGCTCAATGGAAATTACGATGGCATGATTTCCTCAAAGAAAAGACAATCATTGAGTCTACAGGCAAGGCCATATTTACCCATCAACGGCTCCGTTCAGCCATGACAAGCATTACACATTACTTGCCATACCTCTTTACTTATAAAGAAGTAGAAGGGATGCCCAATACCAACAACTTAATCGAGGGTACGTTTACAGATATGAAGAAGAACCTGCGCACTCATCCCGGGATGAGTGCCGAAAATCGCATACGAATGATAAACGGATACTTCTTGGTATACCTCAAAGAACACAATGTTTCAGTCAGTGATCGCTAAGGTTTTCCATACACTCGATTGAACAGCTCTTGGCTAAAAATGACAATGCAAAATCTAAGCAAAGAAGTATGAGCAAATACTAAAACAATAACAAAAAAACAAGCTCATTTTCAGCACCCATTTTGACCTATAGCGAGCAAGTGCTCATATAAAATGGGCGCTGAAAAGCTTTGAAGTGGTATAACACTCTAATAATCAGTATACTTACAACGATTCTAACACCCATTTTGACCTATAGGCCAAAAAAAAGCGGGCCGGCGGGGCGGCTCGCTCTTTTATAGGTATGTCAGGTTTGATTAGTTGCGGCGGGGTCCGCGGCCATCGCGGTTGTCGCGACGGGGGCGGTCTTGGCGTTCACCTTCGGGGCGCTCGCGGCGGGCGGGGCGTTCGCGGCGGGCGGGTTCTACGTAGCCTTCGGGCTTTTCGATGAGGGCGCGCATCGACAGGCGGTATTTGCCGGTCTTTTTGTCGATTTCGATGAGTTTGACGTCGACCTTGTCGCCTTCTTTGAGGCCGCTGGCTTCCATGTCGGGCAGGCGTTCCCAGGAGATTTCGCTGATGTGGAGGAGGCCGTCGCGGTTAGGCATGAATTCCACGAATGCGCCGAATTCCATGATGGAGCGGACGGTGCCGTGGTATACTTTGCCTTCTTCGGGGAGAGCCACGATGGCGTTGATCATCTCGAGGGCTTTGTCGATGGAGGCCTTGTTGGCGGCAGCGACTTCGATGTAACCGCCTTCGGGGATTTCGTCTATGGAGACGGTGGCGCCGGATGCTTCTTGGATGCCTTGGATTACTTTGCCGCCCGGGCCAATCACAGCGCCGATGAGTTCTTTGGGGATGATCATGGTGACGATGCGGGGCACGTGGGGCTTGTAATCTTCGCGGGGAGCGGGGATGGTTTCGTTGATGATATTGAGGATGTGGAGGCGGCCGTCGCGGGCTTGGTTAAGGGCGCGTTCGAGGATTTCGTAGGAGAGGCCGTCGCACTTGATGTCCATTTGGGTGGCGGTGATGCCGTCGGCAGTACCGGTTACTTTGAAGTCCATGTCGCCGAGGTGGTCTTCGTCGCCGAGGATGTCGCTGAGGATGGCGTACTTGGTGCCGTCGGAGATGAGACCCATGGCGATACCGGCTACGGGTTTTTTCATCTTCACGCCGGCGTCGAGCAGCGACAGGGTGCCGGCGCATACGGTGGCCATGGATGAGGAGCCGTTGGATTCGAGGATATCGCTAACTACGCGGCACACGTAGGGGAAGTCGTCGGGGAACATGCGTTTGAGGGCGCGGTGGGCCAGGTTGCCGTGGCCGATTTCGCGACGGCCAACGCCGCGTTGAGCGCGTGCTTCGCCGGTGGAGAAGGGCGGGAAGTTGTAGTGGAGGAGGAAGCGTTCGCGGCCTTGGTTGAGCACGTCGTCGAGGATTTTTTCGTCGAGTTTGGTGCCGAGGGTCACGGTGGCGAGCGCTTGAGTTTCGCCGCGGGTGAAGATAGCGGAGCCGTGGGGGCCGGGGAGGTAGTCGGTTTCGCACCAGATGGGGCGGATTTCGGTGGTCTTACGGCCGTCGAGACGGACGCCTTCGTCGAGCACGCAGCGGCGCATGGCTTCTTTTTCTACGTCGTGATAGTAGCGACGTACAAGGGGTTCTTTTTCTTCGCGTTCTTCTTCGGGGAGAGCGTCGATGTATTCTTGGCAGATAGCATCAAATGAATCCTGGCGCCAGTGTTTGTCGGCGCAACCTTGGCGGGCGATAGCGTAAGCCTTGTCGTAGCATTTGGCGCGGACGTCGGCGCGGAGGTCTTCGTCGTTGACTTCGTGGCAGTATTCGCGTTTAACGGTTTTGCCGGCGGCTTCTTCGAGCTCTTTCACTACCAGGCACTGAGCTTTGATGGCTTCGTGGGCGGTTTTGAGGGCTTCGAGCAGTTCGAGTTCGGACACTTCGTTCATTTCGCCTTCCACCATCATGATGTTGTCGTAGGTGGCGCCGACCATCAGTTCCATGTCGGCTTTTTCGAGTTGTTCGAAAGTGGGGTTGATAACGAATTGGCCGTCGATACGAGCCACGCGTACTTCGGAGATGGGGCCGTTGAAGGGGATGTCGCTGCAAGCGATGGCGGCGGAAGCGGCCAGGCCGGCGAGGGCATCGGGCATGTCAACGCCGTCGGAAGAGAACATGGTGATGTTGACGAATGTGTCGGCGTGATAGTTGTCGGGGAAGAGAGGACGCATTACGCGGTCAACCAAGCGCGAGGTGAGGATTTCGTAGTCGGAAGCGCGACCTTCGCGTTTGAGGAAGCCGCCGGGGAAACGGCCGGCTGCGGAAAATTTTTCTTTGTATTCAACAGTGAGGGGCATAAAATCTACGCCTTCGCCCACTTCTTTGGCCGAGCAGACAGTGGCCAGGAGCATGGTGTTGCCCATGCGCAGTTCTACCGCTCCATCGGCTTGCTTGGCCAGTTTGCCGGTTTCGAGGGTGATTGTACGCCCGTCGGCAAGCACGATGGTTTTTTTAATTGGATTCATGATGCTTTAATTATTTTTTATCTTCTGAATTATATTCGCACAAAATTCGTGCAAAGGTACGAAAAAAAATGCTGAAAAGCAAGCATCAACCGCAAAAAGCGTCAAAAAAGGGTAAAAAAGGTGAGAGCATTGATTTTCGGTGTTTTATATGAATTGTTGTGCATTGATTCAATTAATTTCTTGAAAATCAAATGATTTTGGCGATTTTCCGGAATTTCTGCAAGTTTTGCAGAGCCTTTTTCCGGAATTTCCGCAAGTTTTGAGAATACAAACTTGTGTTCGCACTGTTATGTTCAAATGGTTAAAGTGGTCGCGAATTTTTTTTGCGGGATGGTGATAACTTTTGGGCGGTTTTGCAGTCTATATTTAAAAGTAACTCAAAAACTCTATGATTATGAAGACTGTACAACGACGTATCCGCCTGTGGTTGGTTATCTTGGTGAGCTGCTTGATGCTTAGCTCGTGTTGCGACTGGCTGTATCCGTGCCACGGATATCCCCCACCCCCTCCGCATCACCATCATCACCACCATCATCATCACCACCATTAACCTCGCGCGCGGTTTTTTACCATAATGCTACCTTGCCGGACAAGCCTAAGTCAAGGGAGGCGGTAGCCACGCCTAATGCTCGGAAGATGCGACTGATTGTGGGCAGAGTAATCACACTTTTACCCTTCTCCAATCGTGATATTTGCGCCTTTTGCACGCCAACACGCTCTCCCAATTCTTCTTGGGTAAGATTTTGCGCTTGGCGCATTTTTCGAATAGCCTCACCAACCAAAAAGGTATTAATATCTTCTTTCAGTTGAAGTTCCATTGCATCACGCTTTGGTGTTCCAACTTTACCGTATACTTCATCGGTAAGTACTTCGAGCGGGGTTACATTCATCTTTGCCATAATCACTTGTTTTTAAAATATTGTTCTCTTATTCGCTCTGCTTTAGCAATCTCCTTGGGCGGTGTTTTCTGACTTTTCTTTACAATGCCATGCGTGGCAATAATAAATGTTTCGGTATCTGTGTCCCAAAAGGAAAAAAGACGGTAGCAGTTGCCATTATACAGAGTGCGAAATTCCCATATTTCGGAAGCATCTAACTTTTTAAACAGTTCTTTGCTGATTATTCCATTCTCAATTTTTTTATAATTATATACGATCTTTTCTTGAACCTTAATGGGCAATGATCTGATAAATGCTAAAGCTTCGTCGAGTAAAAGGACTTTAATCATGTTATTATTTTCTATTCAACTGCAAAGTTATAAAAAAGTTTCCATTCTATGAAACTTTTCCTCATAAAAATCAAAAGAATCCATTACTAATGCTAAGCGAGCCGCCTCCGGATGGGAGGTGGCTCGCTTGGTATGGGTTGTGGCGGAGCTTATTTTTCGAACTTCTTGACGATAACGGTGGCGTTGTGGCCGCCGAAGCCGAAGGAGTTGGAGAGGGCAGCACGGACGGTGCGGTGCTGAGCTTGGCCGAAAGTGAAGTTGAGGTTGTAGTCGATTTCGGGGTCGTCGTCGCCTTCTTCGTGGTTGATGGTGGGGGGCACGATGTCTTCTTGGACGGCTTTGACGCTGAACATTGCTTCGAGTGCGCCGGTGGCACCGAGCAGGTGGCCGGTCATGGATTTGGTGGAAGAGATGTTGAGCTTGTAAGCAGCGTCGCCGAATACTTTCACGATGGCTTTGATTTCGGAGATGTCGCCCACGGGGGTAGATGTGCCGTGCACGTTGATGTAGTCGATGTCGGCGGGGGTGAGGTTGGCGTCATCGAGGGCGTTTTGCATCGAGAGGATAGCGCCGAGGCCTTCGGGGTGTGTGGCGGTGAGGTGGTAAGCGTCGGCCGACATGCCGCCGCCGGCTACTTCGGCGTAGATTTTAGCGCCGCGGGCCAGAGCGTGTTCGAGTTCTTCGAGGATGAGCACCACTGAGCCTTCGCCCATAACGAATCCATCGCGAGATTTGCTGAAGGGTCGCGAGGCGGTTTCGGGGGAGTCGTTGCGGGTGGAGAGGGCGTGCATGGAGTTGAAGCCGCCCACGCCGGCGGGGAAGATAGCGGCTTCGGCGCCGCCGGTCACCATAGCGTCGGCTTTGCCGAGGCGGATGAGGTTGAAGGCGTCGATGATGGCGTTGTTAGATGAAGCGCAAGCGGAAACGACGCCGTAGTTTGGGCCGTGGAAGCCGTAGTCCATGGAGATGTGTCCGGATGCGATGTCGGCGATCATTTTGGGGATGAAGAAGGGGTTGTATTTGGGGCCTTTTTCTTCGTTTTTGGCGTAGTACCCGGCTTCTTCTTCAAAGGTGTGGAGGCCGCCGATACCGGCAGCGACGATCACGCCGACGCGGTCTTTGTTGACTGCCTCGGAATCGAGGTCGGCATCTTTGACTGCTTGGGCTGCTGCGACTAAGGCGTATTGGGCATAGAGGTCGAGCTGGCGCAGACGGCGACGGTCGAAATAGTCTTCACCTTTGAAGTTTTTTACTTCGCAGGCGAATTGAGTCTTGAAAAGTGAGGCGTCAAAGTGAGTAATCGGGCCGGCACCGCTTTGGCCGTTGATGGCGGCTTGCCAGGTGGTTTCAACGTCGTTGCCGATGGGGGTGATAGCGCCGAGGCCGGTTACTACTACACGTTTTAATTCCATGTTTATAGTATAGGGTTGAATTGTCTTGAAAAGAGGTGAAGGGGAAAGGGTAGAAGAGAGAAAAACAATCGGCGGCTCGGGTGGTTAAGCTCGAGCCGCACGATTGTGTTTCTTATTTCTGGTGCGATTCGATGTAGTTGATAGCGTCGCCAACGGTTTTGATGCTTTGAGCGTCTTCGTCGGGGATTTCGATGTCGAATTCTTTTTCGAATTCCATGATCAGTTCAACGGTGTCGAGGCTGTCAGCGCCGAGGTCAGCGGTGAAGGATGCTTCGGGGGTTACTTGTTCGGCGGAGAGGCCGAGCTTGTCTACGATGATCGCAGCTACGCGATTTGCAGTTTCTGACATAATAGTTAATTTTGATGATTAGTTATTATTTTTGCGATTGCAAAGTTACTAATCATTTCCGATATACGGAAATTTTTCGGTAATTTTTTTTCATTTTCGAGCTGATTACCACTTCGTTAATATTTATTAACAGAATAAATCTGCATTTTTTGCCAACTTTTTGGCTAATTATGCTGGAGTGCCATTTTGGGTTCACCCGGCTACCGCTCATTCTCAATTCGCAATTTTTCAACGTAAAACGTAAACGTAGGACGTAGTTTATTATTCTTGTTCAAGACGCGTTTCGTTGTATTTGCTTGTGAACTATGTTTATTAAGTTTACGTTCTACGTTGAAACCTATCTGCAGGCCCATCTTGGGTGGGAATTTTTTACAATAATAAATTATTGTAATGCGGCGGGGCGAAAATTTTTTTGAAAAAAGTTGGTGATTTGTTGCAAGAAAATCACTAATTTTGTCGGCGAAATCTATTTATTTAATGTGTAAAATGAAAAATTTAGTAATAGTCGAATCTCCGGCCAAGGCCAAGACCATCGAAAAGTTCTTGGGCCCGGACTACAGAGTGATGTCGAGTTATGGCCATATCCGCGATTTGAAAACGAAGAGCTTTAGCATCGACGTGGAGCACGACTTTGCCCCGATATATGAAATTCCCGCCGACAAGGAGCGGGTGGTAAGCGAGTTGCGTCAAGCAGCAGCCAAGGCCGACAAGGTGTGGTTGGCATCTGATGAGGACCGCGAAGGAGAAGCCATTGCATGGCACTTGGCCGAGGTGCTCAACCTCGATGCCGACACCACCGGCCGCATCGTTTTCCACGAAATCACCAAGAAAGCCATCTTGGCCGCGCTGGACAACCCGCGCACCATCGACCGCGGCCGCGTCGACGCCCAGCAGGCGCGCCGCGTGTTGGACCGCATCGTGGGTTTTGAGCTTTCGCCCGTGCTTTGGCGTAAGATTAAGCCGAAATTGTCTGCCGGCCGCGTGCAGTCGGTGGCGTTGCGCCTGATTGTAGAGCGCGAGAAAGAGATAGCCAACTTTGTGTCGGAGCCCTATTTCCGCCTGAGCGGCCGCTTCACCACCGCCGCCGGCGCCGAAGTCCGCGGCGAGTATTCGCGCCGCGTGTCCACCGAGGCCGAGGCCCGCGAAGTGGTGCAACGCTGTGCCACTGAGCAGTTTAAGGTGAGCGACGTGACCACCCGCCCGGTGCACAAGTCGCCCGCGCCACCCTTCACCACCTCCACCCTCCAGCAGGAAGCCTCGCGCCGCTTGGGCTTCACCGTGGCCCAGACCATGATGGTGGCGCAGCGATTGTACGAAGCCGGTTACATCACCTACATGCGTACCGACTCTTTGAACCTCTCCTCCGAAGCCGTCGCAGCCATCAGCGCCGAAATCACCGGCAAGATGGGTAAGGAATACCTCCACGTGCGCCAATACCACACCCAGTCGAAGGGCGCACAAGAGGCCCACGAAGCCATCCGCCCCACCGACGTAACCGTGGAAACACCTGCCGACCTCACCGACCGCGAACGCCGCCTATACACCCTCATCCGACGCCGCGCCATCGCCTCACAAATGGCCGATGCCGAAACCGAGAAAACCACCGCCGAAATCTCCTGCGGCAGCGACTCATTCACCGCCACCGGCGAAGTGGTGAAATTCGACGGCTACCTCCGACTCTACAACTATAACACCGACTACGACCCCGAGGATGCCGACACCGAAACCTCGCTGCTGCCCGCATTGACCGCCGGCCAAGCCCTCGATCCCGTGGAAATCACTGCTAACCAGCGATTTACCCAGCATCCGCCCCGCTACAGCGAAGCCACCCTGGTCAAGAAGATGGAAGAACTGGGCATCGGTCGTCCTTCGACCTACGCCCCCACCATCTCCACCATTCAAAGCCGCGACTACATCGAAAAAGGCGCCCGCGAAGGCGTGGAACGCGAGTTCATTTCCCTGCGCGCCGGCGCCGATGGCAAGGTCTCCGCTACCACCCACACCGAAACCGTGGGCAACGAAAAAAGCAAGCTCGTGCCCACCGACGTGGGCATGGTGGTCAACGACTTCCTCACCGAATACTTCCCCGAAATCCTCGACTACAACTTCACCGCCCAAGTCGAAGAGCGTTTCGACCTCATAGCCGAAGGCCGCGAGCCCTGGAACGAAGCCATCCGCGCTTTCTACCACCAATTCCACCCGCAAGTGGCCGAAGCCATGAACATGCGCTTGGAACACAAAGTAGGCGAACGCCTGCTCGGCACCGATCCCGAAGGCCATCCCGTGTCGGTGAAAATCGGCCGCTACGGCCCGCTGGTGCAAATCGGCGGGGGCGACGACGATGAAAAGCCCCGCTTCGCTTCGCTGCTCAAAGGCCAATCAATCTCCGAAATCACCTTGGAAGAAGCCCTCAAACTCTTCGAATTCCCCCGCAATATCGGCGAATTCGAAGGCCACGATGTCACGGTGGCCATCGGCCGATTCGGCCCCTACGTGCGCCATAACAACAAGTTCGTGTCCATCCCCAAGGACATCGCACCTGCCGAGCTCTCCCTCTCCCAAGCCATCAACCTTATAGTGGAAAAACGCTCGGCCGAAGCCAACCGCATCGTCAAAACATTCGAGCAAGACTCTGAAATTCAGATTCTTAACGGACGCTACGGCGTATACATCGCCGCCCACGGCAAAAATTACAAGATTCCCAAAGACTATACCCCCGCCGACCTCTCCTACGAGCAAGTGCTCGAAATCATCGCTCAGCAAGACAAGCAACCCGCCAAACCCCGCCGCGCCAAAAAATAATCCGCCATGGCTAAACAACTTACCACCAAGCCCGGCGCCGAGCGCTCGCGCTTCCGCCCCGATGTAATCCTCCACTTCGTGCCCAAGGAGCCCCAAGAGCGCCTGCTCGACTTCCTATTGCAAGTCATGGCCGACCGCAAGCGCACCACCGTCAAGGACTTCCTCAAGCACCAACAGGTCATGGTCAACGGCCAAGTCACCACCCAATGGAACCTCACCCTTCAGCCCGGCGACGAAGTCAAAGTCAACACCTCGCGCCAGTTCCAAATCTTCTCCAACCCGCGGCTCAAAATCGTGTACGAAGATGCCGACATCATCGTGGTGGAGAAAGGCTACGGCCTGCTATCCGTCGGCACCGACCGCAAGAGCGAAGGCACCGCCTATTGGCTTCTGCGCCAATGGGTTAAGCGCGTCGACCCCCGCCAAAAAGTGTTCATCGTCCACCGCCTCGACCAGCACACCTCCGGGCTGATGCTCTTCGCCAAAACCATCCAAGCCAAAGAAGCACTCCAGCACAACTGGAACAACATGGTGCTCGAACGCCGCTACGTGGCCGTCACCGACGGCATCCCCGACCCCGCCGAAGGCTCAATCCACTCCTATCTGGCCGAAAACTCCGCCCACGAAGTATACTCCACCAACGACCCCAACGAAGGCAAAGAAGCTCTCACCCGATACACCACCCTCAAAACACGCGGCAATCGCGCCCTGGTGGAACTCCAACTCGAAACCGGCCGCAAAAACCAAATCCGCGTGCACCTGGCTGACATCAATTGCCCCATCAGCGGCGACCGCCGCTACGGCTCCGGCACATCGCCCATCCACCGCCTCGCCCTCCACGCCCAAACCCTGCGCTTCATCCACCCCATCTCCCGCCACGACATGAACTTCACCTCCGCTATCCCCGCCGCTTTCGCCCGCCTGGTGTGAACTTTTCCGCCCTCCTAATTGTATATCTGATAAACAATTACTATCTTTGCCAAAAAATCGCCCAAAATGGACCTGATAGCTCAGAATAAGCAACAAATCACCGAACTATGCCGCCGGCATAGGGTCAAGTCGCTGTTCGTGTTCGGCTCAATTCTCACCGACCGATTCAGCGACCACAGCGACGTGGATTTGCTGGTGGACTTCGAGCCAACCTCTAATTAGGATTAAGTATGGCGGCGGAAATGTTGCTTCAATACCTTTGGGAGAATCGCCTGTGGCAGCAGTGCGACCTTTCCACCACCGACGGCCGTCCGATCCGCATAATCGACCAAGGCCGCCGCAACACCGACGCCGGCCCCGACTTCTTCAACGCCAAAATCATTATCGACGGAAAGCTCTGGGCCGGCAACGTCGAAATCCATACCCGCGCTTCCGACTGGAAACGCCACAACCATCACCTCGACCCCGCCTACGACACAATAATCCTCCACGTGGTGGGACACTCCGACGAAATCATCTACCGCCGTAACGGCGCACCCATCCCTCAGATGGTGCTCCCCTACACCCCGGATTATCGCGCCCGCTACGAGCAGATGGTCAACAATCCCGCCCGCCTGCCTTGCGGCGAGTCCGTCCACGACTTCTCGGCCATATACCTCACCGACTGGCTCACCTCGCTCGGCTACGAACGCATCTACTCAAAAGTGGACCGCGTGCTCGAGCTTCACCAACGCCTCAACGGCGACTGGCAGCAAACGGCCTACGTCACCGTGGCCCGCGCTCTCGGATTCAGCACAAACTCCGACGCATTCGAACGCCTGGCTCTGGCCACACCGCTGCGCCTGCTGCTCAAACACCGCACCGACCCAATGCTTGTCGAAGCGCTCCTTTACGGCCAAGCCGGATTCCTCGACAACATCTCCGCCGACGACCCCGAAGAACAAGAATACATCGACCGTCTTCGCGCCGACTACAACTTCCTCGCCGCAAAATTCAACCTCACCAAACCCGAAAACCTCGGCTGGAAAATGGCCCGCATGCGCCCGCAAAACTTCCCCCACCGCCGCATCGCCGCATTAGTGGCAATGCTCTTGCAAGGCTTCCCCCTGGGCCGACACATCGCCCGAATCACCAACGAAGCCGCCGCACGCGAGCCTTTCGATGTGCAAATCGGCGGTTATTGGGTCAACCACTTCACCTTCGGACACAAAAGCGCATACGTGCCCCGAGCACTCAGCCACGACTCAGTCACATCACTGCTAATCAACGCCATAGCCCCACTTTTGGTGGCTTACGGCACATGCTACGCCGACGACTCCCGCCTCGACACCGCCGTAACACTCCTCCAAAACCTCCCCGCCGAAAAAAACTCCATCGTAAGCATCTTCACCGACGCCGGAATCCCATGCCCCGACGCCTTCACCTCGCAAGCGCTCATCCAGCTCCGCCGCAACTACTGCGAGCAGCGCAAATGCCTCTACTGCCGCATCGGCCACCGCATCCTTGCCGCCAAAGCACGACCCTAACCAAACTTTCTCCGCTCCGCGATTGTTATTACCTCATAATCTCTAATACCCCCATACTATGAACCTCCTCAAAGACGCAAAAGTAATTGCAGCCCTCATACTCGCCATCGGTATCGCCGCCGGCGCATGGTTTCTCCGCTCCGGCGTGGTAGCAATGGCCGAACGCGGCCGCAACGTCACCGTCAAAGGCCTCGCCGTCCGAGAAGTCGACGCCGACCAAGTATACTGGCCAATCGTGTTCAAAGAAGTCGGCAACGACCTGCCAACACTCCACAAACGCATCAGCTCCGTCAACCAAATCATACTTAAATTCCTCAAAGACGGCGGCCTAACCGACAACGAAATCTCCGTCAACGCCCCCGAAGTGCACGACTGCTTTGCCGACTCATACTACGACCGCAAAGGCGACCGCTACAACATCTCAAACACCATCACCGTCTCCTCAAAACAAGTTGACAAAGTCCGCGCCCTGATGCTTCGCCAAGGCGAACTCCTCCAACAAGGCGTGGCCATCGTAGCCTCCGACTACCAAAACTACGCCCGATTCGAATACACCGGCCTCAACGACATCAAATCAACACTCATGGACGAAGCCATCGCCAACGCACGCCTCACCGCCGACCAATTCGCCACCGTCAGCGGTAGCTCCCTCGGCGGCATAATCCAAGCATCTCAAGGCCAAATCTCAATCGAAAACCTCGACTCCACCACACCCTACCGCAAACAAATCCGCTTAGTGGCCACCATCACCTACGCACTCCACGACTAATCCACCCCGTCGCGCAAAATAATCGGCGCCCAAAATTTGAGCATCCGCTTCTTACTCCAAGCGTGGCACCCGAACGGCAACCGACCACCCATCTTCTTGTAGCAATACCCCGGATGCTTATCAAAGCTGAACTCCAGCGCCTCCGCACACTCAGGATAGCGGAACCCCAACCCATGCCGATTCGGCTCGATGGCAAAAAACACATCCTCATTAAACAAATGATGCCTCTCATAACTCAGATACCGCTCCACAACCCCGCTCAGCTCTCGAGTAGCACGAATGTGTGACTCAACCTTGCGCAGCGACAAACCGCCATTGCCCACCCTGTTGCCCGTAATCTGAGAATTAGGCTTGTGCATAAGCTCACAATACCACCTCTTAACCATCGAGCACAAACGCATAAACGGATGATTATAAAAATCGCGCACCACCCACGGCGCACCCACATAATCATACCCCTTCGCGCACCACTGATGCAACTCATCGCGGAAAATATACGTGTCGAGTTGCGCAATAAGAATATACTCATACCGCGCAAAACGCTCATAAAACGCCGGCGAAAGCATCAACGTGTTATACGCATGAATACTCACAAACAGCGAATCATCAAACCCCTCCTGCCGAAGCTGCGGAAACATCCGCCCCACCTTCTCCAGCTTCAGCGACCGCGGCTTCACAAACACCAACGGATAACCGCCCAACACACTCACAATACTCTGCAACGACACCCGCTCATAATCACTCAGACTATCGCGATAAATCGGCACAACAACAGCTACTTCATCTTTCATACACAAAAAAAACAGAAAAACAGCCACAAATATACAAAAAAACTCCGACCGCCCCAAACATTCCCAAAATTTATTCAAAAATCTCATCGAGGGTGAGTTGGGCTTGGGCGGGCGGTAAGTGAGCAGGGCGAGCCTTTTGGGCTCGCCCTGCGGTTATGGGGGTGGGGGGTTAGCGGCGGAGCAGGCGGTAGCCTTCGCGGGCGAGGGTCACCAGCGAGGAGGCGGCCACGATGATCAGTAGGTCGCACGCGCCGGTGGGGTTGAAGTGCCAGTCGGTGGTGTGGAGCATTGGTTGCACGTTGAAGAATTCGTAGGCCACTTCGGTGATGAACACTTGGCCGATGAGGATGATGGCCACGATGGTCCAGAAGCCGGAGCTCATCTTCACGCGGAAGACGCTCTCGTTGGTTTCGAAGCAGCGGGCGTTGAACATGTACCAGAAGTGGGTCCACACGAAGATGGAGAACAGCAGGGTGGCCTCGTAGGGGGTCATCACGGTGTCGGTGCCGATTTGGGCGGAGAACATGTCGGCGACGGAGGTGACTGCGGCGTGGTTGAACAGCCAGTAGCAGCCGAGAGTGATGGCGAAGAAGAGAATGCCCACGGAGAGCAGTTCGGCCATCATGGGCCGAGAGAGGATGGATGCGCGGCGGTCGCGGGGGCGGTCGTGCATCACGCTGCGGTTAGGCGGCAGTGAGGCTAAGGCCATGGCACCGAAGGTGTCCATGATGAGGTTGACCCAGAGCATCTGGGTGACGGTGAGGGGCGATTCGGTGCCGATGAATGAGCCGACGAGCACCAGCAGGCAGGCGGCCACGTTCACGGTGAGTTGGAACAGCAGGAAGCGCTGGATGTTCTTGTAGAGCGAGCGGCCCCACATTACGGCGCGGCCGATCGACGAGAATGAGTTGTCGATGATGGTGATGTCGGAGGCCTCCTTGGCCACGGAGGTGCCATCGCCCATCGACAGGCCCACGTGGGCCGCCTTGAGGGCGGGGGCGTCGTTGGTGCCGTCGCCGGTGACGGCCACCACTTCGTTGAGTGCTTGCAGCGCTTCCACCAGGCGCTTCTTGTCCATGGGGCGAGCGCGGGCTATGATTTTGAGCTTTTGGCAGCGGTCGGAGAGCTCGCTATCGGAGAGGGCGGCGAACTCGGTGCCGGTGATGATGTTGGCATCGGTGTCGACGCTGTCGTTCCACAGGCCGATTTGGCGGCCGATTTCCTTGGCGGTGCCGACGGTGTCGCCGGTGACGATTTTGACTTGAATGCCGGCGTTGATTACCTCGCTTACGGCATCGGGCACATCGAGGCGCACGGGGTCGGAGATGGCCACCACGCCTATGAAGGTGAGGTCGGAGGCCACCACGCGGCCGTCGGCAATCACCGGCTTGCTGTCAACAATCTCTTGACAAGCGAAGGCCAAGGTGCGCATGGCCTTGTTTTGGAAGTCGAGCAGCTGCGCGTTGAGTTGGTCGGCGGTGACGCCGGGGGTGTTTTGGCACAGGCCGAACACGATTTCCGGCGCGCCTTTCACATAGAGGTAGGTCTTGCCGCAGGCTGAGCGCACCACCGTGGCCATGTACTTGCGCTCGGTGGAGAAGGGCAACTCTTGCACCCGCTCGGCGTTGGCGCGCAGCGCGGCGTAGTCAACCCCTTCGGAGCGCAACCACAGCAGCAACGCGCCCTCGGTGGGATTGCCCAACACCTTGGGCTTCTCCTCGCTCAGGTCGAGTTGGGCGGTGGAGTTCACGGCGATGCCTTCGTGGATGATGAGCTTGTCGACATTGGCATAGAACACCGCTTGGTGCACCTGCATTTGGTTCTGGGTGAGGGTGCCGGTTTTGTCGGTGCAGATGATAGTGGTGGCGCCCATGGTTTCGCAAGCGTGCATCTTACGCACTAAGTTATTCGTTTTGAGCATGCGACTCATAGAGTAAGCCAACGACAGGGTCACAGCCATAGGCAGGCCTTCGGGCACAGCCACCACGATGAGGGTTACGGCCACCATCAGCGTCTTCAGCGTGTGAGCCAGCAGTTCGGACCACGCCACCGAGTCGGCGCCCGCGTGAGTCATGGCAAATGCGCCGCACACCATGGCGAAGAACAGGGCGCAGAAGCCCACGATGGCAGAGATGCACTGCACCTTCGACCAGTCCTCGAACTTCTTGATAACCAACCAGAAGAACAGAGCCACCGGCAAAATCAGCGTGTAAGACTGCCAGCAACTCCAGCCGAGGTAGTGAATGAGTTGGCCCACGATGATGAGACCTGCGATGCCGTAGCTCACGTTGGTAATCCAGTCGGCCAAGCCGTCGAGCTGCTCGTTGAGCGGGGTCTTCACAGAGTCGTCGATTTGCGACTCCTCAAACACCTTGCCCATTTCAGTGGCGTCGCCCACCTTGAGCACACGCATCACACCGTGACCTTCCATCACCTTGGTGCCGCGCATCACGTGGTTCGATGGGTAAGTAGCTTCCTTATCGAAGTGCGCCTCGTCGGTGGTCTTGGCGCAGAGGGGTTCGCCGGTGAGGGTGGATTCGTCCACGGAGAGGGTGACAGCGTCCAGCAACTCACCATCGGCCGGAATCTCGTCGCCCGTGTTGATAAACACAATGTCGCCCACCACCACATCGCGGCGAGGTATAGTAGTAGCAGAGCCATTGCGGAGCACCTCCACCGGCTCGTCGTCATTTACTTGATTCAGAATTTTGAACGCCTTATTGGCCCGTTGTTCAAAAATAAAAGCCAACCCCGTGGCCAAAAGAATAGCCACAAAGATACCAATCGGCTCAAAAAATACTTTCCAATCCTGCCCCAAAGCGAAGAACTCGTAGAACGAGATACCTACCGCCAACACCCCCGCAATTAACAGAATGATAATCAGCGGGTCAGAAAACTTGTCGAGAAATTCCTTCCACCAAGGATCTTGCTCGCGCGGAGTGAGCACATTAGCGCCAAATTTGGCGCGACTTTCGGCCACCCGCGCCGACGTAAGACCTTTGTATTCAATAGATTTAGCCATAAAAAGAAGTTAGTGGAATCCCGCCGGGCAAGTTCCCGGCGGGATTTCAATTAATTAGTAATTTTCCATCAGTTCGTTCACACGAGCCTGAATCGCGGAGTAGTTTTCGCCCAGACGCTGACGGCGGTCGGGGTTATTGCCATAGTCACCACGAATCACTTTGAGCGCTTCAGCTTCCACATCGAGGGCAGAAGTGGGAGCGGGAGCGGGAGCGGGAGTGGGCTCAACCGCGGGCGCGGGTTCGGGTTCGGGCGCGGGTTCTGCCACGGTGTCAACTGCGGGCACGGTGTCAACCGGCTCATCAACAACCGCGGGTACGGTGTCTACTGCGGGAGTGTTGTCGGAGGCGCCTCCGTCGGAGGGCCAGAGCAGCCAAGCGAGCACGGCCACTACCACCACGCCGAGTACCACCCAAAGCCAAGTTTTCTTCGGCTTCTCAGGTTCGGGGTCGGGGGCAGGAGCGGGTGCCGGGGCTTCGGGTTCGTCCTTGGTGAGGTCGAATTCGAAGCGGCCACCTTTTTTTAGGTTGAATTGGGTTTTAGCCATAGTATTTATGCATTATGCGTACATTTCCACCAGGGTTTGGAGGCCGCCGGTGAAAGCTTGGCCGAGGGCTTCGAATTTCCATTCGCCTTCGTCGTCGATTACGAAGTGAGCCACAGACATGGCGTCTTCGTTGGGGTAGTCGGCGCCGAGGAAGAAGTTGCCGAGTTCCTCGCCGGTAGCGTCGTTGAACACGGTGATTTTGGAGTCGGCTACGCTGCCGAACACGGGGCTGGGTTTGGCAGCAGCCACAGTGGCGGTGATTACGATTTCGTCCACTTGGGGGTCAACGTTGGTGAGGTTTATTTTGAGGGTTTCGATACCGCCGTCGCGCGCATCAATAGCGCCGCGCACGGCGCCGTCGGCGCTCATCGGCGCGGTTTCATTTTGCCAGCGGCGTTTGTTGCCGAATTTTTCGCGGTCGAAGGGTTCGGTGCG
>CAMGBT010000039.1 GCA_946011725.1 uncultured Bacteroidales bacterium | reverse complement strand
CCGCAGCAAGCCGCCACAGCCGCCGCGCCATCCGGGTGTTGCCGCAGCAAGCCGCCACAGCCGCCGCGCCATCCGGGTGTTGCCGCAGCAAGCCGCGGCACTACAGGCTTATTATCAGCGATTTACCACGTCCTACTATACCCCAGCCCGGATGGCATCGTAAAAATCGTAGGGAATCGTCTTTAAAAGCTGCGTTCGGTATTTCGTAGTTTGTGGTTTCGTTTAACGGCTGGCGCTAATGATAGCCGGAGAGATACTTTTTTGGGGGGTGGATTTTAATAAGTGTAAAAAATATTTGTGGTTTGCGAAAAAAATTGCTAACTTTGCAGTCGATTATAGAGATCACATGCGTATGAATAAAGCTGTATTGTTTGACCTCGATGGCGTAATCCTTGACACAGAAGGCATTTACACTGACTTCTGGGCTGAGATCGGCCGCCGGTATAGCGTACCGGTGGATGATTTTGCACACGTAATCAAGGGTAATACGCTTGCTCGCATTTTCGACACTTACTTTCCGAATGAATCGGATCGTGCTGAAATTCGTCAATTACTTGTGCAACAAGAGCTTACGATGGAATACCGTCCCTTCCCGGGCGCGTTGGAGCTGATGCAAGGTCTGCACGATGCGGGTATTGCCACGGCGATTGTAACCTCGTCGAACGCTGTGAAAATGCAGCACATAT
Source organism: uncultured Bacteroidales bacterium (assembly GCA_946011725.1). GTDB lineage: Bacteria > Bacteroidota > Bacteroidia > Bacteroidales > Muribaculaceae > CAG-873. The sequence goes on along the minus strand of CAMGBT010000039.1, from coordinate 21,775 downwards.
TCGAACAACTGCCGCAATTGGCGGCGCTGACCGATGTGCTCATTACCGACGAAGATGTTTCCCATTCCAAGCCGCACCCCGAAGGCTACATCAATGCCGCAGAAGGCCTTGATGCCGAGCAGTTTATGGTGGTAGAGGATTCTCTGGCCGGAATCGAAGCCGGGCATCGCGCCGGCGCCAAGGTGGTAGGCCTTGCCACTACCGTAGCTCGAGAAAAAGTGGAAGCCACCGCCGACTTCACATTCGATACTATTGCGGATATTAAACCAAAGTTCTTCACTCAATACCTCGGCACACACGTTATTTAAACGTTATTTGTTTCCTAATGATTATGATGCGAAAAGTATTAGACAGATTATTAAGTTGCTCGATAGTAGCAAAGATAATGGAGAAACCATCACCGCGCTGGATAGTGTTCGGTGTGGATATGCTTATAGTGCTGATCAGCGGCCTGCTGGTGGTTAACCTCAACAGCGGCAACGATTTACCGATGACGCCCTTCAATCACATCACCGTGCGCTTGGCCGCCGTGTGCGTGGTTTACGGCATTGTAATGTTATGCTTACACACCTACCGCTACGTGGCGCGTTTTTCGGTGATTGAAGACATCTACCGCATATTCGGGCTGGTGGTGATTTCCTCCGTAGTGCTATTAGCTAACTCGCTGATAACAAGCTGGGTAACCGGCCATAGCTGGATGCGTTTTTGGAACATTTTCGTCATCGGCGTATTGGCCTTCGGGCTGATGATGTGCGCCCGATTGGCGGTGAAATATATGTACCTATTGGTGAGCCGCTTGGACATCAAGCGCCGCCGCGTGATAGTGCTGGGCGCTAACGTCAACTCGTTTGCCTTCGCCGCACAGCTCAACGGCGAGGCCGCCGGCACCTACAAGGTGGTGGCTTTGCTCACGCTCAGCCCTAACAACAATGGCGACAAGTTCAACGACATCCCGCTGTTCAGCTATGATGCCGACACCGTGGGCGAAATCTTCGAGAAGTACAAGGCCGAAGCGCTCATCTTCCCCTCGTCGCAGCTCAAACTGATGCGCACCGGCATGGCCGACGAAATCCTCAAGCACAATATCAAACTGCTGATGTACAATGGTGTGGCCGAGTTCGACGACCAAGGCAACAGTGCCTCGCGCTCGGTGCGCGGCATCCGCATCGAAGACCTGCTGGGTCGCGATGTGATTCAGCCCGACACCTCCGAAGTGCAGCAAGTGATTCGCCACCAAGTGGTGATGATTACCGGCGCTGCCGGCTCCATCGGCTCGGAAATCGTGAACCAAGTGGCCGCACTCGGTGCCGAAGAGATTGTACTCATTGACCAAGCGGAAACCCCGATGCACGACCTGCAACTGTTCATGCAGGCCAACCACCCCAATACCAAAATCCACCTGATTGTCGGCGACATAACCAACGCCGGCCGCATGGAGCAAGCCTTCATGCGCTACCGTCCGCGCTACGTGTTCCACGCTGCCGCGTACAAGCACGTGCCCATGATGGAGCAGAATCCCTCGGAGGCCATCCTCACTAACGTGTTCGGCACTAAGAACATTGCCGATTTGTCAGTGAAATATGGTGTGGAGAAATTTGTGATGGTATCCACCGATAAGGCAGTGAACCCCACCAACGTGATGGGCTGCTCCAAGCGCATCGCCGAAATCTACGTTCAGTCGCTGTTCTTCCACCAGCAGGCGCTCAGCGACAAGCCCTCCACCCGCTTTATCACCACCCGCTTCGGCAACGTGCTCGGGTCGAACGGTTCGGTCATCCCCTTGTTCCGCAAGCAAATCGAGGAAGGTGGCCCCGTCACCCTCACCCACCGCGACATCATCCGCTACTTCATGACCATCCCCGAGGCGTGCTCGCTGGTGCTCCAAGCCGGCACCATGGGCCACGGCGGCGAAATCTACATCTTCGACATGGGTCAGCCCGTGAAAATCTACGACCTGGCCACCCGCATGATCTCGCTGTCGGGACTGCGTCCCGGCGTGGACATCAAGATTGTGGAAACCGGCCTCCGCCCCGGCGAAAAGCTCTACGAAGAACTTCTCAACGACAAGGAAACCACCTTGGCCACCTCCAATAACAAGATCATGATCGCCAAAGTGCGCACATACCATTACGATGAAGTAATGGAGCACTTCGAGCGCCTCCGCCAACACACCCTCGCAGGTAACTACCACGACATCGTGGCCGAAATGAAACACATCGTGCCCGAGTACAAGTCGCAAAACTCCCAGTGGGAGTCCGTCGACCGCGAAATCTCCTGCGAAGAGCATAAATCCGAATTACAATCTGTAGAAAAATGAACCGTACTCTTTTAGCTCTCCTCACAGCCTTATTTGTAGCCGCTCCGGCTGCGTTGGCCTTCGACCCGTTGCAAGCCATCGGCTCCATCGTTTCGAACGCCACCGCCACCACCAAGTTTGAAATCGCCGACCTGCAAGGCACTTGGAAGTACTCCTCGCCGGCCATTTCCTTCGCCTCCGACGACGCCCTGAGCCAAATCGGCGGCATCGGCGCCTCCGCCGCTATCGAAAGCAAGCTCGCGCCTTACTACAAGAAGCTCAACCTCACCTCGGCCGAAATCACCTTCGACGCCCAAGGCAACTTTGAAATCAAACTCAAACGCGGCACCATCAAAGGCGTAGCCACCAAACAAGGCGACAACGGCGCACTCGTGTTCGCTTTCCAAGGCGTGCTCACCGGTCGCGAAGTGTGCGAAGTAGCAGCCCGCGCCACCAAAAGCGCCACGGGCGAACTCACCCTCACCTTCGACGCCTCCCGCCTGATTGAGCTGGTGAAAACCATCTCCACCTACGCCAACAACTCCACCCTCACCACCGTTTCGCAGATGCTTGAATCCTACGACAACATCTACGTAGGCGCCAAGTTCACAAAGAAATAAGCGCCCCGCACACCTACGAATTAGCCCAATTAGCCCAATCGGCCTAATTGGGCTAATTTGCTATATACCGCTAACCGGCTGCCGACGAGCAAGAGCTCGAAGCAAATGCAAAAAGGCTTCGCACGCACGCTGAGCCGCAAGCCGGCCAGTCGGTTCCTTTTTCTTCCAAAAAGTTATTCCGAATTGGTTTTGTGCTGAGAATTTTTGTAACATGTTACGTATTTTTTCAGTAGGATTTGGAAATTTCAACAATAAGTGCTAATTTTGCACCGAAATACTAATGCATCTCTTCAGAATATGATAATACCGCGTGACTATTACCTTAATCAACTCATATCAGCACAGAAAACTGATTTGATCAAAATCATTACCGGAATTCGGCGATGTGGAAAGTCGTTTTTGCTCTTCAAATTGTTTCACGCATATTTGAATGAGAACGGGATTGACAATTCCCATATAATTGAGGTGGCTCTCGACGACCGAATGAATAAATCCTTGCGAGATCCCGACAACCTACTTAAACACATCTATGATAGAGTCTCTGATAATCAGCCCTATTACGTACTCTTAGACGAAATCCAATTGGTGGAAGATTTTGTAGGAGTGCTGAATAGTCTGCTGCACGCTTCAAACCTTCAGGTATATGTCACCGGCAGTAATTCTCGATTTCTATCAAAAGATGTAATCACCGAGTTTCGAGGTCGCGGTCAGGAAATCCACCTGTATCCACTTTCGTTTTCAGAGTATTATAACGCTGTGGGTGGTGATAAAAGCGACCGCTGGCGCGAGTACTACACCTTTGGCGGCTTACCTCAAGTTCTTTCAATCGATGAGTACAATCAAAAAGTGGATTATTTGGAAAATTTGGCCTCAACGGTATTCCTGCGCGATGTAGTGGAGCGCAATTCTATTAAAGGCGCAGAAGAGCTTACCGAACTTCTCAAAATTCTGGCATCGTCGATAGGCTCGCCATGCAATCCATCGAAGCTAAGTAATACATTCAAAAGCTTAAAGAATGTGAGCATTTCGCCCAACACAATTGGCAATTTCTTAAGCTACTTTGAGGATGCGTTCTTGGTTGAACGGTCGATACGCTACAACATCAAGGGGAAAAAGTATATTAACACCTTGGCTAAATACTATTTCACCGATATCGGGCTTCGCAACGCGCTGTTAGACTTCCGGCAAATCGAAGAAACGCATCTGATGGAAAATATTATCTATAACGAGCTGCGAATGAGAGGCTTCAGCGTTGATGTAGGCTGTGTTGAATCCACTATCCGCACTGAGGATGGCGCTCAAAAGCGTGTTCAGTATGAGGTGGACTTTGTAGCAAACAAAGGCTCACAGCGCTATTACATCCAGTCGGCATTGTCGATGCCCGATGAAGCCAAGATACAGCAAGAAACAAAGTCATTCCGTATCATAGGCGATGGCTTCAAGAAGGTGATTGTGGTGGGCTCGAACATTATGCCGCATCGCAACATCGATGGATATTTGCTTATCGGCATTTACGATTTTCTGCTCAATCCGGATACACTTATCACCGGATAAGGGTTCGTGTGCTGAGAATTTTTGTAACTTGTTACGGATTTTTTCAGCGGGAGTTTTTTTTGCGGTGGGGTGTCACATTTTGGGGGTGCGGTGCGTCTAATAGGCAAATGATATTTTGATATGAAGATAATTGTTACTTTTTTATTGCTCTGGATGAGTGTTTCGGCTGTGGCTCGCACAGTGAGCGGCGTTGTGGTTGATGAAAACGCGGCGCCGCTGGGTTTTGTCAGCGTGGCTTTGCTATGTGATTCCACTGTGGTGGATGCTACCGTTTCGGATGCGGAATCCGGCTCATTCTCCTTCTCCAATGCCACGGCCAACCGTGTGAAGCTATCGATGGTTGGTTACGAGGATTTGTTTATGGCTATCCCGGCCAACGGGCAGTGCGGCACTGTGGCGCTGACGCCCTCCACCACCCTGCTGGGCGAGGTGGTGGTGCGCGATCGGCTGCCTCAAACGCGCATGAGCGGCAATGGTTTGGTCACCAAGATCGAAGGCTCAGTGCTCGAATCCATCGGCACGGCCAACGATGTGTTGGCTCGCTTGCCGCTGGTGTCGATGGAAAACGAGCAGCTGACGGTGCTGGGCCACGGCTCGCCTATCATCTACATCAACGGTCGCCAAGTACGCAGTGACAACGAGTTGCAGCAGCTCTCGTCGGAGAACATCCGCTCTATTGAGGTCATCACCAACCCCGGCGCACGCTACGACGCTTCGGTGCGCTCCGTTATCCGCATCCGCACCAAGCGTGCACCGGGCGAAGGCTTCGGCTTCGAGTTCTACCACAACACCCACTTCCGTCACTACGTCCGCTCCAACGATGCGCTTAACATGCACTTCACCGAAGGCCCGCTGCAAATCTTTGCCGAAGGCTTTGTGAACTATGGCAAGAACTACTACGGCGCTAACATGTATCACACCACCTTCGCCGACCACATCTACACCCAGCACCTGACAGAGCGTACCCCCTCGCGCAACAATTATTACACCGGCAAGCTCGGTTTCGACTACCTCATCGGCAACCACTCCTTCGGCGCCTATTATAAATATGAGAACGGTCACAACCACAGCAACGGCTCATTCAACTCCACCGTCTGGCGCGACGGCGTCCACATCGAAGACGTGTCGTCGACCTTTGCCTCTCGCAACGTCACCGTGCCCGTGCACTCGGTCAATGCGTACTACAACGGCACCGTGGGCCAACTCCAAATTGATTTCAACTCCGACCTCTTCCTCAGCTCGAATACCGACGTCTCCAACCGCGAAAACGTCAGCTCCATCTCCGGCTCCTCCACCTCCTTTACCTCCAACGCCACCGACAAGCGCCTCGTGGCCGAGAAGTTAGTGCTCACCTACCCGCTGTGGCGCGGCCAAGTGGAAGTAGGTCAGGAGTTTACCCACTCGCGCCTGGGCTGCGACGTCACCAACCTCGGCATCGACGTGCCCTCGGCATTCACCACCATCTACGAGAACGCCACCACCGCCTTCGCCTCGCTCTCGCAGCAGTTCGGCCCGGCTGCAATCACTGCCGGCGTGCGCTATGAACATCTCAACAACCGCGTCACCGAGAACGGCGTAGTGGCCGGCGGCAGTTCGCGCGTGTACAACGACTTCTTCCCCTCGCTGTCGATCTCCGCACCGGTGCGCAACGTCAACCTCTCGCTCTCGTTCTCCGGCAAAATCGCCCGTCCGAGCTACGAACAGCTCGACGGCTCGCTGCAGTACGTGGACCAATCCACCTACACGCACGGCAACCCGCTGCTGCGCTCCACCAAGGTGTGGGAGGTGCAAAGCATGGCCATGTGGCGCATCTTCTGGGCGATGCTCTCGTACACTCACCAGAAAGATCCGGTGTACAACGACTGCTCGGCCAAGCCCGACGACCCCACCGTACGCATTATCTCTTTCAGCAACATGCGCCCCGACAACCAAGTGCTGTTCTTTGCCGGCGCGCAGCCCACCCTCGGCTGCTGGAGCAACAACATCTCCACCGGCTTGCTCTACTACCACTACCGCACCACTTTCAACGGGCAGGACATGCTCTTCAACCATCCGCAGTACATCTTCAAGATCAACTCGTCGCTGCGCTTGCCGTCGGAGTGGGTAGTCTCCCTCGACTACCAATTGCAGAGCGCCGGCACCTACCAAAACGTGATGGTGCGGCCGATAAATTACCTCGGAATCGAGGTGCAAAAGCACCTGCTCAACAAGTCGCTCACCCTCTCATTGGATGCTACCGACATCCTCAACCGCGGCACCGACAACCACCCCACACTCTATGCCGGGAACATCATCACCTATTATGAAAGCCTCAACTACATGCGCGGCGTGACCTTCTCGCTCACCTATCGATTCAACGCCGCTCGCAATAAATATCGCGGCACCGGCGCCGGCACCGACGCTCGCAACCGCATGTGAAGATTATTTGATTGGTTTATTTCGCCGACAGCCGTAGCACGTGAGGCACCGCCTCACGGGTTGCGGCTGCCAATCTTTCGGCAGGTGTTCCGGGGTAGATGTCGCTGCGGAAGAGGAGGCGATATGGCAGCGGCTCTTCGGCCGTGCCGCACACCACGATGGCCGGCACTCCGGCCGCTTCGGCCGCTTTGACCACGCGATCCACCAACTTGCCGCCGAGCACGGTTTGGCTGTCGACCTTGCCCTCGCCGGTGATGACGGCCGAGATGTCCGGTCGGTCCAATTGCAATGATGCGGCCGCCCGTTCCGCGCCCAAGTACGCCTTGGCACCTAACACCGAGCACAGGGCGAAGCCGATGCCGCCGCCGGCGCCATCGAAGCGTGAGCGGCAGGTGACAAGCCGGTGGAGGTTGCGCAGACCGTCGGCCAAACCGCTGATGTCCTCGCCCGGCAGCGCCTTCTGCGGGGCGAAGTCCACAGCCGACAGCGGCCCGTCACATAGCCGTGCTTCCACATCAATCATGGCTTCCAACGGGGGCAAAGCGCACAAGCGGCTGAGGTCGATGGCCGCCACTTCGGCCAACCGCCGAGGGCAAATGGTGTGGGAGATGTCCGCACCGTCGGCGCGGTAGAAACGCGCGCCTAAGGCCGCCAACATGCCCGCGCCGCCATCGCTGCACATGGTTCCGCCCACGGCCACGGTCAAGCGCTTGGGACGCAACGCAGCCGCGGTAAGCATCGCTTGGCCCAACGCGCACGACGACCGCTCCATCAGCGGCTCGTCCGCCGGGAAGCAACCGCGCCCCACCACGTCGGCACTCACCACCACGACCTCGCCGCCGTCGGCATACACCCCCGGCGCTACAGCCCGCGGCCGTGGCAACAAAACCCATTGCGACCATTCGCCGCCATCTGCCATCGGTCGCCATTCTATCTGCTCAGTCACACCGCACCGGCGCAACTCCTCAGCCACCACTTGCACCACCTCCATAGCCGTGAGTGTGCCCTTAAACTTATCAACTGCAATAACAATCATACCAAATTTTTCGCCAAAGTTACCAAAATTCCCCGACACCGCCAAATTTTAAAGGACGAGGGGGTTGGGGTGAAGACGATTCCTTACGATTTTTTAGAGAGGTAAAAGGTAAGAGAGGTGAACGCCCCCCAGGCTAAGCCGCACAGCGTGCGGTGACCACCGCTTCACGAATGTGTATCAAAAGGGCAGAATCAGTAGGGATATTCATTAAATAGCAAACTATGACACGACAAACGTTGCAATATTGTGACGATTGGTGTGGAAGGGAGGGGGATTGGGGCGGAATTATTGCGATGATTGCAGATTTTTGTGCAAATGTTTGCAAAATAAACAAAAGTTTATTAACTTTGCAGTATAATTGCTACTAATATGAACGAACAACCACTTAACATCCGCAATCTCCCAGGAGCTGAGGTGCTCGACAACATCAACTGCGCCTACATCGCGCGGCAATTCTTCAGCCGCACGCGCTCATGGTTCACCCAGCGCCTTAATAACAATGCCGTCAACGGCAAGCCCGTGGGCTTCTCCGCCGAAGAGCTATCCACGCTTCGGCTCGCGCTCACCTCACTCGCCGTTGAACTCAGCACATTCTCCAACAACCTCACCCCCACCGCCATGCCCATCCAAGTTTACGTAATCACCGACCCCGAAGCCATTGACTATCTTATCGCCGACGACCTCGAAGGCTTCCGTCAACACTTCGCCGAACAAGAATACCCAGACGTACCCACCCCCGAGACCTTCGCCACAGTTCAACAAGCGCAAGCCTTTTGCGCCGGCCTCTCATACGGCCACTCCGACCTCATTCCCACATCCTTTCCTCTTCGCTCATACGAAACTTCTGACAAGCCATACATCACGTTTCTAAACAATTATTAATAAGGTTGTGTAGCGAATTTGCACATGTCAATAACTTACTTTGTACCATGTTGCAATTTCATGCCATTCTACTTGGGCTTTTCCAAAAAAAATGCGTAACTTTGCATTGTTAAGAGAGTAATCATAAGGTTTATTCTATAAGTTATCGACTTTTTTATACTTTGTTAAAATTATTATGGCGGAAAATAAAGAATTTCTAAAGGGAAAGAAACCGATTACATTCCTTGACTTATTTGCCGGTGCAGGTGGAATAAGTGAAGGTTTCTTACAGGCGTATACTCGCAATAAGTATTTTAAGTTCGTACTTGCAAGTGATATTAATGAGAATTGCGAGCTAACGCATATTGTCAGATATAATTATCAGTTTGGGCTTGATACGAAGTTCCTCACTGAAGATATTATGTCTCCAACCTTTATGGCGCATTTGCTCGAGAAACTGGATGGTCAGGAAATAGATGTTGTGACTGGCGGTCCAAGTTGCCAATCTTTTAGTTTGTCCGGCCGACGTAAGCGATTTGACAAGCGAGATAATCTTTTCTTACACTATCTCAGTGTAATACGTCAATTACGCCCGAAATATTTTGTGATGGAGAATGTTAAAGGGCTACTCACTAAGGACAAAGGACGATTTAAAGATGCTATTCTTCGTGAAATACGTTCAATAATTGACGATAAGAATGTGCCTTCTTTTATAAGCTTTATATCAGGTTTGCTCGAACAAACAGCATCAGGTTTTGTAAAATCGTGTATACTTGCAAAAGTTAAGATGGAAGTGAGCGAGGATAAAGAAGCATTAGCAGAACGAGATAACTTTTTTGCGAACCTTGAGGCTCAGTTTAAATCAATTACTCGGAAGATTGATTATAAATTAAGTAAATCCAATATAAAAATTGCGACCATACGACATGGCCTTAACCTTTTGCGTCGAGCTGAAGAACGTAATGCCATCAGTACGGCAATTATTGAAGAAAAAACTTTTGCAGACCTCGACAACGATTTCTTTGTTGATGGCTTTAATAGCTTCCTTTCGTTAATTGACGACTCCACAATTATTAATACTATTCTTTCTTCGATAGATAGCTTTGAGTTGTTTGACCATCATTCAAACGATGTGGCAGAGTTTAGGGAAATGATAAAACTATACTCGTGCACCCTCGACGAAACATTTGACCTACTTAAAACACTTGCGAAAAGTAATAATACTGAAGAAGAATTAGGCAAACAGCTTGATGCCATACGGCTTTATAGAGTAGCAAATCCAATTATTGCTCTCTCTGCTAACTATGGGGTGCCTCAAAACAGAGAACGAGTGATTTTTATTGGTTGCCGAAAAGATCAACCATTAATCGAAGAAGTACCGCCATCCATTTCTGAAGAGGAAAAGGTTACAGTATATGAAGCAATCCACGACCTTGATTTTATCGGAAATGGAAGCTTGGAAACAAATTATGGAACGTGTCGTGTTCTTGAAGACTGCGAACCTTTAGTAAGAACTCGCGACGCACAAGGCCATCTGTCCACATCAGCCGGATCACATACATTTGCAGAATGGTCAAAAATTGGCCGTTTCCAGCATAGGTTCTCGTACTCAATTGAACCATTTTATGTACGCTCTCTTGAGGATTTAAACAATAATCTTTTCTGTGAAGAGCCAATCCTTTATAATCATCAGACCAGCTCGCAGAGCGATGAAGTTAAGCAACGGCTATCAATCATTGCAAAACATGGCTCTTACGATGCAGAATGTAAGGAAGAATTGTGTGCTCTTGGGCTTGATACAAACAAGCGGAACTACACTGTGTTAGATCCTAAAGGCCAAAGCCCGACAGTTGTGACTATGCCTGACGACTTTATTCACTATGCAGCTCATCGTGCTATGACTGTTAGAGAAATGGCGCGTTTGCAATCATTTGATGATTCGTTTGTGTTTCAAGGCAAGCGTCAAACAGGTGGAAATATTACAAAGACTGAAATTCATCTGTATTAGCTAGTAGGTAAAGCAGAGCACCGAGTTAAGGCCAGAGCTATTGCAAATACGATTCTTGAACATATAAAGTAGATTATTATGATACACATGCGCCCATATGATGCTTTTGAGACCAAAAACGTAAAGTTTCTGGTCCAAAAACAAGTGGAATTTACGACAATTCAAATCACGCAGACGGGCTTTAAGAAAAGCATATTGGATGCGACTGCACCTGTCAGAGCATTCTTTAAAGAGAAAAATGTGCATGACTATGAGCAACAACCTCAAGGACCGGAACATAAGCGCTTGATTGATACATTTATTCTAACAGAGAGCGCTAAATACTTTACGAAAACATCTCTTTATCGACCCATTACCAAAAAAGGAGATCCTCGATTATGGGTTAATAAAGTTCGGGATATTGAATTTTTAAAAGCAAATGATATTTTTGCTCTGATAGCCCACAATGGATTATTATTTGCGGTCAATTTATCTTCGGTAGATATTCCTAAAGTGTGTGCCTCATTAATTGATACTCCATTAAAAGATCTCATATTAGAGCTATCTATCGAAAAGAAATCTGCAAGTGAAGAATTGCTTGGACTAATTCAGGATAGGATGACGGATTGGATGCCTTCGAGTATCTTAGCAGATACCGGCATAGGACGCACTGTTGAGTCTGTGCTTGGAATCCAAATGAATCCAAGTAAAGATCCGGATTTCAAGGGTATTGAGTTAAAAAGTCATCGTGAAGCGTCAAAAGTTAGGAATACGCTATTCACTCAGGCTCCGGAATGGACTATTAGTCGGCTGAAAAGTGGGAAAGCAATTGTAGATGAATATGGCTATATTCCTGATGGATATAAGCATAAATCATTGCATGTCACACTTACTGCAAATAGACCGAACCAACAAGGGCTTGGGCTGTTAGTTCAGCCACAATTGGGAATACTTGAAGCCGATGAATTTTCGCTGGTTGTATTGGAAGATGGCACGTTCAGAAAAATCAAAGATGTTGCAGCTTGGAAGTTAATGCAACTGCATCAACGACTTCTAACAAAGCATCACGAAACATTCTGGATTGATGTGGAGACCAAACATGAGTTAGGTTGTGAATTTTTCAGAGTATCGGAAATACTTCACACAAAGAACCCGATACCATCGCAATTTGATGTATTACTCGATCAAGGACAAATTACGGTTGATTTCTTACTCTGCCGTGATTCCGGAGGTGATACGTATAGCTTCAAAATTAAGAGTAAGGCGAGAGCTTTACTATTCCCGCAGAGCGAAATATATAATCTAAGATCTATGTAGGGATATTCCTCAAATACCCTCCAGATAGTTAACTGATTGTTTGTCAGATTGATAAATTTTTCATGACTTTGCACACCCCGATGAGGCCCTCACGGGCTATTTCGGGGGTAACATTAAAAAATATCGGGTCAATGTAAAAAAAACAGTTGAAATGTTAAAAACATTTCCGAGAGTGTTAATTTTTTATATCTGCCACTTGTAGCCCCGAGGCAAGCCTCGGGAGCCCCCGGATGGCCCCGTCGTAGCGCGATAATTTGATTCTATTGACCTGCGGTTGGTCAACAGCGGAGCTGTTGCGCATACCCCTCAACCCCACATTGGCAAAGCCTATGTGGGGTTAATGTGCTATATATCAACTATGTACCGCGGAGCGGTTCCAATTACCGAGCATCAACCGGCGGACGTTTTGGAACCGCTCCGCGGTTCACGTTATATCCATTTTTGTTGGCGCAACGGCGGGATACCGGTTCCTGTGTTTTTTTGCTAACTGTTCTACTCGCGGTGAACTTTTGACACACTTTCTTTTGCAGGTTTAATAACCGGTTTTTTACATTGATCCGATCTTTGCACCGTTTTGTTAAACATAGTTAACAGTGAGAAGTCGGGTTGGCCGGATGGTGCGCAGGAGCGGAGGGAAAAGGAGGTTACTTCGTCATTCTTATCTTCGTTATCCCCGTTGGGCCTCATTGACAATTGCAAGAAATCGTCTTTACTAACCGCTATGCTGCCGGGAAGGGCTGAATGGTCACGGCTCTTTCATTTAAGGCGCAGTGGTGGGGTTAAACGAGAAGCGAATTAACGAAATAACGAATTTTTAATATTTTTCGTAAATTCGTTGATTCGTTTTATTCGTTTAGCCGCGATTTGCGATTTCCGAAGCTTAAATGAAAGAGCCGGGCTGAATGGTCAGAATTATTTGCGGGATTGGGGATTTTTTGCTAAATTTGCAACAAATTGTTGTAATCGTGTTTTTTATGATAATGCGTCCGATTTTTGGTTATGTCATGGCGGCTTTAATGCTGTCGGTCACATATAGTTCGGCCACGGCCGAGCAGTTGGTGATAATGCACACCAACGACACACACTCGTACTTGACTTGTCCCGAGAGCGACTGCGGCGGCATGGACCGCTTGGCCGTACTGGTGGACAGCGTGCGCCGCGCTGAGCCGCACACGCTGCTGGTGGATGCCGGCGACGCGGTGCAGGGCTCGCTCTATTTCAACCTCTACGGGGGTGTGGTGGAGCAGCAGGTGATGAATTACATGGGCTACGACTTGCGCATCTTGGGCAACCACGAATTTGACAACGGCGCTGACTCGCTGGCGGTGGTACTGCAAGGTGCACGGTCGAAATTCTTGTGCAGCAACTACCACTTCTCCGACCCGCGCTTGGCCGGCCGCTTCTCGCGCTACGACGTGCGCACAGTGGGCGGTCGTCGCATCGGCTTCCTCGCGCTCAACGTTGACCCCGACGGCTTGGTGGCTAAGGGCCGCGCCGACGGGGTGCAGTACTCCGACGCAATCGAATCGGCCAACCGCTTGGCCCTGTGGCTGCGGCAACAGCAGCACTGCGATGTGGTGGTGGCGCTCACCCACATCGGCCTTGACTCCTCACAGCTTCCGAACGACACCATGCTGGTGGCGCACACCGAGAACATCGATGTGCTCATCGGCGGCCACAGTCACACTGTAATTAACGTCCCGCTGCGACTGCCTAACCGCGTGGGGCGCAGCGTGTTAGTGGCGCAAACCGGGCGCTATGCGCGCAACCTCGGCTTGGTGAAGATTGACCTCGAACAGCTCACCGCCACCTCGGAATTGGTGGCGGTAACCTCGCGCTTGGACTCGCGCCTCGACCCCACTTTTGCGCAAATCCTCGCGCCGTATCGTCGCGGCGTGGAGGTGTCGATGCACACTCCCATCGCCACGTCCGCCATGGACTTTCCGCAGAAGTCGCCGCAGCTGCTCAACTGGGTGAGCGATGCCGTGTACACCGTTGGTAGCGCCCTAACTGACAGAAAGATAGACTTCGCGATGTACAATATCGGCGGTGTGCGTTCCGGTTTTGAGGGCGACACCGTGTACGAGGGTGTGATGATTACCATTCTACCCTTCAGCAACCGCGTGGAGGTAATCGAAATCGCCGGCCGCGACCTTCTGCCGGCTTTCACGCAGATGGCCTCGATCGGCGGCAGCGGCGTGAGCGACCAAGTGCGCATCACCTACGTGCCCCAACCGGCCGACAGCGATGCGAAAGCCACGCTCACCGCCGTCACCATCAACGGCGAACCGCTCGATGCGGACCGCATGTACGTGGTGGCTATGACCGACTACCTCTCGGGCGGCGGCGACTACATGCCCACGCTCGCCAAACATAACTTATTGGCTTACAGCCCCAACAACCTATATCAAGACGTGTTGGAGATGATGCGCCGCTCATCCGAGCCGATGAGCGCCTCCACCACCGTGCGAATGACCCCTTCAACCAAATAACTACCTCACAACCATGCTGAAACAACTGTTTACCTGCGCCCTGATTATCACTTCGGTGCTATGCTCATGGGCCAAGATGCCTAATTTGGTAAATGATGCCGACCGCCGCGCTTGCCGCCAATGGGTCGACTCTGTGTACGCCTCCATGACCGACCGCCAGCGCGTGGCCCAACTGATGTGCCCCAAAGTGGTGCCAACCCGCGGCCAAGAATCGCGCAATGTGGTGTATAAATACGTGCACAAACTCCAAGTGGGTTTCCTGCTCTACACGGCCGGCTCCATTGACCAATTTGCCGACATCACCAACTTCGCCCAGGAGAACGCCAACATCCCGGTGCTCATCACCTTGGATGGCGAATGGGGTCTGGCCATGCGCGTGAGCGACACGCCCAAGTACCCGTGCAACATGGCTTTGGGCGCAATCGCCAATGACGCCCTACTCTATCGCTATGGGCAGGACGTGGCGCGCCAGTGCCGCTTGATGGGCATTCAGGTGAACTTTGCTCCCGTAATCGATGTCAACTCCAACCCCGCCAACCCGGTGATCGGCTACCGCTCCTTCGGCGAAGACCCGCACCGCGTGGCGCGCTTGGGCTACGCCTTCGCCCGCGGCTTGGAGGACGGCGGCGTGCAGGCTGTGGGCAAGCACTTCCCCGGCCACGGCGACACTTCCACCGACTCGCACAAGGCCCTGCCGGTGGTTGACCACTCGCGCGCACGCTTGGACAGCGTGGACTTGCTGCCGTTCCAAACCTTCATCGACGGCGGCATCTCCGGCATCATGACCGGCCACATCTGCGTGCCCGCGCTCGACGCTTCCGGTCTGCCCGCCTCGCTCTCGCCCCGCATCACCGGTTTGGTGCTACGCGATCAGATGGGCTTCCAAGGCCTCATATACACCGACGCTCTGGGCATGCGCGGCGCTCAAGCCTCCGGTCGCAACGCCTCGTTAGCCGCGCTGTTAGCCGGTGCCGACGTGCTCGAAACCTCCAACGCCGAAATCGACATCGATGCAATCCTCTTAGCCATGCAGCGCGGCACGGTCAGCGCCGGCATGATTGAGGACCGCTGCAAACGCGTGCTCACATATAAATACGTACTCGGGCTGACCAACCTCCAACCGGTCGACACCGACAACCTGCGCGACCGCCTGTGGACGCCCGAGACCGAAGCGCTGCTCACCGATTTGGCCAACGCTTCCATCACCGTGCTCCGCAACGAAGATAACGTGCTGCCGGTGGGCAACTTAGCCTCCGCCCGCGTGGCCGTGGTCAACACTTCCAACGTGCCCTACACCGAGTTCGCCGACATCTGCGCCAAGTACACCAAGGTCGACGTGTACTCGCCCTCGGAGATGGGCGGTTTCTCCGTCAGCACTCTCAACGAGATTCGCAACCACGATGTGGTGCTCGCACTGGTCTACGACGACAAGATGGCTTCGCGCAACGCTTTCGGCCAGCTGGCCGATATGCCCGGTTTGGTGGGCGTGTTCATGGTCAACCCCTACAAAATGGCCAAGTTCAAAGGTGCTTTCGGCCAGCTCAAAGGCTTGGTGCTGGGTTATGACAACCTGCCCTGCCTGCGTCGCGCCGCCGCCATGGCCGTGTTCGGCGGCATCGAAGTGAGCGGCACGCTGCCGGTGAACCTGCGCGGCTTGGCTCGCATGGGCGAGGGCATCCACCTGCCCCAAACTCGCTTAGGCTACTCTTCGCCCGCGGGCGAAGACATGGACGCGGACCTGGGCGCTACGGTGGACTCGCTGGTCAACGACGCTATGGCGCGCGGCGCGTTTCCCGGCTGCCAGGTGTTGGTGGCTCGAAACGGCAACGTGGTGCTTGAACGCGCTTACGGCCGCCTCTCGGCCGACGGCGCCGCCGTCACCACTTCCACCGTGTACGACCTCGCTTCCGTGTCGAAGACCATCGGCACGCTCCCCGGCGTGATGAAGCTCTACGACCTCGGCCTCATCGACCTCGACGCGCCCGCCTCGCGCTACATCCCCGGCCTGCGACCTACCGACAAAGCCGACATCACCGTGCGACAGCTTCTCTTCCACCAAAGCGGCATCCAACCCTCGCTCAATATGTACAACGTGATGATGGATTCCACCACCTACTCCGGCAAGCTCATCACCAACCGTCGCGATGCCGACCACTCCATCTTCGTGATGAACAACGCTTGGGGCCACAACACCGCCGCGCTCCGCACCGACATCCAGCGCCCGGAGCGCTCCGACAGCTTCAACATCGAGGTCGCACGCGGCATCTTCGTGGGGCAAGCCGCTTACGACACCATCATGGCCCGCATATACACCTCCCCGCTGCGGCCTAACAAGAAATACCGCTACTCGTGTCTGAACTTTTGCTTGCTCATGGACATGGAACAGCACATTACCGGCATTCCCCACCAACAATTTGTCACCGACAGCATCTGGGCTCCCTTGGGCGCTATGACCATCTGCTATCGCCCCGCGGAGCGTCTGCCGTTAGGGCAAATCGCTCCCACCGAGAAGGATACTTACCTGCGCCGCCAGCATGTCCACGGCTTCGTGCACGATGAAACGGCCGCATTCTTAGGCGGCGTGTCGGGCAACGCCGGCGTGTTTGCCTGCGCCTCCGACGTGGCCAAGGTCTGCCAAATGTGGCTCAACGGCGGGCTGTATGGCGACGCCCGCGTGCTCTCCGACAGCACAGTGCGCACCTTCACCACCACCAAAAGCCCCACCTGCCGCCGCGGCCTCGGCTTCGACAAGCCCGACGTGACCAACCCCGACAACTCGCCCCTGTGTGAGGGCGCGCCCGCTTCGGTGTACGGCCACACCGGATTCACCGGCACCTGCTTCTGGGTCGACCCCGACCACAATCTCATCTTCGTGTTCCTTGCGAACAGCGTCAACCCCACCCGCGACAACTCCGCATTCAACGGCTTCCGCGCCAACCTCTTCGACACCGTTCTCCATTCCATCAACTAATCCCACCACCTCGTTTCTAAGTGAAAAAGATTCTCTCTCTGTTTGCTTTGATTGCAATCGCGCTGCAAGCTCACGCGCTCGATAACGTTACAGTCGACACCACCTTCACCAACCGCGCCGCGCCGATAGTGGCGCGCATCGGGTTGGCTGCGTCGGTCAACGCGGGCGTCACCGAGTTGCTCAAATCCTCCGTCAACGAGTGGCGACCCGACCACAGCGCGCAGGATTCGTGGCCCTCGCGCCACACCTCGTGGGTCTACACCTTCGCCACCATCGTTACCCACGAAACCATGCACCACAGCGGCTGGTGGGCCTTCGGCGCAAGCGCCCTCGCGGCCGGTGTAGGCGCGCAGCGTGTGCTATCCGGCAACCACTTCCCCAAGGACGTAATCGCCGGCATGTGGGTGGGACGAATCTCCACCGAAGTGGGCTACGGCCTGTCGTACCTAATCTTCCCCGACTCCCGACGGTCGCTTCCGCAAGGCACCGCCGACTGGCAACCCGCCGTGGAAATCTCCTCCGGCGCCATGTACGCCCTGAGCGGTGGCACTCCCGAAAGTAACACCAAAATCGGCATGGTCACCTCCATCACCTTCACCATGCCAATGGACGACCGCTGGGGCTTGGCCTCGCAACTGTCGCTGCGCTCCACTCCGCTCTACTCGCGCACCGACGGCCGCTTCTCCGACATGCTCAACGGCGCCGGCATAGCCCTCGGACCCGTGGCCAATTTCTTCCTCCCGTGGCAACGCTGGAGCTGCGAACTCCGCGCCCTCGGCGGCGTTCTCCGGCACTTCGACGGGCGCAACAACCGCCGCGGCAACTTCGGCTGCACTCTCGACCTCTCCGCAGCCGCCATCTGCCGCATATCATCCTCAATGGCTATGGGCGCACAGGTGGGCTACGGCCTTTGGACCATGCACCGGCCAATTCAGGCGCTCACCGCCTCAACCTTCACCCGCGTCTACTTTTGATTACATCCGCTTGTGGGTGCGGAAGCCGATGCGTGCAATCAAAATCGACACCAGAGGGGTCACGTAATTGAACACGCAATACGGCAGGTAGCTCAGCGTGGCTACACCTAACACGGCCGACTGCGTCATACCGCAGGTGTTCCACGGTATCAACACCGAGGTAACCGACACACCGTCTTCGCACGAGCGGCTCAGCAACCGCGAGCGCAGTCGGTGGCGCCGATACGCGCCGGCGAAGATGTTGCCGGTGATGATTAGCGAGAGGTACTGGTCGCACGTTACCGCGTTCATGGTGGAGCCGGTGCCGATGGTCACTGCCACCAACGAGGTGCGACGGCGGATGCCGCTCACGATGGCGTTGCCCACCACGCGCAGCATGCCGGTGGAGATGAGCATCCACCCTAACAGCGAGGTGGCCGTCACCAGTTCCAACACGGTCCACATGCCCAGCACGCCGCCGGTGGTGGTAATGGCATCGAAGGTGGCGCAGCCGGTGGCACTCTCGCTGCCGCTCCACATTGCCGCGAGGATGTCTACCACGCCGTAGCCCATCTGCGGTTGGAACACCGCGATACCCACCGCGCCCATCAACGCACTGACTATCAGCACGGTAAGCGTGCTGATTCGCAGTGCTAACAGCAGAATCGCCACACCGGGGATCACCATGGTCCATGCGCTCACGTTGAAATGCGCGTGAATCATGCTCAGCACCTCGCTGTCGGTGGCCGCTGCGGCCGTATCGTGACAGAGCGACATCACGGCGAACACGCCCAAAGTGATGGCCATAGCCGGAATCGTGGTTATCATCATATATTTAATGTGGTCCATGATGTCCACACCGCAAGTCGACGAGGCCAGCACCGTGGTGTCGCTCAGCGGCGACACCTTGTCGCCAAAGTACGCGCCGGAGATAATCGCGCCGGCCGTGGCCGCCGCGCTGTAACCCATCACCGAGCCCATGCCCATGAACACGATGCCGATGGTGGCAATGGTTGTCCACGACGAACCGGTCACCACCGACACCATCGCGCACACCACGCACGCCGCCGGCAAAAACCACTGCGGGGCAATGATTCGCATGCCGTAGTCAAGCATCGTCGGCACCACGCCCGACAGCACCCATGTGGTGGATATCGCGCCCAAACACACCAGCACCGGCAGAATCGGCAGTATCTTCATCACACCTCGACGAAAGCCCACTGCCAACGACCGCCGCGAGATATACCCGCGCGAAAATCCGATGTCGGCAGCCACCAACGCCGCCGCCAACAAAGAATACACCGTGTAATCACTAATGCGCGCAGCCCCTACGGCCACGCCTATCACCGCTATAATCAGCAGCAACACGGCGATGGGCACAATGGCCACACTCAACCGGGGCACTCGCTGGCGGTTCACAATCCTAAAAATGCTCATAGTTAGATTCACAAATTACTTTTTACCTATTGCACTGCAAAGGTACGAAAATTTTCCCACCCTCACACAATTTCCGCGCAAAAAAATGCGCTACCGCTCACATCCGCTTGTGGGTGCGGAAGCCGATGCGCGCAATCAATATCGACATCAACGGCGAGAGGTAATTAAACACGCAATAAGGCAGATAGCTCAGCGTGGCCACACCTAACACGGCCGACTGGGTCATGCCGCACGAGTTCCACGGAATAATCACCGAGGTTACGGACACGCCGTCCTCGCACGTGCGACTCAGCAAGCGAGCACGCAACCGGTGGCGCCGATACGCGCCGGCAAACAGATTGCCGGTGATAATCAGCGACAGGTACTGGTCGCAGGTGATGGCGTTCATCGTCAGGCCGGTGCCAATGGTGGCGCCCACCAACGATGTGCGGCGGCGGATGCCGCTCACTATGGCGTTGCCCACCACGCGCAGCATGCCGGTGGAGATAAGCATCCACCCTAACATCGATGCTGCCGTCACCAATTCCACCACCGCTTGCATGCCCAGCACGCCGCCGGTGGTGGTGATGGCGTCGAAGGTGGCACAGCCGGTGGCGCTCTCGCTGCCGCTCCACATTGCCACGAAGATGTCTATCACGCCGTAGCCCATCTGCGGTTGGAACACCGCGATGCCGGCCGCACCCATCAACGCGCTGATTATAAGCACGATAAGCGTATGAAATCGCAGCGCTAACAGCATAATCGCCACACCGGGGATCACCAAGGTCAACGCGCTCACGTTGAAGTGCGCGTGAATCATGCTCAGCACCTCGCTGTCGGTGGCCGCGGAGGCCGTATCGTGGCAGAGCGACATCACCGCGAACACGCCCAAAGTGATGGCCATGGCCGGAATCGTGGTTATCATCATATATTTAATGTGGTCCATGATGTCCACACCGCAAGTCGACGAGGCCAGCACCGTGGTGTCGCTCAGCGGCGACACCTTGTCGCCAAAGTACGCGCCGGAGATAATCGCGCCGGCCGTGGCCGCCGCGCTGTAACCCATCACCGAGCCCATGCCCATGAACACGATGCCGATGGTGGCAATGGTTGTCCACGACGAACCGGTCACCACCGACACCATCGCGCACACCACGCACGCCGCCGGCAAAAACCACTGCGGGGCAATGATTCGCATGCCGTAGTCAAGCATCGTCGGCACCACGCCCGACAGCACCCATGTGGTGGATATCGCGCCCAAACACACCAGCACCGGCAGAATCGGCAGTATCTTCATCACACCACGTCGGACACCCACCGCCAACGACCGCCGCGAAATATACCCGCGCGAAAATCCGATGCCGGCAGCCACCAATGCCGCCGCCAACAAAGAATACACGGTGTAATCAGCAATGCTCGCCGGCCCAACAGCCACACTTATTACGGCTATAATCAACAGCAACACGGCAATGGGCATCAAAGCTTCCCATAGCCGCGGCACTCGCTGGCGGTTAACAATCCGAAAAATCTTCATAAGCAATCATTTTTACCTTTGGGGATGCAAAGATAGCCATTTTTTACAACATACGCAACAGCTACCGCCGTTAAGTGCTATAATTCAGCATGTTGCAACTTTTTTGAAAAATTTTTCTCAAAAAATTTGGTCAATCCAAAAAAAGTCCGTAACTTTGCATCCGCTAAGGCAAACAAGCCACGGCTCGCTAGCTCAACTGAATAGAGCATCTGACTACGGATCAGAAGGTTACAGGTTTGAATCCTGTGCGAGTCACAGCAATGGTTCGCTAGCTCAACTGAATAGAGCATCTGACTACGGATCAGAAGGTTACAGGTTTG
>CAMGBT010000038.1 GCA_946011725.1 uncultured Bacteroidales bacterium | reverse complement strand
TGGCACCGCCGTGTGCTTGTGCCAAATCTGGACCAAAGGCTCGCTCGACCGCCTCATCGCCGCTGCCGCCGCCCTCAACATCATCGTCAACGCCCCCGACAAGTCGCTGACTTATCCCAAAGCCGGCTTCCTCATCACTCGCTAAGCTGCGCGTACCACTGACAAGCCCCGCTGCGACCCTGTCGCTGCGGGGTTTGTCATGCCTGGCGTATCCGGATTTTTGTGGTGGGTGGGGTTATTTGAAGAGGAGGGGGGCGAAGGTCATCAGGTGGCGGCGCCAGTTGGTCCAGAGGTGGCCGCGGGGGGTGTCGAGCCAAGTGGTGTGGAGGCCGGCGGCGGTGAGGCGGGTGGCGAGTTGGCGGTTGAGGGGGTAGAGGAAGTCGGCGGTGCCGCAGGCTATGAAGTAGAGGGCGACGCCGGCGCGGGCTTGGGCGGCGAGTTTGGTGTCGAGGTCGGTGTATGCGGGGATGGTTGTGTCGACGTTGGAGAAGTCGACGCCGGCGGAGAAGAGGCCTACGTAATCGAACATCTCGGGGTAGTTGGCCGAGATGAACAGCGAGTGGAAGCCGCCCATGGAGAGGCCGGCCACGGCGCGGGAGTGCTTGTCGGCGCGGGTGCGGTAGTGGGTGTCGATGTAGGTGACGATTTCGGGGAAGGCGGTTTCGAAGAGGCCGTTTTTGTAGGCGCCTGGGATTTGGTTGGTGAGGCGTGGGCGGAAGTCGAGGTTGTCGGTGGATTCGCCGGCGGCCGCGGTGGTGGGCATTACGCTGTTTGGCATGACCACGATCATTGGCTCGGCTTGTTGGCGGGCGATGAGGTTGTCGAGGATTCGGGCGGCGCATCCGAGGGAGAGCCAGGCGGTTTCGTCGCCGCCGGAGCCGTGGAGGAGGTACAGCACGGGGTAGGCGCGGTCGGAGTCTTCGTATCCGGCGGGGGTGTAGACCATGAGGCGGCGGTCGGCGTTGGCGGCGTCGCTATGGTAGTAGACGGCGGAGACTGTGCCGTGGGGCACGGGGTGCACTTGGTAGTAGTCTGACTGCTCGCCGGGGGTGAAGAAGATGCTGAATACGGAGGCTACGTCGCGGCAGCAGTATGGGTTGGCGGGGTCGATGGTGGTGATGCCGTCGATGGAGAAGCGGTAGGTGTACATGTCGCCGGGCAGGGCGGCGGTGGTGGCGGTCCAGAGGCCTTGGCCATCGGAGGTCATGGGGCAACGGCCGCCGTCGGCTTCCCAGTCGCCGTTGACGACGACTTCGCTGGCGGCGGGCGCGTAGAGGTTGAAGGTGACTGTGCCGTCGGCGTTGACCACGGGCGATTGTAGCGATTCCGGGGCTTGGAACACGTTTTGCTGGGCCGAGGCCAGTAGGGCTGCGGCGGCCACGGCGATGGATGTAAGTGCTTGACGCATAGTTAGTTTTCGATTCTAAGGTTGGTGCCGTTAATTTTGCGATAAAGGTCGAGGGCGTAAACGTCGGTCATGCCGCTGAGGTGGTCGAGCACGGCCTGAATTTTGCCGTAGACGGTGGGCGCTTGGGTGTCGTATTGGCCGGGGAATTTGGCCAACAGGAGGCGGGAGTAGTTGAGTGAGGGATTGAGCACGGCATTGAGGAGCTTTTCGAGCAGGAAGGAGATGATGCGGTTGCCGGCGATTTCGATGTCGACTACGTCGGAGTAGCAGTAGATTTTGCGCCAAGAGATGTCGTTGCAGTGCTCGTAGGCGGTGCGCTCGCGTTCGGGTATATACTTCAACAGCGGGCCGGGCATTTCGCCGCTGAGGATTTCCTGCTCGTGGTCGAGGAAAGTCTGAGCGCAGCAGCGGGTGAGGGCGCCGATGACGGCCGAGCGGAGGTAGGCAATCTGTTCATTGGGGTCGTCGACGCGGCGCATGATCATCTCAGTGCGTGCGCGGCGTTCGTCGGGGAGGAAGGCGAGGAAGGCGTCGATTACCTCGTCGGTGGTGAGGATTTTGAGGCGGTGGGCATCTTCGAAGTCCATGACTTCGTAGCAGATGTCGTCGGCGGCTTCGACGATGTAGACCAGCGGGTGGCGGGCGTAGCTGTATGTGCCTTGGGGCGAGGGTCGGCGGATGATGCCTAATTCGGCGGCCACTTTGGCGAAGTCGTTGCACTCCGAGTCGAAGAAGCCGAACTTATTTTTGGTGGCTAAGGATGAGTCGAATGGGTACTTGACGATTGATGCCAAGGTGGAGTATGTCATGGCGAATCCGCCTTGGCGGCGTCCGCGGAATTGGTGGGTGAGCAGGCGGAATGCGTTGGCGTTGCCTTCGAAGTGGGTGAGGTCGGTCCACTGGCGTGGGGTGAGGAGCTGCTGCAAGTGGGTGCCGGCGCCTTCGCTGAAGAAGGTGGAGATGGCTTTTTCGCCGGAGTGGCCGAATGGCGGGTTGCCTAAGTCGTGGGCCAGGCAAGCGGCGGCCACGATGTCGCCGATGTGGCCGAATGCTTCGCGCAATTCGGGGTAGCGGCGGGCGAGTTCCACGGCCACGTCGGCACCCATCGAGCGGCCCACGCACGACACTTCCATGGAGTGGGTCAAGCGGTTGTGCACGAAGATGCTGCCGGGCAAGGGGAACACTTGCGTTTTGTTTTGCAAGCGGCGGAAGGGGGATGAGAACACCAGGCGGTCGAAGTCGCGGCGGAAGTCGGTGCGCACGGCGCTCTTGTTAGGGTCGTGATAGTCTTCTAAGCCGAAGCGCTTGTCGCTGATGAGGCGCGACCAATCCATGCATGCCATAGCTATATAGTAATGTATAGGTTAGTAATTGAAAATCGGGCCTATGAAGCCTTTGTGGCTACATAGGCCCGATGTTATTGGGAAGTGGCGTTCAGGCGGGGATTATTCGCCGAAAGCGGCCACGAAGTTGAGGCTGTTGTTTTCAACCTTGTTGTCGCCGCGGAGCAGGTTGACCATGTTGATGGAGTTGCTCAAGAAGCGGACGTTGCCGAGGTTGAGGTTGCCGTTGAATTGGTTGGCGTATTCCTCGAAGGTGTATTGGCGGCCCTTCTGTTCTTCGCCGGTGACGGTGAATACCACCACGGCGTTGTTGCCTTTCACGGGACCAACCACGGTGTTGAGGGGAGCGGCAGCCACTTGGCCTTGGAGGCGGGATTCGCCGAAGCCGATGGTGGCGAGCATGGGAGCGTTGAAGATGGCGTCGCCGGATTGTACTTCCACGCCCATGGCTTTAGCGTAGCCGGCCAGGTCGGTAGCTTTGCCGGAGAATTGTTCGATGAGCTTGGCGGCTTTAGCGTTGTTGAGTGCGAGGTTGTTGATGTGGTCGGCGATGATGGGGCAGTTCCAGGGGAGGTAGTCGTCCTCGTAGATGCCGGTGACGGCCACGGTGAGCATGTAGGTCTGCTTGTTGTCTTGGTAAACGGGCATCACTTGGCCTTCCTTGGCTTCCATAGCCCACTTGATAACGGGACGGCAGTCGGCACAGTCGTTGCCAATCATGGGCGAGGAAGCGCTTACCATACCTTTGAGGATGGTGTAGCCGGCTTCGGCAGCGCCTTCGGCGAAGTCCTTAGCGGTGGAGTGGTTGGAAACGAAGGTGTTGAGGTTGGTGGAGAGGTTGGTGATGGTTTCGTTGGAGGGGTCAACGGTGAAGTCGATCAGAGCGATGTCATACACGGCCACGGGAACGTGACGGCGGTTGATGCGGTAGAGCGATTGCACGGCCTTGCCTTGCACGGTGTCGGTGAGGATGAAGGTTTCACCCACGGCGCGGTTGGTGAGCGCGTCCTTGATGTTTTGGGGAATGTTGGGAGCAACGAGCGAAGCCCAGATGGAGTCTTGACCGGCAATGCCGTCTTCCTTGAGGATGTCGGCGATGGGAGTGCCGGCGTTCACGCGAGCGAAGATGGAGTCGAGATCGCCTTGGTCAGCGCGGCCCAGGAAGGAAACGTTCACGGAGTCGATGCCGGTGGTGCGGTCGATGAGTTTCACTATATTGTAGTTGTCGCCCACGTGCTTGGCGATAGCGGCTTCGCCCACTTCGGCGCTGTCGAGGAATGCTTTGATGCCCTTGTCGTTGATTTGGGCGTAGGTGGCGCTGTAGCGGTTAACCACGAAGCGGCTGTCGGAGGCCACGCCTTCGGTGCCTTCTTTAGCCGTGAGGGCCACTAAAGCGTCTTCCACAGCTTGCTGGCCGGCGAGGCGGTCGGCTTGCGAGGGCTCGATGCGAACCACGATGTAGTCGATCGAACGGGTGGGCTCGGTGAGGCGGAATTGGTATTTGTTCTCGTTCCAAGCGGCCATGCGGTCTTGGTCGGTAACGGTCACGTCTTCGTCCTTGACGGTGTTGAGGTTAACCACAGCATAGGAGATGTGGCGAGTGGTGGCCACGTCGTTGTACAGGCTTTGGGCGTCGAGCTGGTTGGCGGTGAACAGGCCGCTTACCAATTCGGAGAATTTTTCGCCGAGGATGGCTTGTTCCACATTCTGCTCCATGGAGATCCAGTACTGCTTGAGCTGAGCACCGGCTTCAGTGGGGAGGCCGTATTTGGTGGGGTTGGAGATAGCGTCAAACACGGCAGCGCCGTTGGGGGTGGGCTGGCCGATGCTTTGCGAGAGTTGAGCAATGAATTGAACGGCAGCGGGGTGCGGGTTGGGGCCGGTGAGAGCGGCCGAGAGTTCGCTGTCGGTAACCACCATGCCGAGGGCGGCATATTCCTGCTGCATGAGCTTGTCAGCGAGCAGGTCGGTGATGGCTTGCTGAGCCAGCACGTCGGAGTTGGTTTGGCGAGTGCTGTTTTGCTGTTGTTCAGCAAGCGCATTGACGCGAGCTTGATAATCGTTGTAGTCTACTTTAGCGCTACCGGCCTGAGCCACGGTAGTGCCCGAGCCGAAGTAAGTGCGGCCCGAGGTAAGGAAGTCACCTAAAATGAATGCAAGCAGTGCCACGATGATGATAATGAAAAGCAGCACTGATTTGCTTCGAATTTTTTCGAGAGTTGCCATTGATATATTGATCTTTTAAATTATTTTTCGAAATTATCGCGCAAAGATACGTAAAAATCCCCAAATACGAAAATTTTCAACCAAAAAACATCAAAATCGGCAAAAAAACGCCGAAAAACAGCCCAAAACCGCCCGCCTTTTCGCGAAAAAGCCGCCGCAGCACCCGGCCACGGCTACGGCCGGGGACTTCGCTAAAGCTCAGAGCCGATACAAAACAGCGGGCGGCCGGCGGGCGGCGCGGAGCCTTTTTGGAGATGCGCCGAGCTTTGCTCGGTAGCGGCAGGCGGGCGGCGGCGCTGCGCCGGCAGGGCCCGCCGCGGGCTGGTTAGAGTGTGGTGGTGCGGAGGAGTTGGGTGCCGGCGGAGTCGAGGAGGATGTAGTAGGGGGCGGTGGGGATGTGGAGGCGGCGGAGGGGGGGGGTGGCCGGGCCGGTGTGTAGCCAGCCGGGGTGCCAAGGGGCGCGGGCGCGGCGGAGGGAGCGGCTCCAGTCGAGGGTGTCGGTATCTATCGATAGGTCAAGGATGTAGACGGGGCGGCCGTCGGGGAGGCGGTTGCGGTTGTCCTTGATGCGGCGGAGGGTGGCCAGGGTGGAGTCGCGGCCTTGGCGCTCGGAGCTGATGGCGATGAGGGTGAGGGGATGGTCGGCGGCCACGAAGGTGGCGTGGGTGTTGCCTGAACGGAGGTAGCGCAGCGAATCGAGCGTGCAGTGGCCCGCGGTGTCGGCTACGGCGGTGAGTTGCATGGCGAAGGAGGCGGTGAGGCCGGCGGGCTTCCATCGTAGCGTTTGCCATAGTTGTTGAGCCTGCATGGCGGCCGAATCCGACAGCGCCACGTTGTACTCGGTGATGAGTAGTAGTGTGGATACTTCGTCGGTGGGGTTTGCTTCTATATACTTGGCAATCACAGCGTTATGCCGGCCGTCGGCGGCTTGCAAGGCTTCCGCATTGTCGCTGAGGAATTTGGCCCAGCGCTGCGAGATGTCGTTGCCTTCGACTGTGAGGCGGTAGGGTGAACGGGTGAGCGAGAGGTTGATGTCTTCGCCGTTGACGGTGAGGAAACGGCCCAACAGGGCGTAGTCGTTGTCGTAGAGTTCCACGATGGCGGTGTCGGGCGCAGCTGCTTTGAATGAGAACTTGCCGTCGGTGGCGGCGGTGACGCCGGTGAAGACTTGTCCGCGCATTGTGTAAATTACGCGAATGTTCATAGTCGGCGCGCCTTCTATAGTGCCGTTTACGACGAAGGTGTCGGAATGGCCGCAGGCAGCCATCAGCAGAGCTATGGCTGCGATAACTATCTGAATTACAAGTATTTTTCTCATTTCAACAGCGATTGAATAGCCAACGCGTAGCCTTCCACACCGAAGCCGGCGATGAATCCGCGTGCGCCGATGGCGGTGACGTGGAGCTGGCGGAAGTCCTCGCGCGCAAATATATTAGATATGTGAACCTCCACCACGGGGGTGTCGACGGCCATGATGGCGTCGGCGATGGCCACAGATGAGTGGCTGTAGCCGCCGGGGTTGAGCACTATGCCGCTGATACCGTTGGCCTTAGCTTGCTGGATGAGGTCGATGATTCGGCCTTCGTGGTTTGATTGTTCGTGGAGGATTTCCACCTGTGGAAATCGGGCGCGGAGGTCGGCCAACACAGCGTCGAGCGCCGTGTGGCCGTAGATTTGCGGCTCGCGAGCGCCAAGCAGATTGAGGTTTGGGCCGTTGATAATCAGCAGTTTCATTTGCGCGACATGTCAACTTTGAGGGTGGGCGGAAGGGAAGCATTGCGGCGGTCGACGGCGTCGATTACTTGGTGGGCCAGGTATGAGAACGCCGAAGCCGTGAGCGATTCGGGGTTGGCGGCGATGGGTTCGCCGGAGTCGTTGTGGTCGCCGATGGCGGCAATGAGCGGGATGCGAGCCAACACCTCCACGTCGTACTTGGCGGCGAGCTCGTCCACCGAGGCATCGTTGCCGAAGATATAATAGCGCTCATCGGGGTGATTTTCGGGGGTGAACCAAGCCATATTGTCGACGATGCCGAGCACCGGCACGTTGATTTTCTCCTCGCGGAACATGGCGATACCCTTGCGGGCGTCGGCCAAGGCCACCTGCTGAGGGGTGGTGACCACCACCGCGCCGGTGATGCCAAGTGTCTGAACCAGAGTGAGATGGATGTCGGACGTGCCCGGGGGCATGTCGATCAGGAAGTAGTCCAACTCGCCCCAGTCGGCCTGCTCGATGAGTTGCTTGAGGGCGTTCGAGGCCATGGAGCCGCGCCAGAGGGCGGCCTTGTCGGGGTCGATGACCAAGCCGATGGAGAGCAGGCGCACGCCGAAGCGTTCGATGGGGATGATAAGGTTGCGGCCATCGACATTGTGCATGTACAGCTGTTCATTTTCGATGCCGAACATTTTGGGCACCGAGGGGCCGAAGATGTCGGCGTCGAGCAGGCCTACTCGGTAGCCCTCGCGAGCGAGCGCCACGGCCAAGTTGGCTGCTACGGTGGATTTGCCCACGCCGCCTTTGCCCGAGGAGATGCCGATAATGTTCTTCACCCCGGGGAGCACGGGTGCGGCTTTGGGAGCCGGCGCCGCTGCTTGACGGGTCTTCACATGGATGTTGCCGGCCACCTCCACGTCAGGCGCCACGAAGGTGAGGATAGCGTTCTCGGCCGCCTTCACCACCGACTTGATGAAGGGGTCGGTGGGGCGGTCGAAAATCAGGGAGAACTCCACCTTGCGGCCATCGATGCGCAGGTCGTCCTCCACCATATTCATTTCCACAATATTCTTGCCCGAGCCGGGGTAGCGCACTTGGCTCAGGGCGTCGAGAATGAGTTTGGGATAAAGCTGTTGCATTACTGTTGGGGATTTTCAATCAGAGGAATGTAACCGCGCGAATAGCTGCGGTAGGTGTCGCGTTCGAAGTCATCGACTGGCTCGCAGAGGGCGGTGTCGTGGTCGAGCGCGAAGGCTAAGTATTTGATAGTCAAGCCGCGGGCGAGCCACTGGCTTTCGTAGTGAGTGCGGATATTGAGGATGGGGTCCACCAGGTCGGAGTGGTAGAGGTCGGGGGTATCCACCAGCACCTGCTGGCCGTTGAGTTCCACCATGGCGCGGGTGTAGGCATAGAGGAAGGGGCTGTCGCTCTTGAGGCGGACCACACCGCCGGCGGGCATCACCTTGCGGTAGAGCTGCATGAAGCGCGTGCCGGTGAGGCGCTTGGTGGCCTTCTTCATCTGCGGGTCGGGGAACGTGATCCACAGCTCGCTCACCTCGCCGGGCGCGAAGAACGACTCTAACAGCTCAATCGACGTGCGCAGAAAGGCCACATTATTCAGCCCGAGGTCGCGCGCCTGGGTGGCGCCGGTGTACATTCGCGCGCCCTTGATGTCGATGCCGATGAAGTTCTTATCAGGATAGAGTTGCGCCAAGCCAACGGTGTACTCGCCCTTGCCGCAGCCGAGTTCGAGCACGATGGGGCGGTCGTTGGCGAAGAAGTCGGAGTGCCACTTGCCTTTGAGCGGGAACGAGTCGAAGCCTTCGGCCTTCAAGCGGCCAAACGGGTACTGGAACACCAAGTCGATGGTGTTCATCTCGGCAAACTTCCGCAGCTTGTTCTTGCCCATCAGTTGTTGGCGATTTTGAGTGTAGCCACGGAGCCGTCGGCCATCATCACGGCCACTACGAGCGCTTGTGCAGGCAGATGGCCCACAGCCACTTGCGCTTCCAGTCCGGCGGCGGCAGCGGCGGCCAGCAGTTGGCCGTTGGCAGCGTACACGCGCACGGCGGCCAGCTCTTTGGCAGTGCTTTCGATCAGGAGCACGCCGTCAACTACGCGGCCGCGCAATCCGCTGTCGGCCACGGCGGCATCCTCCACGCCGGAGGGCGTCACGCCCACCAGGTCGAATTCTTTCCACTGCTCGGCTGCTTCAAACTCGGGAAGCAGCGAATCCCACACGTATGCGGTCACCAAACCTTGCTCCACTTCCGACCAGACATTTTCGCCGAGCGCGGGCACCACATTGGTGGGCACGTTGATGCGTTTCAACGCAGTGAGACGCTCCATAGCGTTGTCGCCGATTTCGGTGACGCCTTCGGGGATGGTGACGGTGCTCACCTGAGTCATACCGCTGAGCGAGTAGCGGCCGATGGAGGTTATGTCGGAGTTAAACATATTGGTGGTGTCCATGGCCGCGTTGCCGGCGTAAGCATAGTCGGGTACGGCGGTGGCGGTGGAGGAGAAAACGAAGTTGACCAAGTTGGGGCAGTTCATCACCACGCCTTCGCCCAACGTGGGTACGGCGCCAAGGTTGATGTCGGTCACTGCCGGCATGAAGGCGAAGGAGTAGCTGCCCACGGAGCTGAGGGCAGTGCAGGGTTGGAGGTCCACCACTTTCACGCCGCTCTGCGCAAAGGCTTCATCTCCAATGGTTTGCAAGCCATCGCCGAAAGTGAACGCCTCGAGGCTCGAGCAGCTGTGGAACGCACGCGCACCGATGGCGGTGGCGAGCTCGGAGCCGGTGATGGTGGTTAAGGCGGTGCAGCCGCTGAAGCAACCGTCGCCCACGGCGGTGGCGCTGGTGAAGGTCACCGATTGCAAGGCGGTGCATTCCGAGAATGTGCTTTCGCCTAAGTTGGCGGTGGCGATGGTGGCCGATTGCAAGGCCGTACAGCTACTGAAGCAGCCCACGCCTATCGAGGTAATCGAAGCAGGCAAGGTGATGGATTTGATGGCCGAGCCGGCAAAGGCCGCATCGCCGATGGCCGTTACATTCGCGGGCAACACAATCGAGGTGAGCGAGTTGCCCACAAAGCTGCGCGCCGGAATCGTGGCCGCCGGGTGGGAGGTCAAGCCAAGCACTCGCTCGCCGCTGTAATCCACAATCGTGGCCCCCGAGAGGTCGAGCGAGAGGAGTTGGCTCATCTGCTTGTCGATAAACACCAAGTCGGTCACGTCAATTGTGCCGCGCACCACCAACTCGGTGGCGGTGGTACTACCCAAATTTTCACCAAGTCGGCCTGCGGTGGTCTCCACCTCAACAGCCGACAAAGCCGCCGGCCACAACGTGGCTGCAGCCAGCAAAATGTATGATTTTTTCACCATATATATTCATTAAAAGCTTTTAACGTGCAAATTTAGCGATTTTTTTTCAATTACCCACCAAATTTCCCCCAAAATCCGCTGAAATTTGGTTGTTGCGGACCAAATTTTGCAGCGGGCAGGGCTCTTTGCCATTACCTTTGCAGCAAAAAACCAAAAATTGTAAAATTATGGCAAGAAAGAAGAAACAAATAGACACCTCGGTTGAAAATATGGAAGAGTTGCTGGCCCGGTGTCCGGTGCGCGTGGTTAACGGCTTGATTGCCTGCATCGAGGCGCAGTTTATCAAGCCTGACGACTACTATCAACAATCCAAACTCGAGGCCATCGCCTCCAAAGTGGCCGAGGCTCAGTTGCGGAAGCGCGAAAAGCGTCGCAAGGCTCGTGAAGCGCGTAAAGCCCTCCGCGAAGCCCAACAAGTCGAGCAAGCCGCCAAAGCTAAGGAGGCTGAAGAGGCTAAAAAAGCTGCTGAAGCTATGGTGGAGACTCCGGAGGAGCGCCAAGCTCGCATCAAGCGTATCGCCCACGAGAACACGCTCAAACGCATGCAATTCAACCCCTTCACCGACTTCCCCAAGCACGAAATCATTACCTTCATCACCTCCGACCAGGTGCGCCTGCTTTTGCAGCAATGTCAACCCGAGGCCATCGCCGACCTATTGAACGGGTACATGCAAACACTCTTCACCGGTACCATCGCGGACTACGACTTCACCACCCATCGCTCCCTCCTGTTAGAACTCCTCCAAATGGGCATTCACGCCCAAATCCTGCGCACCACCCCCGACAACGCCGCCAACTCTGCCACCGGTTGGCTCTTTGTGGCCCGCCCCTCCACCCGCTACATCTCCCGCGACCCGGTCATCGCCGACTTCGTCCGCTCCATGCGGCTTTAGTGGTAAGAGATCATCGCATCGTTCACTTGTAGCCCCGAGGCTTGCCTCGGGGGAATCCGGATGGCCCCGCCAGCTATGCCGCCCCTTATTTCCGTCTCTGGCCCTGAACTTTAGCGAGGTCTTACTTCCTCATTACATAGCTGACCACTCCGCTAAAATCTGCAAAATCTGCGTGAGCTATTGTACACGGATGGCCAATCGAAAAAATCGGTAAAAATTGCGTTGTTAAGCAATATTTTGATTATTACGGCGTTATATAGAGAAGGTATTATGCCTTGTCCATAACGAATGAAAAGAAAAATCGTTTTTGCCACCAATAATGCGCATAAATTGCAGGAAATGCGCCAAATAGCCGGAGAGAACTTCGAAATTCTCTCCTTGGCCGACATTGACTGCCACGAGGAGTTGCCCGAAACGTCCGACACTCTCGAAGGCAATGCCGCTATGAAAGCGCAGTATGTATTCGACCACTATGGCTTCGACTGCTTCGCCGACGACACCGGCCTGGAAGTCGCCGCCCTCAACGGCGCGCCCGGCGTGCACAGCGCCCGCTATGCCACCGACGGCCACGACGACGTGGCCAACACAGCCCTGCTGCTGCGCAACCTCTCCGGCCAACCCAATCGCGCCGCACAGTTCCGCACCGCCATCGCCCTGATTGAGCACGGCCAATTGCGCTGCTTCGAAGGCAAGGTCGAAGGCGCCATAGCCACCGCACGCTCCGGCGCCGGCGGCTTCGGTTACGACCCCGTTTTCATTCCCAACGGCCACAGCTGCTCCTTCGCCGAAATGACGTCCGAGCAGAAGAATGCCATCAGCCACCGCGCTCGTGCGGCTGCCGCCCTTTTTGATTACCTTAACTGCAAAAAATAAACCGCCCAAATAACAATT
The DNA here is from genome assembly GCA_946011725.1 of uncultured Bacteroidales bacterium. GTDB lineage: Bacteria > Bacteroidota > Bacteroidia > Bacteroidales > Muribaculaceae > CAG-873. The sequence continues at coordinate 10,798 of CAMGBT010000038.1, read as the reverse complement.
AACACCATGCTTGGAAAGTCCCTTCACAAATTTCTCCTTCTCGCGGTGGTGATGCTCGCCACCTCACTGTCCGCTTTGGCTCAGCACACCCCCGGCTCGTGGCGCATCCTCCCCATGAGCGGCGAGTTCTTCGACAACGTAATCGACACCCCAAAACACGTGTACTACATTACCGGCGGTTCGCTTTACAGCTACGATAAAGAGTACAACGAAACCGTGTACTACACCCCCGGCTCGCGCATCTCCGACAGCGGCATCCACAATTTGTATTATAATGTGGCAAACAACTACCTGCTGCTGGCTTACAACAATGGCAACATCGACCTGATCTACGATGACGGCACCGTGGTAAACCTCCCCGAAATCAAGGACGCAAACCTCACCTCGTCGAAGACCATCAACCATGTGTCGTTCTACAACAACCACATCTACGTGGCCACCGACTTCGGCATCGTGGTCTACGACGACCAAAAGCACCAGGTGACCGAATCGGCCAACTTAGCCACTCAAATCTCCCACGCTTTCGCCACCGATAAGTACCTGCTCATCATCAGCAACAAAAAAATCTACGCCTCTCCCATCGAAGAGCGCCACAATACCCTCGACAAGTTCACATTAGTGGCCGAATCGTTCACCACTGCCATGATGCAGCAAGTCCGCGACAACGTGTTCCTCACCATCCCAGCAAGTGCCGACGGAATCGGCGTGAGCCGCTTGACCATCGATGTTGAAAATGCCAAACTTGGCTACTACGTGTTGCAAATGTGCCCCTTCGCCACCGTGCTCCAACCATATAAGGACGGCTTCTACGCTGTGGGCCAAGGCGTGGTGGACTTCATCAGCGCCGACGCACAGCAGTCATCCTCTGTAAGCCTCTCCACCGACTTCACCGACCAGCGCCTCGCCCTGTGGGAAGGCATGAACCAAGTTTGGGCCGCCAACAATGAAGGCATCGCATCCTACGACCTCACCGACCCCGCCACACCCACCGTCCTCTCCGAAAAATTCCAAGTGGAATCCTCGCGCGACTTCTCCGCTGCATTCTGCACCTACTCGCCTGATAAACAATGGGTTTACATTACACCTATCGGTATGAGTGAATACCACCCGGCGGGCGATGCCGGCTGGTCGCAGCACTTGCCGTTCTTGTGTGAACGCTATAATTGGGCCACCGGCCGCCTCGAGCCTATGTACCCCTACGGCGTGCGCAACACCTCCAAGCAATCCCAAACCGAAGCCGACATCCGCAATAGTAAATACTTCTACGGCGGCAACGGCCCCACGGCCATCGACCCCGTTGACCCCGACTTCATCTACCATGCCAATAACTTCGAAGGCCTCATCGTAATCAAGGACCGCCAAGTTCTCTACGAATACAACACCACCAACTCACCCTTCAAAACCACTTGGAACGCTCGCGTGGAAGATGCCTGCATCGACCCCAACGGTAACCTCTGGGTGGGCACCTGGGGCGGTTCAAACTGCGTGCCCCCGTACCGCATCCTCCCCGCTGAAAAGCTCGCGCAACTCCGCCAAGATCCCTCTTCCATCACCACTGCCGATTGGCTCTCGCCCAAATGGCCCGCCAGCGAACAGGGTAAGACCGATATGCGAACCCTCTTCTCCACTCACTCCAATAAGATGCTCTACGTGCGCGGCGGCTGGAGCGGCCCCTACATCGGCTACGACACCAATGGCACCACCGACACCGCCGACGACTCGTACTCCCTCCACACCTCGTTAGTGGACCAAGACGGCAACATCCTCACCCCCACATTCCGCACCGCTTTGGCCGAAGACCACGATGGCAACTTCTGGATTGGTACCAACACTGGCATATACGTCCTCACCGACCTCTCCCAACTCGGCACATCCACTTCCGACCAACTCGCCGTCCGCCGTCCGAAAGTGCCTCGCAACGACGGCACTTCCTACGCCGACTACCTCCTCGCATCCGAAACCATCCTCTCCATCGCCGTGGACCCCTCCAACCGCAAATGGATTGCCACCAATACCTCCGGCCTATACCTTGTTAACGAGGACGGCACCGAAATCCTCCAACAGTTCACCAAGGACAACTCGCCCCTGATTTCCAACTCCGTTTACGTGGTGGCCTGCGACCCCAACGGCAATGACGTACTCATCTGCACCCCCGAAGGCTGGTTCGTGTACAGTAGCACCTCCGCCCCCGCGGCCGACGACTTCTCCAACGTATACGCCTTCCCCAACCCCGTTCGACCCGATTACACCGGTTGGATTACCATCAACGGCTTGATGGACAACTCCTTAGTCAAGATTGCCGACATGCAAGGCAACGTCTTCTGGCAAGGCAATTCCGAAGGCGGCATGGTGGTGTGGGACGGCTGCAATGCCGACGGCACACGCGTGCGCTCCGGCGTTTACCTGGTGCTCGCCTCACAGTCCGCCGACGATGCAACCCTTGGCACTGTGGCCAAAATCGTTGTAATCAACTGATTATAAATGAATAAATCCAAGCTAAAATATTCTGATAGCCGTGACCACAGCCTTGGCATCGTGGGCATGGCTATCGCCCTTTTTGCCTTCGACTGCAGCGAATACCTCATTAGCGTATCTCTCAAAGAAGGAGAACAAGACTTCGTCATCTCCGATGACTTCGTAAACTTCTCCCTAAGCTTTTCCGACCCCTCCGAAGCATACCAAAATCAAGTGGACCACTTCAAAGTGTACTGCGGCATGATTTTTTCCAACTACTTCTGCCGCCGTTACTGTGCCCACCGCACCCCTAACATCGATGATGTTAAACTCATAGAGAAGCACCTCTGCACCATCGCTGTCGCTCAAATGAGCATAGCCGAAGACGATGCGTGCAAAATCACACATGATGTTCAGCATAGCTTCCGCATTTTGTATAACCAAGATATGCTGGTCAAAATCGCCCGTGACCTTTCTGATGAACTGAATACCAACGTGGAGATGAAGCACGACGAAGTCAACAATTATCTCAGCGCCTTCTTCGAAGAATAGCCATGAGGATTCTGCTGTTAGGCGATTATAGTAACTATCATGCTTGCTTGGGAGCGGCTTTGCAGCGCCTGGGCCATGATGTGGTGGTGGCTTCCGACGGTTCGCGCTGGATGAACACCGCCCGCTCGTTCGACACCTCTCGCCGCCTCCCCGGCCCGCTCGGCGGTGCGTGGCTCTATGCGCGTATGCTCACCACCCGCGCCCTGCGCGGATTCGATGTGGTCCAAATCATCAGCCCCTCATTCGTAACTCTGCGTCCCGCTCGCCTGCGCGCTATCTACAACCGCTTGCGCCGCCACAATGGCAAGATAGTGCTGTGCGCGTGCGGCACCGACAAGGCTTTCATGGACTTGGTTTGCGCCCCCGATTGCCCGCTGCCCTACAGCGAGTTTCGCCTGCCCTCCGGCCAAGTTATCAACGCCGACGTCCTCGCTGCCGAATCCCTCTGGCAGCAAGGCGCTATCGCGCAGTGGTGCGAGGAGGTATACGACAATGTCGATGGCATCGTCACCGCCCTGCTCGAGTACCATCTGGCCATGCAGCGCCGCGTGGGCGGCGAGAGCCTTAAATACGTGGGCATCCCCATTGACTTACAGGCGGTTAAGCCTATTGAACACCCCATAGCCGAGGACGACCGCGTGCGCATTTTCCTCGGTCGGCATCGTCATCGCCAAGCCATCAAGGGCACCGACATCATGGGCCAAGTGGCCGAAGCCCTCTGCCGCCAATTCCCCGACAAGGCTTCGCTGGATATCGTGGAAAATGTCACCTACGCCGAGTACGTGCAGCGAATGCGCTCCGCCGACCTCATCCTCGACCAAATGTATTCCCTCACCCCGGCCACCAACGCCCTGTTGGCCATGGCCGCCGGTCAGTGCGTGGTCTCCGGTGCCGAGCAGATGTACTACGACTTCATCGGCGAGCACCACCTCCGGCCCGTCTTCAACACTCCGCCCACTGCCGACGGCTTCGAAGCCCTCCTTCGCAACCTTATCCTCAACCCCGCACAGCTCAGGCACGCCGCCGCTATCGGTCGCGAGTTCGTGGCTCGCCATAATGATTCCGACCTGGTGGCTCGCCGATGCCTTGATTTATATAACAGCTTATGACACTGGAAGTTGAAATATGTACCTACGGCCTCGCCGGCCTGCAGCGCGTAGCGCAGATGACCCTCCCCGTGGTGGAGGGCGTGCGCTATCGCATCTGCATGCAGAATCCCGACGGCGCCGAAGTCACGTTGCCCGCAGCCCTGCGCCGCCCCGATGTGGACTTCTTCCAACACCCCACCCGCGGCCTCAGCGTCAACCGCAACGCCGCCCTCAACCGCGCCGAAGCCGACATCATCCTCATCGCCGACGACGACATCCACTACCGAGCCGAAGGCCTCCGCGCCGTCATCGACACCTTCGCCGCCGACCCCTCCCTCGACTTCGCCACATTCAAATTCGATTGCCCTACCTCAAAGCCATATCCCAAAAAGAGCATACAGCTAAAAGTTGAAAGAGTTAGACGATACACCCCCTGCTCGATAGAAATTGCGCTCAGGCGGAAATCCATTCCCCAGTCCATTCGTTTCTCTCCGCAAGCGGGGATTGGTGCGCCGGTGTTTAGCTGCGCTGAGGAAAACTTGTTCCTGCAACGCCTTCTGTTGCATGGCCTAAACGGACGCTTCTTCCCGATTACCATCTGCGAACATCCGAATGAAGTAACTTGCGTACAGTCATTCACACCGGCAACCCTTCGAGGATTCGGCCTGCTGATGTGGATTCAATTCCGTCACGCATCCTTCTTCCAACGAACTATCATGTTCCTGCCGCGAGTGGTAGTGCGGTCATTGTTCATCAAGGCTTCAATGTTTAGATCAATATACCACATGATCTCCGGATATTTGCGTGCGGGCAAGTATTTTAACGACGATTTAACCGACCGCGTATGACACTGGAAGTTGAAATATGTACCTACGGCCTCGCCGGCCTGCAGCGCGTGGCGCAGATGACCCTCCCCGCGGTGGAGGGCGTGCGCTATCGCATCTGCATGCAGAATCCCGACGGCGCCGAAGTCACGTTGCCCGCAGCCCTGCGCCGCCCCGATGTGGACTTCTTCCAACACCCCACTCGCGGCCTCAGTATCAACCGCAACGCCGCCCTCAACCGCGCCGAAGCCGACATCATCCTCATCGCAGACGACGACCTTCACTACCGCGCCGACGGCCTCCGCGCCATCATCGACACCTTCGCCGCCGACCCCTCCCTCGACTTCGCCACATTCAAATACTCCGGCCCCGACGCCAAGGCGTACCCCGCCGCAGCCTGCGACCTGCGCGACCCGCTTCCCCGCGGTTACTACCTTACCTCCTTCGAGTTAGCCATCCGCCGCACAGCCCTTCCCGCCACCATCCGCTTCTCCACGCAGATGGGCATCGGCGCACCATTCTACGGCGCCGGCGAAGAAAACCTTCTTCTCTACCACCTCATCCGCCACGGCCTGAAAGGCCGCTTCATCCCCACCGAGATCTGCCGTCATCCCGGCCTCTCCACCGGCTCGCGTCAACCCTCCCCCGCCACCCTCCGCGCCATCGGCGCCCTCATCTGGGTGGAACACTCCAACCGCAACGCCCTCCAACGCTACCTCCTTGCCCCTCTGCGCATCCTGCGCCGCTCCCACCGCCCGGGCGTCCCCTACCTAACCGCCCTCCGCCACATCCTCCACGGCTACATCGCCGCCCCCCGCCTCTTCCCCGCCAAATAAGAAAAGAAGCAGCCGGAAAGCCGCCGGCACAGGTATGCCGCGGCAAGCCGCGGCGCGCGTGCGGGGACTTCGCTGAAGCTCAGAGCCGAGACAAAAAGGCGGGGCAGCCGCGGCGGGCGGAGCCTTTTTGCAAATGCTCCGAGCTCTTGCTCGGGCGGGCGGTTAGGGATAGAGGGTGTTGAGGAGGGAGGCGAGGCGGAGGCCGGCGCGGAGGAGTTGTTGCTCGATGACGGGGGTCCAGCGGGCGATGTCGTTGTAGGATACTTTGGCGCCGGGGCGGAAGTAGATGTAGCACTGGGTGGCGATGTCGAAGGTTTCGCGTGCCCAGTCGTCGACGGTGCCGGCGGTGATGGCTTGTTGTTGGGCCTCGGTGGCGCGGTCGATTTGTTGCTGCCATTCGGTGTAGCTCCATTTGTGGCCGCTTTCGAGTAGGGATGAGTCCCAGAGGCTGTGGAGGTTGGTTTCGCGGTCGAAGAATTTGACTTTGATGGAGTTGCCGCCGCGGTCGGAGAGGTGTCCCAAGTGCATGGGTTGGTGCAAATCGCCCATGAGGTGGATGAGGATGCGCAGGGCCAGAAAGGCTTGCTCGCGGGTGGTGGCGGGGTCCGACAGCGTGGCTATCTGCAGATTGATGGCGGTGACGATGTCGCCGGCGGGGTTGAGGGGCGCGGAGTCGTAGCTGACGCCGGCGTCCACATTTTTATAGTGCCAGGTCTTGGTATAGGCGTGTTCGAGTTGGTAGGAGGCGTTGTCGAGCCAGTTGGACCAGTACACCATTGAGCGGCCGTCGAGGATGGAGTCGACGGCGGCGCGGGCGGCTGGTGTGAGGTGTTGCTCGGCGATGAAGGCGGTGACGTCGTGGCCTTTCTGGCTCCATGCGCTGCAACCGAACACGGTTGCAACGCACATAGCGATGGTGATAAACAGCTTATTCATAATCACTTAACGATAACGCGGCGGGTGAAGTCATCCACTACGGTGATGTACAATCCGGGGGCGAGGTCCAGAGCCACGGTGCCGTTGGCGGCGACGGTGCCGGCCCAAGCTACGGTGCCGTCGAGGGCGATGACGCGGGCGTCGACGGTGTCGATGGCCTCAATTACCAGTTGGCCGGCGCGGCAGAAGGCGTCCCAGCGGTGGTAGTCGGCCACGTTGTCGGGCACTAACGATGAGTAAGGTGTGCCTTCGAGGTCGTCGAGCATGAAACGCTTGCCGGAGGTCTGGCGCAGGCGGATCTTAGCCGGGGCGGCGGCGTTGACGCGGAAGGTGAATTGGCTGTAGGTCGAGGAGGAGATGGTGGCTGTGCCTACGGAGATCCACTCGCCGGCGGTGGATTCGTTGCAGTATTCCACTTCCACGGTGGCTTCGGAGTCGGAGCCGTAGAGTGCGGCATAGAACGAGATGGTGCTGAAGCCGCGGGAGTAGTTGTCGGCGAGTTCGAGCAGACCCTTGCAGTTCTTGCCGATGCGCAGGGCTTGGCTGCCGTTGTAGGCCTTGTCGGACGAGGGCCAGAAGCCGCCGTCGACGATGTTCCACACACCGGCCGAGCCGCTGTAGGTCTGGGCACTGTATGTGCCGAGGCCTTCGTTCTCAAAGTCCTCATAGAAAGCCACTTCGGCCACGATGGTGCCGTCGAATTCCACTTGGTCGAATACCAAATCGCCCACGGTGGCCACGAGCGAGGAGGTGAATGTGCCGGGGTTGGAGCCGTACATGCGCAGGTACACGCGGTCGGCTTCGGGGTCGAGCACCACCGAGGTGCTCCAATCGGCCTTGTCGGTGGAGAGTTGGAAGGGCTGTTGCACTGTGAGGGTGATCGGGTCGGAGATGTTTTCAACCATCACAAGGAGTTCGGCGGCTTCGGAGGGCTCGCCCACGGTGGAGGTGAAGCTGAGCTTGCCGTCGAATAGGAACTCGATATTGGGGATCGGGGCCATGGTGGTTACGCTCACCGGCTCGGACACTAAGTGGGCCGAGGAGATGGTGTAGGTGTAGGTGGTGGAGGGCTCGAGGTCTTCCACGTAGTAGGCTTCATCGGCGGCGCGCACCGAGGTGGGGAATGCGTCGAGCGACACGCCGTTGAGTTGGACGTCGAGGGTGTACTCGCCGTTGGCGTCGGCGTCGCCGACGTTGCTCCAGGTGGCCATGAACGAATGGTCGTCGACCGAGGTGACGGGGCCGGCGGGGAGGGTGGCGATGGCCTTACCTGTCAGATTCACAGTGGATTTGAGCGAGCCGCAGGCGATGGTTACGGAACCGGAGTAGGAGCCTTCGGCGGTGGGGAGGAAGGTCACTTGGACGGTGGCGCCGGTGTTGGCGGCAGCGGCCGACAGTGAGGTGGGGGTGGCGGAGAAGCCGGTGCCGGAGGTGGTGATGGTGACGTTGTCAACGAGGGCCACGCCGCGCACGCTGATTGAGGCGGTGCGGGCGATGTTGGTGACGGTGGTGCCCAGGTCGATGGAAGAGCCGTTGACCGGTTGCACGATTTCCGGGGTGGCTTCGCCGTCCTCGTACCAAGCCACGGTGCTCTTGTTGCCCCAGATGTGTTCGGCCAGTTCGGGATGGTCGATGAACGGGTTGCGGTTCTTTTGCTGGGCATACACGGCATCGTTGCGGTCGAGCTCTTTCTGGCTGACGGGGTCTTGGCGGTGCCATTTGAGCAGCAGGTTGATGGCCCAGGAGGAGAAGCAGGGGAAGTTGTTGCCGGCCAGCATGGGCGAGTCCCACGAAGCGATGCGCGAGTTGTAGGCTGCGGCCATGTAGAAGTAGGAGCGGGCAAAGTCGCCTTTGTACTCATCGTCGGGTTCGAACACCTTGCCGCTGTAGCCTGCAAATGTGGAGGTGCCCAGTCGGCCCAGGGCCTTGATGCCGCCGGACGCGGGCAGGGTGGTGCCGTTGGCGCACTCGCCGTAGGGGTAGTTCGAACGTTGACCGTTGACTTTGCCGTCGGTGGGGTAGATATGGAAAGCGTCGCTCACCATGGGCGAGGCGTCGTCGAACCAGCTTTTGGGGAAGGAGTGTTCGCGGTTGTAGCAGTCGCCCACAGCGGAGTAGGTGCCGCATTGTTCGCTTTTGTAGGTCCACTGCTTGGTGGAGTACATGTCCCAGATTTTGCCGTTGGAGTAGGTGTCGGAGGTGCGGTAGAGGGTCCACAGTCCGTCGTAACTTACTGTGGTGTGAGGCCCGACCACGCCGGAGAGTTCCACCAGCAAACTTTTGCCGCAGAGACCTTCGCAATCGCTGTAATAGTTGGCCGGCTGAGCGGCCGAAGCCGTAAGCGAGCAAAACAGGGCGGCCCAAATCATTCCGCCCGCAACGTGTTTCTTCATTTCTTCGATATACAAATTAAAGAGTAGTCAATCAGTTAGCAACCTTCCGCCCGGGCGAAAGGGATTGCAAAGATACAAAAATTAATTCAATTGCGCCCCATATTCTGCCGAATATTTCTGATGGCATAGAGCGGATAGACCAAAATATCTTGGTAGGCGCAGAAATTTTCCAGCGAGGTGCGGATGCCTTGGGCAATATTTTTCAGTTGCATGAATGTGCGCATGCTTTGCATCGAACCTTTGCTGCCCGACTTTACCTCGATGGGGTAGATGTCTAAGCCAAGTTGCACCACATAGTCAACCTCGGCATTGCTACCGGGCTTGTCGCGGTGCCAACAGTAGAGCGGGCACGGCTCGTAGCAGGAGGCCGATTTTATCAATTCGCCGGCCACGAATGTTTCGGCAATAGCGCCGCGGTTAACCACCTGAATATCACCGGGTTTAAGTACTTCGGCTATATCGAGGTTGAGCACTCGCTGCAACATGCCTGTGTCCATCATCACAAATCGGCGATAGCGCTCGTTGAGCTCAGCTCCGAGAGGAATGCCATTGGCCGCGGTGTGCGTCACCGGATATACGATCCCGGCCAGCACCAATGTGTCGAGTGCGGCTTTGACCTGTGCAGCGGTGGCATCCTCCGCCACGCGGTTATATACAAACTTTCCCAAACCTTGTTCGGCCACCGACCGGAATGTGGCATCTATGCGGTAAGCCGGCACCTTCTTGCGATACTTGGCAAAGTCGTCTTGGAACGACACTACCAACTCGCTCAGCAGGGTTTGACATTCCAGTAGGTTACCGTCGGCGCAGTACTGCGCCACCACCGCCGGCATGCCGCCAATTACCAAGAACACTCTCAGCAGGCGCAGAGCCGCTTGGTGCAACGGATCGGCTAACGGCCGCTGTGGTGATGCCTCGGCGATCATTGTGGCCAACGCATCATTGCCGGTGGCCCATAGAAACTCCTCGAAAGAGAATGGGTATATGAATACACTTCGAATGCGCCCCACGCCGTATGAAGGCAAGCTTTCCAAAGCAAATTCCAACAGCGACCCCGCCGCAATAAGATGCAGCTCGGGATACTTCTCATAAAAGTACCTCAAACGGTTGATGGCATTCGGGCATGCCTGAATTTCGTCGAAGAATAGCAGCGTCTTGCCTGCTTCGATGGGTACTTGCAGTAGCGCCGACAGTATCTGACAGATTTCTTGCGGCGAGTAGCTGCCGTCGAACAGATAATGCAGGTCTTTGCGCTCATTGAAATCCACCTCGGCAAAGTGCTCAAACTGTTGAGCCAGGTGGTGAACCGCCGAGGTTTTACCCACTTGGCGAGCCCCACGCAACAGCAGAGGCTTACGGCTTTTTGCCGAAGCCCATGCGGCCAATTCACTGTCAATTCTTCGTCTGTAATATCGTTCCATATCAAACAAATTGAAATTCAGCTGCAAAGATACGAAATTTAATTTAATTGACACCTAAAAATGGGCGAAAATTGATTTTTTTGACACCGAAGAATGGGTGGAAATTGATTTTTTTGGCACCGAAGGCTGCGCTTTCGGCTTTTTTTCGGCGGGCGCGGGGTGGGCGGCGTGGCAGCTCGGCTTCCGCCTCGCCACAGGACCCAAGGCTGCCGGGGCGCGCGGAGCCTTTTTGCAAATGCGCCGAGCTCTTGCTCGGCTGGGGCGGCCGGGCGGGTTAGGGGTGCCAGGTGGGGG
>CAMGBT010000037.1 GCA_946011725.1 uncultured Bacteroidales bacterium | reverse complement strand
GAGCGGCAGCGGGGGAGCTGGGGCGGGAGGCGGGGCGGAGCTGGCGGGGAGGAGGAGGGCGGAGGGGTGGGTGGCGGATATTTGCGGATTTATTTGGGGAATTGGGAATTTTGGTGTATATTTGCAGTGTTTTTTAATTTTTGGTTATGGCACAGCATAATGAACTTGGACAATGGGGCGAGGATCTCGCCTGTGAGAAGTTGGTGCGGGAGGGCTACGCGATAATGGAGCGCAATTGGCGCATGGGCCATTATGAGGTGGACATCATCGCGATGAAGGATAATCGGATAGTGTTTGCTGAGGTTAAGACCCGGTCGGATGATTATTGTGACCCGATGGATGCTATTGACCGGAAGAAGATAGCGCACATGGTGGCGTCGGCGGATGTGTATATGCGGTGCCATGATTTGCCGCATGAGGCGCAGTTTGATGTGTTTGGCATCACGGGTAATCCTCAGGATTATAAGTTAGAACATATAGCAGATGCATTTCTGCCACCATTGAAATCTTATTAATACATATAATATATATGAGTAAAGAGATTCACGCACGGCTTGATGCCTTGCGGGCGCAAATGCGCCAAAAGGGAGTGTCGGCAGCGATAGTGCCGCAGGCCGACCCCCACATGAGTGAGTACCTGTCGCAGCACTGGCAGGCACGCCGCTGGTTGAGCGGGTTCACCGGTTCGGCCGGCGACTTGTTGGTAACGTTGGACGAGGCGTTGCTTTGGACCGACTCGCGTTACTTCTTGCAAGCCGGCCAGCAGCTCGAAGGCACTGAAATCAAGTTGATGAAGGATGGGCTGCCCGAGACTCCTTCGATGTTGGAATGGCTGACTGCCAATCTGAAATCGGGCGAGACCGTGGGTGTGAACGCAATGGTGTTCTCCACGGCGGCTTTTGCACAGCTGAAGGACACGCTGACCCGCTACGGCATCGGTCTGAACAGCGACTTCGATGTGTTGGATGAGATTTGGGCAGACCGTCCGGCGCTGCCTGATGGCAAGGTGTTCGTGCACGAGTTGCAGTTTGCGGGGGTGAAGGCTTCCGACAAGATTGCGCAGGTGATGGCTAACGTGCGCAAGCAGTTGGCCGACAGCGTGTTTATCTCGGCGCTGGATGAGATAGCGTGGACGCTGAACATCCGTTGCAACGATGTGCGCTATAATCCGGTTGTGACCTCGTTCCTCTACCTGAGCGGCGAGGGTTCGGTGCTGTTTATCGACAGCGCGAAGGTAACGCCCGAGGTGGCTGCTTACCTCAAGGGCGAAGGCGTGGGTTTGGCGCCCTACACTGCGGTGAAGGACTTCCTGCGCGAGTTGCCGGCCGACAGCAAGGTGCTGATTGAGAGCGCGCGCAATGCCGCCGGCATCGCCGAGATATTGGGCGAGCGTGCGGTGAAAGGCACCTCGGCCGTGGCCATGTTGAAGGCCTGCAAGAATGAAGTGCAATTGGCCGGCACGCGAGCCGCCATGCTGCGCGACGGTGTGGCGATGGTGAAATCGCTGTGCGAAGTGCAATCGAAAGTGGCCGCCGGCGAGCGTCTCACCGAGATGTGTGTGGCTGAAATCCTGCGCCACAACCGCAGCCAAGGCGAGTACTACTTCGACGAGAGTTTCGGCACCATTGCCGGCTACGAGGGCCACGGCGCCATCGTGCACTACGAGGCCGACGAAGCGTCGAACGCGGTGATCGAGCCCAAAGGCCTGCTGCTGATTGACTCCGGCGCGCAATACCTCGATGGCACCACCGACATCACCCGCACCATTGCCATGAGCGACACCCCGACCGCGCAAGAGAAGCGCGACTTCACCTTGGTGATGAAGGGCCACATTGCTCTTGGCAGCATGATCTTCCCCGAAGGCACCGCAGGCACGCAGCTCGACGCCATCGCGCGCCAGTTCTTGTGGAAAGAAGGTCTGAGCTACCTGCACGGCACGGGCCACGGCGTGGGTCACTTCCTCAACGTGCACGAAGGGCCGCAGAGCATCCGCTTGAACTACGTGCCCGCACCCCTCACCCCGGGCATGATTACCTCCAACGAGCCCGGCCTGTACCGCGAAGGTGTGCACGGCATCCGTTGTGAGAACTTGGTGCTGACCGTTGAGGCTATGGCCACCGAGTTCGGCAAGTTCTACAAGTTCGAAACGCTGACCCTGTGCCCGTTCGAGCGCAGCCTGTTCGACTTGGACATCATGACCAACGACGAGATCACCTGGGTGAACAACTACCACGCCACTGTGCGCGCCGCCCTCGAACCCTTAGTGGAAGGCGAACCGCTGCAATGGCTTTTGAAGAATACCGAACCCTTACCCCTGCACTAACTATATGGCACTCATCATTCCCCTGCGGGGCATCGACCCCGTGATTGGCAAAGACTGCTTCTTAGCAGAGAATGCCACTGTAATCGGCGACGTAGTCATCGGCGATGAATGCTCGGTGTGGTTCAACACCGTGCTTCGCGGCGATGTGAACTCCATCCGCATCGGCAACCGTGTGAACATCCAAGACGGCAGCGTGCTGCACACCCTCTATCAGAAATCCACCATCGAGATTGGCGACGACGTGTCAATTGGTCACAACGTGACCATCCACGGCGCCAAGATTCGCGACTATGCCTTGGTGGGCATGGGCGCGGTGGTGATGGACGATGCCGAGGTGGGCGAAGGCGCCATCGTGGCAGCCGGCTCAGTGGTGCTTTCCCGCACCAAAATCGGCCCGAACGAGCTGTGGGGCGGCGCGCCGGCCAAGTTCATCAAGATGGTTGACCCGGCCCAGAGCAAGGAAATCAACCAGAAGATAGCCCACAACTACCTGATGTACTCGCGTTGGTACACCCATCCCGAGGAGAACGTAGAGTAATCCCCTACCCCGCATAGACATCAAGCGCGCCGCAATGCGGCGCGCTTGATGTCTATATAATAATGTGTTGATTATTTGAAGAAATATGCCACGCGGAACATCCAACAACGGTTGCGAGCCGAGTAGTCGTCGAGCAACTTGGTTTTGAGGGCGTAGGTCATGCCCCAGGTATAGGACGCGCTCACTTGCCATTTTTGGAGGATTTCGAAGCCGAAGCCGGCTGTAACGCCGAGCTCGCTGCCGGCGCACTTGAAGGCGGAGGCGTTGGTGTGCGATACCAAGAAGGTGAAGTCGGGACCGCCGTACACGAACGGTGCGATTTTCTCTTCCAAGCCTTGCATGCGGGTCCACTTAAAGCGCAGGTGCAAAGGGATTTGGACGTAATGGAGCATGACGTTTTCTTCGCCATAGCCGAGAGAGTTCCAAATCTTCTTTTCGCCCAAGTTGACCTTGGCGCCGAGCTGATTGTACATCAAGCCGATGTCGATGCCGAAGCCGATGCCGGGGAACATCATTTCGCCCTGGACGCCGGCTGTAGCGCCCACAGTCTGCGACACGGTGACGAGGTCTTGCTTGAAGTTGAGAGTGGAAATGTTGGCACCGGCAATGCCGCCGAGACGGAATTGGGCGGATGCGACGGCGGAGCCGGCCAGCATGGCGGCGATGACGAGTATGAGTGTATAGATTCGTTTCATATTCTAATGTAATTATCGCGCCGCAGGGTTTAGGCTCTACGGCGCGACAAAGTTAGCAGAAATTTTACGAACAGACGCAATGTCTGATACTATAAAATGTTAAAATGCGCAATTTTTAGCCGCCGAAGTTGTCGTAGTGGATATTTTCGGGGTCCACGCCGAGCGAATCGAGCATTTTGTTGACGGCGGCGCTCATTGGGCCGGGGCCGCACATGTAGTACTCGATGTCTTCGGGTGCCTCGTGATTTTTGAGGTAAGTATCGAAGATAACTTGGTGCACGAAGCCCGGTGTGTAAGCCACGCCGGCGGCATCGGCAGCGGGGTCGGGACGGTCCAGAGCCAAGTGGAAGTGGAAGTTGGGGAAGTCCTTTTGGAGCTGGAGGAAGTCGTCGAGGTAGAACACTTCGTTGAGGGCGCGTGCGCCGTAGAAGTAGTTCATGACGCGGTCGGTGGTGTGGAGCGTGCGCGTCAGGTGCATGATTTGCGCACGCAGAGGAGCCATGCCGGCGCCGCCGCCAATCCACATCATCTCCTTGCCGGAGTCGTAGATTGGGTGGAAGTCGCCGTAAGGGCCGCTCATAAGCACCTTGTCGCCGGGTTTGAGGGTGAAGATGTACGACGAGGCGATACCGGGGTTCACATCCATGAAGCCCACGGCGGGTTTGGGTTTGAAGGGCGGAGTGGCGATGCGCACGGTGAGCATAATGCGGTCACCTTCAGCGGGATAGTTGGCCATGGAGTAAGCGCGCACGGTCTCTTCGGTGTTGACACACTTGAGGCCGAACAGACCGAATTTTTCCCACGCGGGGAGGTATTCGGCGCCAATGGATTCCTTGTCGATGTCCTTGTCGTAATCCATTGAGAATGTGGGGATTTTGATTTGCGCATAGGAGCCGGGCTCGAAGTTCATGTGCTCGCCGGGCGGCAGTTGCACTATGAATTCTTTGATGAATGTGGCCACGTTGCGGTTCGACAGCACGGTGCATTCCCATTCTTTGACGTCGAGGGCCGACGCAGGCACTTGAATATCAAGGTCTTGGCGCACTTTCACTTGGCAAGCCAAGCGCCAGTGGGCTTGAATCTCTTTGCGAGAGAAGTGCACGGTTTCGGTGGGAAGGACTTCGCCACCGCCGTCCATCACTTGCACGCGACATTGGCCGCAGCTGCCCTTGCCGCCGCAAGCCGAAGGCAGGAACACGCGGCTGTCGGCCATGGTCGACAGCAACGAGCCGCCGGAAGCGGCTTCCACTTCGCGGTCGCCGTTCACTTTGATTTTCACATTGCCGCTATGCACCAGGTAATGCTTGGCAATGAGCAAGATAGCCACAAGAGCCAAGGTGCCGACCAGGAATACGCCCACGCCGGCAATGATTGTAGAAGTTAGAATCGATGTTAACAGCATAACGGCTTAAATTTTAATACCTAAGAAACTCATGAAAGCGATACCCATTAACGCGGTGATAATGAAGGTGATACCCACGCCGCGCAAGGGTTTTGGAACGTTGGAATACGAAGTGACGCGCTCGCGGATGGCAGCAATGGCGGCGATGGCCAGCAACCAGCCGATACCCCAGCCACCACCGGCGCAGATGGCGGTCCACACCGAGGGGAAGTCGCGCTGCTGCATGAACAGCGAGCCGCCCAAGATGGCGCAGTTCACCGCAATCAGCGGCAGGAAGATGCCGAGCGAAGCGTACAGCGACGGGCTGAATTTTTCCACCGCCATCTCCACCAGTTGGGTCATCGAAGCGATGACGGCGATGTAGAGGATGAGCGACAGGAAAGACAAATCAACGTTGGCGTATTCTTCTCCTAACCAGGCCATTGCGCCGGGTTGGAGCACGTAAGTATTCAGCAGATAGTTCAGCGGCAGGGTCACCACCAGCATGAAGGTGACGGCGATGCCCAAGCCGAATGCGGTCTTAACATTTTTGCTCACCGCCAAGAACGAACACATGCCCAAGAAGTAGGCGAAAATCATGTTGTCGATAAATATCGACCGTATGAAGATATTCAGATTTTCCATAGTGAAGTCGAGTTAGCGGTTAGTTTTCTTGGAGGTCCTTATTATACGAGCGGTGCACCCAAATGATGCAAGCCACCACAATCAGCGCCATCGGAGGCAGAATCATCAAGCCGTTGTTGACATATCCGGCTTGGTAGAAGCAGTTGGGCACCACTTGGAAGCCAAGCAACGTGCCGCAGCCGAGCAGCTCGCGGAAGAAGGCCACAATCACCAGGATGATGGTGTAGCCCACGCCGTTGCCCACGCCGTCGAGGAACGAAGGCCAGGGGCGGTTGGCCATGGCGAATGCTTCCAAACGGCCCATCAATATACAGTTGGTGATAATCAGACCGATGAACACCGACAGCTGGAGGCTGACATCGTAGGCGTAAGCTTTCAAAAGCTCGCTCACGATGATTACCAGCCCGGCCACCACCACCAGCTGCACGATGATGCGGATGGAGGTAGGTATAGTGTTGCGAATCAGTGAGATAATCACGTTACTAAAAGCCAACACGGCTATTACCGACAATCCCATAACGATAGCCGGCTCCAATTTGGCGGTCACGGATAGTGCCGAGCAGATGCCCAAGATTTGCACTATCACCGGGTTGTTCTTCGAGAAGGGGTTGAAGAACACCGTTTTGTTTTTAATCTTTTCGGCCATAGTTATTTATTTCTAATTGATTGAAGGAAAGCGTTATAGGGGGCGAAGCAGTCGGCGAGCATGGCGCTGACACCTTTTGAGGTGATGGTGCCGCCGGAGATGCCGTCAACGTAGTCGGCGCCATTGGTGGGTGCTTGGCCGGCTTTGACCACAGCCACCGGCAGCAGTTCGCCGTTCTTAAACATCTGTTTGCCTTGGAATTGCGAGCTGAAAGCATCCTTGGTGATTTCGGCACCGAGGCCCGGGGTTTCGCCCTCGTGATTGAAAAAGGCACCGTAGATGGTGGAGGCATCGTCGTCCAAGGCCACATAGCCCCAGATCGGGCCCCACAGACCGGCACCGTACACCGGGATGATGTATTTTAGCGAACCGTCGGCCAAATGTGCCTCATACACAGGCAGTTGGCGCTCGGCGGCCGGTTTCTTGATTTCGTTGGCAATGTTTACTGCAAAGGCATCGCCGTCGATGCGTTCGCCCTGCGAATTTACCAAATATTGGTCGGTGATGACTTGGGCAAACTGAGCCTTGACATCCTGTTGCGGCGCAAGGCGCAGCGAGGAAATGATTTGGCGCATTTTGTCGGCGGCCACGTTGTCGTTCTGCCTATCTTTCAGCGACATAGCGGTGAAGGCCAATGCCACGCCCACCACCACAACCATGATGATGATGTAAATTACGGTGTACACGTTACTTTGCTTATTCATGGCCGTTAACTTTTAGAGGTGAGGCGAGCACGGCGGCGAGCGATGTTGCCGCGTACCACGCAGAAATC
Organism: uncultured Bacteroidales bacterium; assembly: GCA_946011725.1. Classification (GTDB taxonomy): domain Bacteria; phylum Bacteroidota; class Bacteroidia; order Bacteroidales; family Muribaculaceae; genus CAG-873. The sequence goes on along the minus strand of CAMGBT010000037.1, from coordinate 15,814 downwards.
GATCAGCGAAGCGAAGGCGTTGAGCAGCAGCACGGCCAACATGGCGCCTTCGGGGTAGCCGTTATTATACACACGAATCAGCACGGCCACCACGCCAATGAGGAAGCCGTAGATAAGCTTGCCGGTGGGAGTGTGGCAGGCGGTAACGGGGTCGGTGGCCATGAACACGATAGCGAAGGCCAAGCCGCCGTAGAGCAGGTGATCCACCGGGCTGAGCATCGAGCCGGGGTAGAGATCAGTGGCGAAGGTGTGAGCAATCCAGCCCATCACCAAGGTGCCGACCACGGCCGAGAGCATGATGCGCCACGAGCCTATGCCGCTCAGCAGCAATACGGCCGCGCCGATGAGGATGCAGATCACCGAGGTCTCGCCAAACGAGCCGGGAATCAAGCCCACGAAGGCGTCCCAAGCCGAGAGGTCGCTCACCGGAACGCCGGTGGCCACCGCGCCGAGCGGGGTGGCACAGGTCACCGCATCAGCGCCCGCACCCAGGCCGCACACTGTGCCGGAGGCCACGAACACTTTGTCGCCCGACATTGCAGCCGGGTAGGCAAAGAATAGGAACGCACGCGCCACCAATGCCACATTAAATATATTATAGCCGGTACCGCCGAACACTTCCTTGGCGAAAATCACCGCGAAAGCAGTGGCCACGGCGAGCATCCACAGCGGAGTTTCAATCGGGCAAATCATCGGTATGAGCAAGCCCGTCACAAGGAAACCTTCCTGGATTTCTTCTTTCTTAATTTGGGCGGCGATAAACTCAATGCCGAGGCCCACCACGTAGGTGAGCACCACACGCAGCAGCACGGCCAGGAAGCCGTAGCCCATCAATTCCCAGAAGGGGAACTCGACCGCGCCGGCGGCCTTCCAATGCTGATAGCCGGTGTTGTACATCCCGAAGAGGAAGCACGGCAGCAAGGCTAACACCACGATTATCATGGCTCGCTTGGAGTCGTGGCTATCGTGCACGTGCACTGCCCCGCGCCGAGCCGACGTGGTTGCGGGCGTGAACAGAAAGCTCTCAAAGCCTTCGTACACCGACCCCAACGCCGACAGCTTGCCGCCGGGCTGGAAGTGGGGCTTCACGCGTTGTAAAAATTTGTGTAATGATTTCATTTTGCTTCGTTCGGCCGAAGGGGGCTCGGCCGATATGCTAAGTGGTTTATATTCAGGTTATTCAAGCTCTTTGCGCAGGTAATCCAAGCCATCGCGCACGATTTGCTGCAGCGGCAGTTTGGAGGTGTCGATATATTCACACAGGGCGAAGTCTTCGGGCGCTACTTCGTAGATGCCTAAGGCTTCCATGTCGTCGATATTGCGGCTGATGATGGCCTTCAGCAGATATTCCGACACGATGTCCATGGGCAGCACGCGGTCGTATTCGCCATAGAAAATCATGGCACGGCGGCCGCCGTTGAGGCGTGCGTCGGGGGCGAACAGCTTGCGCAACCAGCTGAAAGGCAACGCTTTGTGGGCGCTCATCTTGGCAGGCGACACCGATGCCCAGCCCATGAATTCCACCTTGTCGTCACCCTCGGCAATCACCGTCACTTGGCGATAGGGCGCTTGCAAATATCCATCGGCTTCGCTCACGGCCACGCCGGTGAGCACGTTGCCGCTGATGATGCGCACGTGGTGGTCAACGTTAGGCAACCGCCCGGCCAACACGGCCTTGATATCGCAGCCCACAGTGGTTTTCACCAACGCCGGAGCGTTCACTTCCGGGCCGGTCACTGCCACCACGGTGCTGTAATCCACCTTGCCGGTGAGGAGCAGCACACCGATGCGCCACAGCGTGGTCACATCCATGGTCCACACGGTCTCGCCCTTATTCACCGGAGCAATGTTGGCTATCTGCACGCCCACATTACCTGCGGGGTGAGGGCCGCTCACTTCCACCATCTCGGCGCCGGGCACATCGCCCAACGCCCAATCGGCGCCGTGGCTGAGGTACACCTTGCCGTCGGTCAATGTTTGCAACGCTTTGACAGCCTCGGCCAAGGCTTTGGCGCCATCTTCGGGCAGGTACATGCCCGCCGACAGCGGAGCCGTGTCCAATGCCGTCACAAAAATATCTCGCGGGCGCACATCCGGCCGCACCACCACATCGTAGGGGCGACGACGCACCTGCGCCAACAAACCCGAAGCACCCAACAGCTCGAGCAACGGTTGCTTAGTGTCGAACGAACGCGAAGTGTGCTTGCCGTCGTTGCTCACAACCACGCGCAACACCTTGCGCCGCTCTCCGCGTACCACAGCCTTCACCTTGCCGCTTACCGGCGAGGTCAACTGCATTTGCGGATAGCTCTTGTCACTCATTAGCGCTGTGCCTGCTTCCACTTCATCGCCTTCGCGAACAAGTACCTTCGGTTGGAAACCGTGGAAGTCATCCGGCACCACAGCGCACTGGAGCGCTTCAACTTGCACTATATCAGACGCTTCCACCGCGCCAACCAAGTGCAAATTCAGTCCTTTTTTTATTCCTAATTTCATCGGTTAGTTATTTAGCATTTTTTTCTGACTGCAAATTTAACAATTTTTCTCCAAACAGCAAAAATCTTTAAAAATTATTTTATAAATAATGTATATTCATAGCAAATCGCCGCGCAACCGTTCCCATTCCGCCGGCGACGACCACCGTGGATCCTGTGGCGAGGCGGAAGCCGAGCTGCCGTCCATAAGCGCTCGAAAAAATGGCACTTTTCTGAAATTTTTCAGCCAAGAACTCGCACCATTTCAAAATATTTTCATATCTTTGCGTCCTAAAAACTTTTTTCTTATGAATCGTGTAGCCGCTTTCCTCATTTCTATCATTGCCGCCTTCAATCTCGCGGCGCAGCATCAGTCGGTTGGCTTGGTGCTCAGCGGCGGCGGTGCCAAAGGCATCGCTCACATCGGCGTCATCGCCGCTTTGGAAGAGAACGACATCCCCATCGACTACATCACCGGCACCTCAATGGGCGCTATCGTCGGCGGCCTGTACGCCTGCGGTTACACCACCGACGAAATGCTCCAACTCATCCTCTCGCGCGATTTTTCTTACTGGTCCACAGGCCAAATCAACCCCGATTTGCTGTTCGAGTTCAACCGTCCGCCAGCCTCCCCGGCCATGTTCTCCACCTCGCTCACCCGCAGCCATACGCCCGATTCCGTGCCCCAATCCATCATATCGGGCCTGCCCATGAGCTTCGCTTTCATGGAGCTATTCTCCGGTTACACCGCCGCATGCCAAGGCGATTTCGACCGCCTGTACGTGCCATTTCGCTGCGTGGCGTCGAACGTCAACCGCCGCAGCAAGCAAGTGATGGCCGGCGGTTCGGTGGGCGATGCCATCCGCGCTTCGATGGCCTTTCCCATTGTCTTTCAGCCCGTTGAGATTGATGGCGAGCTGCTTTACGACGGCGGCATCTACGACAACTTCCCCGTGGACGTGATGCGATCAGAGTTCTCACCCTCGATCATGATAGGCGTGGACGTGTCGGCCACCCCTTCCGCCACCAAAACCTCCTTGATGGACCAAATCGACAACCTCGTAATCCAAAACGAAGACTACGAGCTCCCAGACAACCAAGGCATCAAGCTCCGCATCGTCCTCGACCAATTTTCGCTGCTCGATTTTCCCCGCGCTCGCGAAATCTACCAAATCGGCTACGACTATGCCATGGCGCACATGGACTCCATCCGCGCCCGCATCCACACCCGAGTACCGGCCCAAGCGCGCCAACGGCAGCGCCAAGTCTTCCGCGCCAAGGTGCCGGCGGTGCGCTTCGACCAAGTGAACGTGTCGGGCGGCAACTCGCACCAAAACGAGTACGTCCAATACATGTTTGACCACTACGCCCACAACGATACCCTCTCCATCGACGACGCCCGCAACGCCTTCTATGCTGCCATATCCTCCGGCAAGCTCCGCGACCTCGCCCCGCGCGCCGAGTACAACGACTCCACCGGCCTGTTCGCCCTCAACCTCCGCGCCGCCGTCAAGGGCTCGCTCAAAGGCTCCATCGGCGCCTATATCACCTCGTCCACCTCGAGCTTCCTATTCGCATCCGTGGGCTACTCCTCATTGGCTATCGGCAGCTTCGACACCCGCCTCGACGCCTGGATCGGCCAATCCACCATGGCCATCGACTTCAACACCCGTCTGATGCTCCACACCTCATTCGCTTCCGCGCTCGGCATCGAAGGCCTCCTCAGCCGCGACCGATACTTCGAAAGCGACCACATTTTCTTCGACGAATCCCTCCCATCGTTCGTCATCAACCGCCAATACTTCGGCCGCCTCTACTGGATCTGCGCCCCGGCGCGCCATGCCACCTTGGAGCTCGGCACCGGCGTAGCCCGCATGTGGGATTCGTACTACAACACCGCCAACCTCCCCGCCACCACGCAGCGCGAAAGGTCCACCAACGTCTTAGGCCAAGTCTACGCACGCTACATTTATAACACCCTCGACAACCCCACCTACCCCGTGGCCGGCCACAACGTCACCGTCACCGCCATGGGCATCCTGGGCCGCAACACCGACGAAGCCACCCAACTCAAATCCGACCTCAAATGGGCGCAAATCGAATTGCGTGGCCGCCACTTCCCCGCCCTCTCCAACAAAGTCACCCTCGGCATCGAAACCGACTTCCTCCTCTCCACCCGCAAGCTCCTCCACTCCTACGGCGCCACCGTGGCCGCCGCACCAATCTTCTCCCCCACCCCGGCCACTCGCAACGGCTTCCGTGCCGACTTCCGCGCTAACAGCTTCATGGCCATCGGGTTAGTACCCATCTACCGGCCGTCATCGTCCATTAGCACACGCCTCAGCGGCCACGTGTTCATGCCCCTGCGCAGCATCTGTCAAAACCCCGCCGACGGCTCCGCCGTATACGGCCGTTGGTTCCACGACCCCGAGTTCTTCTCCGAACTCGACCTCTGCTACCACTTCCCCTTCGGCACCCTAGCCGCATACGCCAACTACTCCACCGATGCAGCCAACCGCTGGGCCATCGGCATCTCATTCGGTATCCACATCCTTCCGCAAAACTTCCTCCGATGAATAAAGTAATCCTCTCCGGATACGTGGGCAAAGACCCCCAAATCCGTTACATCGACAATCGACCCATCGCCGAATTCTCCCTGGCCACCACCGAGCCCTCGCGCACCAACGCCCAAGGCATCAAGCTGCCCGAGCGCACCGACTGGCACCGCATCGTCATGCTCGACGCCAAGGCCGAATTCGCCGAAAAATACATTCGCAAGGGTTCGCGCCTGCTGCTCGAAGGCAAGCTCTGCTCACGCGTGTGGGAAGACCGCGCCACAATCAAGCACACCGTGGTCGAAGTCTACGTCACCGACTTCGAGCTCCTCCCCCGCCAAACTAATACCTAATATTCACTAATAATTACTATCTACTAACTATTCACAGCAGTCTATGAGAAAATTATTTACCACAGTTCTCGCCGCGATCGCATTCGCTGCGCCCGCTTGGGCTCAAGACGTGTTCTCCACCTCGTTCGCTTCTGAAGAAGAGTTCAATCAGTGGACCGTCATCAATGCCAACAACGACGACAAAACCTGGGCTTGGGACGCTGCAGGTGACCCCGGCAAGGTGTTCTACACCTACCACTCCACCAACACCGGCGACGACTGGCTCATCTCGCCCTCCATCACAGCCCCCATCGACGGCAACCTGATGGTGAAATTCACCTACAAAGGCTCATACTACGGTGAAAACCTCGAGGTATGGCACGGCAACGGTGCCTCCGTCGAAGCCATGACCACCAAAGACATCGCCCTCGAAGGCCTCAACGGCGACGTTGCCTCCAAATTCTTCTTCATCCAAGTCAGTGCCGGCGAATCCCTCAACCTCGGCTTCCACGCCACCTCCAACCCCGACACTTGGCGCCTCTACTTGGTTGATGTAACCGTATCGGTGGCTTCCAACCCCGTTGACCTCCGTTTGGACGAAGTTTCCTCGCCCGTTTCCGGCGAAAACCTCGGCCAAGAATCCGTGACCATCTCGCTGTCCAACAACGGCCTCTCCGAAGTGGAATCTTTCAATGTAGGCTACATCATTGATGGTGGCGAACCCGTAATCGAAACCGTTAACCAGCCTCTCAGCATCGGCCAATCGCACCAATACACCTTCAACACCAAGGCCGACCTCTCCATTCCCCGTCACCTCTACTCTATCAAGACATTCGTGTCGCACCCCGACGACATCGACAACCTCAACGACACCATCACCTTCCAAGTGCGCCACAAAGCACCCGCCTCCGTGCCCTACACCATGGGATTCGAACCCGAAGACTACACCGAAGACTTCAAGTACTACAACCTCAACGAGGACTCCGGCGACTGGGCTATCAACATCGACATGGGCTGGTTCAACATGGCTCGCACCGGCTTCTGCTCCCTCGCTTATAACTACGACAAGAACAACGATGCCGACGACTGGGCCATTCTCGAACCCATCAACGTTCAGCCCGGTTACTACGTGCTCCGCTTCTGGTACGCCGGCGACGATTCCCACCCCGAATCCATCCGCGTTTGCTGGGGCAACGGCAACACCCCCGACGACATGACCAACGAAATCATCTCCTACAAAGATTTCTACACCTACGGCTACGAAGAATCCGTATCAATCCTCCACTTCGACACCGCTCAAACCATCTACCTCGGCTTCCACGCTTGCTCGCAAAAGGACCAAAACTGGGTCAACATCGATGACCTCGAATTCTACGAAGCATCCAGCACCAACGTTGACCTTTCCGTCAACGAAATGACCGCTCCCACCGCTTGGGTACGCACCGCCGCTGACCGCACCGTCAAACTCGACGTGCGCAACGTGGGCATCATCGACGCCGATGCCACCATCGACATCAAAGTCGATGGCGAACTCATCCGCACTTCCCAACTGGAACTCTCCGCTCAAGAAATCCGCACCCTCACCTTCGAAGATGCGCTTGCAAACGTAGCAGTGGGCCGTCACACCCTCTCCTTCACCATCAACTGCGACAAGGACACCAACGCTGACAACAACACCCTCACCACCGAAATCAACGTCCTCGGCGAACCTGTCCTCTTCTGGGATATGGAAGCCGGGCTGCCTGAACAATTCACCTATGAAGTGAAGGACACCGCCACTGTTGATCCAAACTCCGGCGACGAATTTAACGAGTTCGGTTGGGGCATCTTCAACATCGGCCAACACGCCATCCTCGGCAACAAGGTCCTCGCTTGCAACACTTGGTTCACCGACGACACCCAAGCCGACCGCTGGCTCTACCTCCCCGCATTCACCGTCAACAGCGACAACGCCGCTCTCGTATGGAACGCCAACTCATTCAACCCCAACTACCTCGAAACATACGAAATCCAAATCTCTACCGACCCCACTTGGTATTGGCTCAACTACTCCACCGCTGCCACCATCAAAAATGAGTCCATCTACACCAAATCGCGCGGTGTAAGCCTCGCTGACTATGTCGGCAAAGAAATTTGGGTAGCCTTCCGCGTGCGCACCACCAACGGCGAAGCCCTCATCCTCGACAACATCGGCATCTACGGCGACGTCACCACCTCCACCCTCGACATCACCACCGACTCTTCCGATGCGCCCGTTGAATACTTCGACCTCCAAGGCCGCCGCGTGCTTAACCCCTCCGCCGGCATCTACCTCCGCCGTCAAGGCCACATCACCACAAAAGTAATCTTCTAACCCACTCCCATACCCCCCACAAAGGCGGCGGACCAATGGCCCGCCGCCTTTTTCCTTACAAACCTCCCATTCTCATTCACTCTACTAAAAAATATTTGGCAGTTTCCAACTTTTTCACTAACTTTGCACCGACAAGACCTTTGCCATTACTCCAAGTGCCTGAAAATTATTATACTTAACTATACATCATGAAAAAATCGCTACTTTTACTGTCGCTGTTTGTGGCTTCGATCTTCAGCGCTGCCGCGCAGATCGTCACCTCAAATCCTCCTCTGCTCACCCAAAGCAGCCAGAACATCGTCCTTACTTATCACCCCGACGCCTCCGAATCAAACAAGGCGCTCGCCAACCTATCCTCCTCCACTGCCATCTACGCCCACATCGGCCTTATCACTAACAAGTCAACCGGCGCTTCCGACTGGCAGTACGCTCCCAAGTGGCTCGACAATGCCGCCAAATACAAACTCACCTACGTGAGCGCTAACACTTACACCCTCAACATCGGCGACTTCAAGTCGTACTTCGGCCTGGCCGACGGCGAAACCGTGGAACGCATCGCTATGGTATTCCGCGACGCTACCGGCAGCAAAGAAGGTAAGACCGCTGCCGGCGGCGACATCTTCATCGATGTTCACCCCGACGGCTTCAACGTGTCGCTCGTCTCCTCCAACAACGAAGGCATCGCTTCCGTAGGCGAATCCATCACCCTCACCGTAGCCTCGAGCGAAAACGCCGAACTGACCCTCGCTGTCAACGGCACTCAGCTCGCTCACCAAGCTTCTGCCACTGAGCTCAAGCACACCTACAAATTCTCCGCCCTCGGCGCTTACACCTTCACCGCCACCGCCAAGTCAGCCTCCGGCCAAACCGTCACCAAAGAATTCAAAGTGACCGTGCCCGAAGCCTCCAAGCAAGCCAACTACCCCGGCGGCACTCCCAAAATGGGCGCCGTGAAGAATGCCGACGGCTCAGTGACTTTCTGCTTGGCCGCCCCCAACAAGAAAACCGTGATCCTCGTACCCTCGTGGGATAACTACGAAGTACGCAACGAAAACGTTATGGCTTACCAAGACTACAACGGCAACCGCTACTTCTGGATCACCGTTTCCGGCCTTGATAACTCCACCCCCTACCCCTACTACTTCATCGTCGACGGCACCACCAAAGTAGCCGACCCCTACGCTCACCTCGTGCTCGACTGCTATAGCGACAAGTACTTGGACAAAACCGTATGGCCCGACTGCCCCCAATACCCCTACGAACGATTCGACAACACCATGCTCGCCGTTTATCAAGGCAACATCGACGACTACAAGTTCTCCAACTTCACCATCCCCGCTCACGACAACCTCATCATCTACGAACTGCTGCTCCGCGACTTCACCGGCACTGAAGGCGCTGCCGAAGGCAACGGCACCATCCGCCAAGCCATCGAAAAGATCCCCTACCTCGTTGACCTCGGCGTAAATGCCGTAGAACTCATGCCTATCATGGAATTCAACGGCAACAACTCGTGGGGCTACAACACCAACTTCTACATGGCCCCCGATAAAGCTTACGGTTCGCCCAAAGATTACAAGGACTTCATCGAAATCTGCCACCAAAACGGCATCGCCGTTATCCTCGACATCGTATTCAACCAGAGCGACGGCCTCCATCCCTGGTACCAAATGTACCCCATCGAATCCAACCCCTTCTATAATAAGGTAGCTCCCCACGATTACAGCGTGCTCAACGACTGGAACCAAGACAACAGCCTCGTTTGGCAACAATGGCAAGACGCCATCACCTACTGGATGACCGCCTACAACGTCGACGGCTTCCGCTTCGACCTCGTTAAAGGCCTCGGCTCCAACAGCTCCTACGGCAGCGGCACCGAAGCATACAACTCCTCACGCGTAGCCAACACTAAACGCCTCCACTCCTTCATCACCGCCTGCAAGCCCAACGGTATCCATATCAACGAAAACCTCGCCGGCTCCCAAGAAGAAACCGATATGGCCAACGACGGCCAACTCCTCTGGGCAAACTTCTCCCACAACTGCGCCCAATTCGCTATGGGCTACGACGAAGACACCCAAGGCGGCAAAATGAGCCAAATGTGGAACTCTTACGGCCGTCCCGCCGGTTCAATCATCGCCTACGCTGAAAGCCACGACGAAGAACGCACCGGTTACAAAATCACTGCCAACGCTCCCACTGCCATCAAGTCAAAAGCCAACAAGTGCCGCCGCATCGGCGCTATGGCCGCTCAACTCCTCCTCATCCCCGGTCCCAAAATGATCTGGCAATTCGGCGAACTCGCTGCCGACCAATCCACCAAAAACTCCTCCGGCAACAACACCGACCCCAAGAAAGTAATCTGGTCGCGTATGGACGACGCCACCTACGAAGCTCTCCACGACGTGTTCCGCGCCCTCATCTCCCTGCGTAAAGACAACGCTGATTTGTGGGGCTCAGGCGTCCAATTCATCCCCTCCGGCATGGACGGCTCCATGAGCAAACCACGCACCCTCATCATCCGCAACGGCTCCAAAGAAGTAGTGGTATTCATCAACGCCAACACCTCCGGCTCAGCCATCAGCGTCACCGCCTCCACCTCCTACCTCTCCGCTTCCAACTCGCAGCTCATCTGCGCCACCTACAAGACCGAGCCCACCCTCAGCGGCACCGGCACCGTATCCGTATCGCTTGAGCCCAACTGCTTCGCCGTCTTCGCCACCAATAACGTGGCCGGTCTCGATGACATCACCCTCGACAACCAAGGCGACAACTTCATCGTCCTCGGCGGCCAAGGCTGCATCGACATCCTCGGCGAATACACCTCCGCAGCCGCCTACACCCTCGACGGCCGCCAAGTGCCCCTCACCAACCTCCAAGCCGGCATCTACGTAGTCAACGTCGACGGCCGCACCTTCAAAATCTCCGTAAACTAATCCCACCCATACCCACTCCGCGGGGCGGCCAGGCGGCCGCCCCGCTTTTTTTCACCTCCGCCCCACACCCGCCCGCCGCCCGCACCGCCTCTTACCTCTTACCTCTCACTTTTTTTTGCCATTAGCGCTTGTTATTCCAAAAAAATGCCGTAAATTTGTAGCTTGAAATTATTCATTAAGGAATATGGCCAATTCTGCTAATACTTCTTCCAATAACGCGCCTTCGTGGAAACGGTCGCTGATCCGCTTCCTTTGGTTTGCTTTCGCCGGCGGGTTCCTCGCCCTCATCTTCTTTTTCATCCTGGTTTACAACGGGGTTATCGGCTACATGCCTCCCATCGAAGAGCTCCGAAACCCGCAGGACAAGTTCGCCTCCGTGATCTACGCCTCCGACGGCGTGGAGCTCGGCCGTTACTTCCGTAACTCCGGCAACCGCGTATACGCCGACCTCGACGAAATCTCCGACAACGTGGTGAACGCCCTCATCGCCACCGAGGACGCCCGCTTCCTCGATCACTCCGGCATCGACATGCGCGCCCTGTCGCGCGCGGTGGTCAAGACCGTGATCCTCCGCCAGAAGAATGCCGGCGGCGGCTCCACCATCACTCAGCAGTTGGCCAAGCAGCTCTACACCCCGCCATCGGACGGCTTCTTCTCCCGCGCCATGCAGAAGCCCATCGAATGGATGATCGCCGTCAAGCTCGAACGCTTCTACTCCAAGGACGAGATCCTCAAGATGTATCTCAACCAGTTCGACTTCCTCTACAACGCCGTGGGTATCAAGTCGGCCGCCAAGGTTTATTTCAACAAGGACCCGCGCGACCTCACCGTGGAAGAAGCCGCCACATTGGTGGGTATGGTCAAGAACCCATCCTACTTCAACCCGGTGCGCAAACCCGAGCGCACACGCAACCGCCGCAACGTGGTTCTCGAACAAATGTACAAGGCCGACATGCTCACCCGCCAACAGCTCGACTCGCTCCAAGCCCTCCCCTTAGTGCTTGATTTCCACCGCGTTGACCACAAAGAAGGTCTTGCGCCCTACTTCCGCGAAGAGCTACGTCGCTACCTCACCGCCCACAAGCCCGTGCGCTCGGACTATATGGAATGGGAAGGCCAAAAATTCATCGACGATTCCATAGCCTGGGCCAACGACCCGCTCTACGGCTGGATCGACAAAAACCCCAAACCTGACGGCACCCACTGGGATATCTACTCCGACGGTCTGCGCATCTACACCACCATCGACTCGCGCATGCAAACCTACGCCGAGGAAGCCGTGGCCCAGCACATGCGCCACCTCCAAAGCCAGTTCAACCGCGAGAAGCGCAACTCCTCCGTGGCGCCCTACACCTCCAACACCGCCGAGCTCTCGCCCGATTTGCGCCGCCGCCTCATCGCCAACGCCATCCGCCAGAGCGAACGCCACCGCGTGGCCCGCGTGGCCGGCCTCTCCGAAGCCGAAATCGAGCAGCAGTTCAACACCCCCACCGAGATGGTGGTGTTCAGCTACAACGGCCCGGTGGACACCGTCATGACTCCCCGCGATTCAATCCTCTACACCAAGAGCTTCCTGCGCTGCGGATTCATGTCGATGGACCCCACCACCGGCTACGTCAAAGCCTACGTGGGCGGTCCCGACTTCCGCTTCTTCCAATACGACATGGTGTCGACCGGCCGCCGCCAGATCGGCTCCACCATCAAACCGTTCCTCTATACCTACGCCATGGAATCTGACTTCACCCCCTGCGACCAGTTGCTCAACTCGCAACCCACGTTCTACGACGAAAGCGGTCGCCCGTGGTCGCCGCGCAACGCCGGCTCGGCTCGCGTGGGCGAAATGGTGGACCTCCGCTGGGCACTCACCAACTCCAACAACTGGATCTCCGCTCGCCTCATGGCACAGCTCAACCCCGCCGAATTAGTGAAACGTATGCACTCCTACGGCATCACCAACCAGCTGCCGCCCGTGATCTCGCTCTGCCTCGGCCCCTGCGAAGTCTCCGTCAAAGAAATGGTGACAGCCTACAGCGCTTTCGCCAACTACGGCATGCGCTCCAACCCCGTGTTCGTCACTGCCATCTGCGACTCTAACGGCAACATAATCAGCGAGTTCGGCCCGATTCAAACTGAAGTCATCACCGAAAAAGGCTACTACCGCATCCTCTCCATCCTGCTCAACGTGGTCGACAGCGGCACCGGCAACCGCCTGCGCCGTGCGCCCTACAACATCACCGCACAGATGGGCGGCAAAACCGGCACCACCAACTACAACGCCGACGGCTGGTTCATGGGCTTTACCCCCGACTTGGTATCCGGCGTATGGGTCGGCGGCGAAGAACGCTATATCCACTTCAACTCCATGGCCGAGGGCCAAGGCGCCTCGATGGCCCTGCCCATCTACGGCCTCTACATCTCCAAAGTCTACGCCGACCAACACCTCCACTACTCCCAATCGAAGAAATTCACCTTCCCCGCCGGCATCAGCCTGTGCGACAGCGACTTAGGCGACCTCCCGCCCGAAACCGAGACCGGCGAAGAAAGCGTAGAAGGCGTCTTCGACTAACCCGGAAAATAAAGCTCGCCGCCACAACAAAGCGGGCGGGCATTATGCAGCCACGGCTCTTTCATTTAAGGTGCAGTCGTGGGGTTAAACGAAGAAACGAATTAACGAAATAACGAATTTTTAATATTTTTCGTTAATTCGTTTATTCGTTTTATTCATTTAGCCGCTATTTGCGATTACCAAAGTTTAAATGAAAGAGCCATGTTATGCAGCGAAGCGCCCGGATCGAAATCCGGGCGCTTCGCTGTGGTGGAGTTGGAGGGACTTGAACCCTCGTCCAAACGCGGAATCAATGAGCTTTCTACGTGCGTAGTCACTGATTGATTTTGGTGCGCCGACAGGTCAGTGACAACCAATCGTCGCCTTATCCTCTAAGAGTTCGGCTCCGGTCGCGAGGCCAACCATCGCCTATTTCCGATTTCTAACACCGTCAATTCAAGCGCCTCGGAAAAAGGGCCTTGGACGATGTCCCGTCCCTGCGACTGTCGCGGGGATTAAGCTGATCTACTATGCTTCAATCAAGCAGCGAGAGCGAAGTTGTTTTCGCCAGTTAAATTTTCCGGCACTGAGTTTAAAGAGGTCAAGCACCATGTCTCTGCACGCTTACACACCGCTTCTACACGCTGTCAAAACCAGTCAACCCCATGTGTCTGCGATAAAGCAATTACAAAGTTACAACATTTCCACCGCCTCCACCAAATCTTTAACAAACTTTAACCAACGAACACCCAAATGCACACCTTTTAGCCATCCACAATAATACCGCCAGCCGCGCTGCCCTTCTTTTCGTCTGCGGCGTAGCAGCTTTAGCTGCGCCCATTTCGCTTGAATACGAAAGAACTAAATTTTTGAAAAAAATTTCACAAATGCGCGGATATTTGCAGAAAATTTCGTACCTTTGCGGAAATTTTTAGTAATCGAAAGATGAAACAAGTAGAATACGAAGGCATGACCTTCGAACCATATATTACTCACGCCACCATCGAGGCCCGCATTCAGGAGTTAGGCCGCGATATCGTGCGCGACTGTGCCGGCACTTCGCCGCTGTTTGTATGTGTGTTGAATGGCGCATTCCCCTTTGCCTCCGATCTATTTCGCGCTTGCGAGGAGTTAGATGCCGAGATTGCCTTCATTCGCTTGCAGAGTTACTCCGGCACCTCATCCACCGGCGAAGTGAAGCAAGTGCTTGGTTTGACTGACAAAATCGAGGGCCGCACCGTCATCGTGGTTGAAGACATCGTGGACACCGGCACCACCATCGAGAATCTGGTGAACCACTTGCAGGAAGGCCATCCCGCCGACATCAAAATCGCCACATTGCTGTTCAAACCCGAGGCACTTGTCAAGCCTGTTAACCCCGACTATGTCGGCTTTTCGATTCCCAAGAAATTTATCATCGGATTCGGCCTGGACATTAACAAGAAGGGCCGTAATCTGAAAGACATATACGTATTAAAAGAAGATTGATGCTGAATATTGTGATTTTCGGCGCTCCCGGCAGTGGTAAAGGCACCCAGAGCGACCGATTAATTGAAGCTTATGGTTTGCACCATATTTCCACCGGCGAAGTGCTGCGCGATCACATCTCTCGCGGCACGGAGTTGGGACGGATTGCCAACAGCTACATCTCGAAGGGCCAACTCATCCCCGACGACTTGATGATTCGCGTGTTGGAACATTTGATTGACTCAAACCCCGAATACGCTCGCGACGGCGTGATTTTCGACGGATTCCCCCGCACCATTCCACAAGCGCAAGCCCTCAACAAGATGATGGCCGAACACGGCGAAAAGATTGCCGCAGTGATTGGCTTGGAGGTTGATGAGCAGGAACTTATCAAGCGTATGCTCAATCGCGGCAAGCAAACCGGCCGTGCCGACGACAACCTCGAAACCATCACCAACCGCCTGAAAGTGTACCACAATCAAACCTCGCCCTTGCGCGATTTCTACATCGAGCAAGACATCTACCACGCCATCGACGGTAACGGCACCGTTGATGACATCTTTGCTTCCATTCAAGAATCGCTTAACAAAACATTGCAATAAGACTGATGGGCGGCACACGGGCAATCGCAAGCATGCTGATGGTGTTGGCCTTAATGGTGGGCATGGTTTACCAGCACCATCATCACAAGGCCGACGGAAGCGTATGCTTGTGCCTGAGTGCGGTGCATCATCAGCATTATGACGACCAACACGGTTGCTCCGGCCACGATTCCGACGAATCCGACGGCCAATGCGACCGCACCCTGTCGGAGTGGCTCAATAAGGCCGACCAGCGCTCGGATATGCCCCACCCGCTGCTCGACCTTTGCTTCGAGGCAATCGGCATCGAGCCGCTGTATCGTCGTCCGTTCACCAAAATCACCATCACCGTGGATCGGCGGCAAGAGCTGCCGGCGTGCCCAATCAGGGCTGTGGGGTATTTGCGTGCTCCACCTGAGGCGTAATTCACTATCTCCTTATATATCAGAATACTAACCTCAACAAAAGCCCTTTAACTCATGAAACTCTTTTTAAATCTGCTGTTGGGATCAGCAGTAGCTATATCTATGGCGGCTTGTGGCTCGGAAGCCGCTCACGACCACGATCATGA
>CAMGBT010000036.1 GCA_946011725.1 uncultured Bacteroidales bacterium | reverse complement strand
AGCTTCGCTGTTGACCAACCGCAGGTCCATAGAATCAAATTTTCGCGCTACGACGGGACCATCCGGGGTCATCCGAGGCAAGCAGACACCGAGGCAAGCCTCGAGGCTACGGGCTACAAGTGGCAGATATAAAAAATTAACACTCTCGGAAATGCTTTTAATATTTTAACTGGGTTTTTACATTGTCCCATTTTTATGATTAACTGCGAAGTTACGAAATTTTTGATATAAATCGTACTTTTTGATGAGCTTTTATATTACAATCTTAAATGAGACAAGTGGTCGGGAGGGGTTTAGCCTTGGCCTTGTGAGGCGGGGCGGACGCCGGGCGTGGGCGCGCGGAGGTTGAGGCGCAGGGTGTAGGTGGCAGTGGCGGTGAGGATGGTGGCGCAGCCGTCGGCGAGGATGAGTTGGGCGGGCGCGCCGAGGTTGATGTCCTGCGGCAGGGCGAGGATGGCGCGCACGCGGCCGTTTTGGTCACAAATCTGGATGCCGGCACCGGTGAGCGCCCACAGGTTGCCGTCGGCATCGAAGGCCAAGGAGGCAAGGGCCAAAGGCGCGTTGTCGTAGCTGTGGAGCCAGTAGAACGGCTGGCCGCAGGAGCGGTTGCCTTCGCTGTCTAAAATCCACTGGTATAGATGGTTAGGATTGTCGAGCACCCCGGCCATGAGGGTGGAATCGGGGTAGACGGCGCGCAGCTGCGGGGTGGGGGAGTTGGCGGCGGGTTGGCTGTGCCACTGCTCGCCGGGGATGAGCAGCGGCTCTAAGGTGGAGTTGGCCGATGTGCCGGCGGCGATCGGGGTGGGGTAGTCGCGCCACATCCACGCCATCATCTCGGCGAAGATTTCGGTGGCGCGGCGCACGCTGTGGTTGCCTTCGGCCCAGTCGAATCGGCAGTCATAGCCGGCGAATTCGAGGGCGGAGGCCAGCAGGCGGTTGTGCTCGTACCAGTGGCCGAACAGCGGGTTCCACACGTCGTCGTAGCCGTCTTGCAGGAAGATTCGCAAGGGGCGCGGCTGATGCTTGCGCACGATGGCTTCGAGGTCGTTGCCGCCGCGCATGGCCACGAAGGTGCCGCAACCGCTGAACACGCGGGCGAACATGTCTGGGCGGTGCCATGCGGTGACGAAGGCGCAGATGCCGCCGCTGCTAAGGCCGACAATCATGCGGTCAGAGGGGTTGGCGCTCAGGCGGATGGGGCGGCCGTCGGGGGTGGTGAGCGATTCGATGGTGGGCAGGAGCTCGGCGGCAAGGAAGCGGGCGAAGCGGTCGGAAGTGTTGTCGAACTCGTTCGAGCGGTTGTAGCGCACCACGGTGCCGTCCTCGGCCGTAATCACCCCGGGCTGCAGGAATACGCCGATGGTCGGCGGCATCACTCCGGCGGCGGTGAGCGAATCAATCACCGCGGGCGCGTTGCACAGCTCGCCATCGAGGCCGAGGTAGAGCGCCGCCGGACGGTCGGGCCGGTAGCTATCGGGCACGGTGACGGTGAACGCGTGCTGGGTGCCGGGAAAGATGCGCGAGGCGCGTAGCGTGTCGGCAATGGTCACATACTTGGCGGAAGCCGACATCACGGCCGCCATCATTATCAGTGTGCAAAGAAATTTGGCCATAGATTCAAAGTTTTGCGCAAATTTACAAAAAATCCGGCATCTTTGCAAAAGAAAAGCGCCGTGCGCCCACTTGGCGCGTTAGCCCAATTCGCCAGCTCGGCCGGCATAGTGAATTCGTCCAATATGCCTAATTTTGCCAATTCGCTCACCTCCCGCCCCCTCACGCGTATATATAATTAATGTGTAAATGGGGTGAAAAACGAAAAATGAAAAATTTTTGAAAAAAAAGTGCGAAATATTTTGTGGAATCAAAAATTGTTCGTAACTTTGCATCCGCAAACGGGAAACAACCCCGCTTCTCCCGGAAGCAATCGAAAATTGAAGCTGCCTCTTTAGCTCAGTTGGCCAGAGCACGTGATTTGTAATCTCGGGGTCGTTGGTTCGAATCCGACAAGAGGCTCAAGTTGAAGAAGCATAAAGTAACACAATAGGGCGTGTTCCAGAGTGGCCAAATGGGGCAGACTGTAAATCTGCTGGCTCTGCCTTCGGTGGTTCGAATCCATCCGCGCCCACTGCTTTCTGCGGAAGTAGCTCAGTTGATAGAGCAGCAGCCTTCCAAGCTGCGGGTCGCGAGTTTGAGCCTCGTCTTCCGCTCAAAAGAAAAATATATGCCTATGTAGCTCAGGGGTAGAGCACTTCCTTGGTAAGGAAGAGGTCGCGGGTTCAAATCCCGCCATCGGCTCTAAATAATCCACATTGACAGCCCCGGTAGCGTCTACTCGTTATCGCGGCTACGTGGTGAAAAAATCAATAGAATTAATCATTAACAAAATATAACCCATACTATGGCTAAAGAGAAATTCGAAAGAACGAAGCCGCACGTTAACATCGGCACCATCGGCCACGTTGACCACGGTAAAACCACTCTCACCGCCGCCATCACCACCGTGTTGGCTAAAGCCGGTCTCTCGGAAGTGAAATCCTTCGACCAAATCGACAACGCTCCCGAAGAAAAAGAACGTGGTATTACTATCAACACCGCCCACGTTGAATACGAAACCAAAAACCGTCACTACGCTCACGTTGACTGCCCGGGCCACGCTGACTATGTGAAGAACATGGTTACCGGTGCTGCTCAAATGGACGGCGCTATCATCGTAGTTGCTGCTACCGATGGTCCCATGCCCCAAACCCGTGAACACATCCTTCTGGCTCGCCAGGTGAACGTTCCCCGTATCGTTGTTTTCCTCAACAAGTGCGACATGGTCGACGACGAAGAAATGCTCGAACTCGTTGAAATGGAAATGCGCGAACTTCTCGATCAATACGAATACGACGGCGACAACACCCCCATCATCCGCGGCTCTGCTCTCGGCGCCCTCAACGGCGATCCCAAATGGGAAGCAAAAGTTATGGAACTCATGGATGCTGTTGATAGCTGGATTCCCCTGCCTCCCCGCGACGTTGATAAACCCTTCCTTATGCCTGTTGAAGACGTATTCTCGATCACCGGTCGTGGTACCGTTGCTACCGGCCGTATCGAAACCGGCGTCGTAAAAGTAGGTGACGAAGTACAAATCATGGGTCTCGGCGCTGACATGAAGTCCGTTGTTACCGGCGTGGAAATGTTCCGCAAACTCCTCGATCAAGGTGAAGCCGGCGATAATGTAGGTCTGCTCCTCCGTGGTATCGACAAAAAAGACATCCGTCGCGGTATGGTTATCTGTCACCCGGGTCTCGTTAAACCCCACGACGAATTCAAAGCTTCTGTCTACATCCTGAAGAAAGAAGAAGGCGGCCGTCACACTCCGTTCCACAACCACTATCGTCCTCAATTCTACATCCGTACCCTCGACGTTACCGGTGAAATCACCCTCCCCGAAGGCGTTGAAATGGTAATGCCCGGTGACCACGTAGAAATCATCGTTAAGCTCATCAACCCCGTAGCTTGCGACAAAGGTCTGCGTTTCGCTATCCGCGAAGGTGGTCGCACCGTTGGTTCCGGTCAAATCACCGAAATCATTGAGTAATACCACACAGTACGCTGTAATTAACTCATAACGAAAGCGGCCGGCAGCTCCGGCATCCCTGGCCGCTTTCTTAATACACGGGAATAGCTCAGTCGGTAGAGCACTGGTCTCCAAAACCAGGTGTCGGGAGTTCGAGCCTCTCTTCCCGTGCTAAATTTTTGACAATGAAAAAACTTAAGCTACTTACGAATATCGAAGAGTCTTACGAAGAACTTCGCTACAAGACCTCTTGGCCTACCAAGAAGCAGGTCGTCAAATCCGCATTACTCGTGTTGATTGCTTCCATTATAATCGCCGCGATTGTAACTTATCTCATGGATGCGGTGGCTAACTTCGTGATGCACTTCCTTTACAGTTTCTAATCCTCTCTAATCTCCTTCACTAACGTGTCTGATTCAGCTACACAACCGAAACGCGGATGGTACGTACTTCGCGCCATCTCCGGCAAAGAAGCCAAAGTCAAAGAAATTTTGGATGCTCAAATCCGAAATACCGACTTAGGCAAAAGCCTGTTTCAGGTGTTGATTCCCACCGAGAAGGTGATGACCGTGCGCAACGGCAAAAAAGTGGTGAAAGAACGCAACCTCTACTCCGGTTACGTCTTCATCGAAGCCGAATTGTGCGGCGAGGTAATCCATCAGCTCACCAACACTACAAATGTAATTGACTTTTTGCGCGGACGCGAAAAGGGCAGTGCGCCCGAGCGCCTGCGTCAAGCCGAAGTCATGCGCATGCTTGGTGCTGCCGATGAACTTACCGACCCATCCGACGGCGAAGTTAACGACTACATCGTTGGCGAAACCGTCAAGGTGAACGAAGGCCCGTTCAACGGCTTTACCGGCACCATCGAAAAGGTCGACCGCGAGAAGAAGAAACTCACTGTAATGGTAAAAATCTTCGGCCGTCCGAATCCCCTGGAATTGGACAATTCGCAAGTAGAGCGTGAATAATCCGGCGGAAGGTTACGCTCCAATGTTTTTAGTAACGCACATTTTTTAATTTTTAATTAGTTTTTACAAATGGCTAAAGAAATTGCTGGACAAATCAAATTGCAGATTAAAGGCGGCGCAGCCAATCCCTCGCCTCCTGTGGGCCCTGCCCTCGGTTCCAAGGGTATCAACATCATGGAGTTTTGCAAGCAATTCAATGCCCGCACCCAGGACAAAGCCGGTAAGATCCTCCCTGTAGTTATCACTTACTACACCGACAAATCTTTCGACTTCGTAGTAAAGACTCCCCCTGTGGCTATTCAGCTCAAGGAAGCCTCCAAAGCTAAGAAAGGTTCTAAAGAACCTAACCGCACCAAGGTGGCCGAAATCACATGGGATCAAGTGCAGGCTATTGCTACTGACAAAATGCCCGATTTGAACTGCTTTACCGTTGAATCTGCTATGCGTATGGTAGCCGGTACAGCCAGAAGTATGGGTATCACCGTCAAAGGCGATTTCCCCGGTAAATAACTTTAAAAACTTCAATTGAAATGAGTAAACTGACTAAAAACCAAAAGTTAGCCCTTGCCAAGATTGAAGCCGGTAAAAGTTACACCTTGGCTGAAGCAGCTGAAAAAGTGAAAGAAATCACTTTCACCAAATTCGATGCTTCGTTGGATATCGACGTGCGTCTCGGTGTAGACCCCCGCAAAGCAAACCAAATGGTTCGCGGCGTGGTTACCCTTCCTAACGGCACAGGCAAAACTGTACGCGTCCTCGTACTCTGCAACCCCGATGCTGAAGCAGCTGCTAAAGCAGCCGGCGCAGACTATGTAGGCCTCGACGAATATATCGAAAAGATCAAAGGCGGTTGGACCGACGTTGACGTGATCATCACTCAGCCCCAAATCATGGGTAAAATCGGTGCCCTCGGTCGTATCCTCGGCCCCCGCGGCTTGATGCCTAACCCCAAGAGCGGCACTGTAACTCCCGACGTTGCTAAGGCCGTTGAAGAAGTGAAGAAAGGTAAAATCGACTTCAAGGTCGACAAAAACGGTATCATTCACTCCTCCATTGGTAAAGTATCTTTCACCCCGCAACAAATGGTTGAGAATGCCCGCGAGTTTATCAACACTTTGATCAAACTGAAACCTGCCACTGCTAAGGGCACTTATATCAAGAGCATTTATCTTTCTTCGACCATGAGCCCCGGTGTCAAAGTTGACCCCAAGTCGGTTGAAGCATAATCTTTAAACTACGAACGACAATGAAAAAGGAAGATAAAGCCCTGGTAATTGCGAGCATCGCAGAAACCATCAAATCTTACGCCGGATTCTACTTGGTAGAAACTGCTGGTATGGATGCAGAGAAAACAAGCGCCCTTCGTCGCGAATGTTTCAATAGCGACATCAAACTGTTGGTCGTAAAGAACACTTTGCTTCACAAGGCCCTCGAATCCTTAGACGGCGACTTCTCGGAACTCTATCCCGTGCTCCACGGCAGCACTTCCCTGATGTGCACAAACGTGGGCAACGCTCCCGCCAAGCTCCTGAAGAAAGTCATCGGCAAGGATGCAACCCTCCCCGCTCTCAAAGCTGCTTATGTAGAAGAAACCATCTACGTTGGTGCCGACCAATTGGAAGCACTCGCCCAAATCAAGAGCAAAAACGAACTTATCGCCGACGTTGTGGCTCTGCTGCAATCTCCCGCCAAGAACGTTATCTCCGCTCTTCAGTCCGGTGGCAACAAGCTCCATGGCATCTTAGAGACACTCTCCAACAAAGAATAAACCCCTACCCAACAAGATTACAAACAAATAAAAATATACTAAAATGGCAGATATCAAAGCTTTTGCTGAACAACTCGTTAACCTCACCGTTAAGGAAGTAAACGAACTCGCTCAAATCCTCAAAGAAGAATACGGCATCGAACCCGCCGCTGCTGCTGTAGCCGTTGCCGCTGCTCCCGGTGCAGGCGCTGCTGCCGTGGAAGAAAAAACCTCTTTCGACGTAGTGCTCAAAAGCGCTGGCGCTAACAAGCTCCAAGTCGTTAAGAAAGTGAAAGAAGTTGCCGGTCTCGGCCTCAAAGAAGCCAAAGACCTGGTTGACGGTGCTCCCAGCGTTATCAAAGAAGGCGCAGCCAAAGACGAAGCTGAAGCTCTCAAAGCAGCTCTCGAAGAAGCCGGCGCTGAAGTTGAACTCAAATAATACGCCTGACTGTCAGGACAATGGGTTAAGAAAACCCCTTGCGGGGGTATTCTTAGCCCTATTGTGTTGTAACGTAAGTTCCGCCCCGCGTGTGTCTGCTCCCTTAGCCTTCCTCCCTTTTGGCTGCGGCACGCAGAGAACCGCGGCGGAGCATACGTTCGACGCAATATCTCCATCTCTACCTCCCTCCTTTCAACCCTTCTCAACCTTCAAACACAATTTCATAGATGTCAGTCACCACTGCTAAACCACGCATAAATTTTGCTACGGTAAAGAACCCGCTTCCTTACCCTGACTTCCTTGAAGTGCAGCTCAAGTCGTTCCACGACTTCCTCCAGCTCGACACTCCCCCGGAAAAACGCAACAATGAAGGTCTTTACAAGGTCTTTGCCGAAAACTTCCCGATAGCCGACACTCGTAATAACTTCGTGCTCGAGTTCCTCGACTATTACATCGACCCGCCACGCTACACCATCGAGGAATGTCTCGAACGCGGTCTGACATACTCCGTGCCTCTCAAGGCTAAACTCAAACTCTACTGCACCGACCCCGATCACGAAGATTTCGCCACCGAAATCCAGGACGTGTATCTGGGCCCGATCCCGTATATGACTGAGAAGGGTACTTTTGTGATCAATGGCGCCGAACGCGTCGTTGTGTCGCAGCTCCACCGTTCTCCCGGCGTGTTCTTCGGTCAAAGCACCCACGCCAACGGCACCAAACTCTATTCTGCCCGCATCATCCCGTTCCGCGGCTCCTGGATTGAGTTCGCCACCGATATTAACAACGTGATGTACGCTTACATCGACCGTAAGAAAAAATTGCCCGTGACCACGCTGTTGCGCGCTATCGGCCTTGAGAGCGATAAGGACATCATCGAAATCTTCGGCATGGCCGAGGAGGTAGAAGTTACCGAAGAAAACCTCCGCAAAGCCATCGGCCGCAAGCTCGCTGCACGCGTGCTCAAAACTTGGTTCGAAGACTACGCTGACGCCGACACCGGTGAAGTAGTGTCAATCGAACGTAACGAAGTAGTCATCGACCGCGAAACCGTGCTCGAAGAGGACCTCATCGACCGCATCCTCGAAAGCGGCGTTAAGCACATCCTCCTCCACACCGAAGACGCTGCTTCGTCGGACTACTCCATCATCATCAACACACTGCAACGCGACCAAACCAACTCCGAAAAAGAGGCCGTGCAGTACATCTATCGCCAACTCCGCAACGCCGAACCGCCAGACGACGCTTCTGCTCGCGAAGTTATCCAAAACCTCTTCTTCTCCGAAAAACGCTATGACCTCGGTGAAGTGGGCCGCTATCGCATCGACAAAAAGCTCGGCCTCGACACACCCATGGAAGTGAAAGTGCTCACCCGCGAGGATATCATCAGCATTATCAAATACCTCATCGAACTCATCAACTCCAAAGCCGATGTCGACGACATCGACCACCTCAGCAACCGCCGTGTGCGCACCGTGGGCGAGCAGCTCTACAACCAATTCGGCGTGGGCCTCAACCGCATGGCCCGCACCATCCGCGAGAAGATGAACGTGCGCGACAGCGAGGTATTTACCCCCATCGACCTCATCAACGCCAAGACAATCTCCAGCGTTATCAATACATTCTTCGGCACCAGCGCGCTCTCCCAGTTCATGGACCAAACCAACCCGCTGGCCGAAATCACTCACAAGCGTCGTATGTCGGCCCTCGGCCCCGGCGGCCTCTCCCGCGAGCGCGCCGGCTTCGAAGTGCGCGACGTTCACTACACTCACTACGGCCGTCTCTGCCCGATCGAAACCCCGGAAGGTCCTAACATCGGTCTGATCTCATCGTTGTGCGTGTACGCCAAGATCAACGACCTCGGCTTCATCGAAACTCCCTACCGCGTAGTTAAGGATGCCAAAGTAAACCTCAACAACGACGAAGTGGTGTACCTCACCGCCGAGAACGAAGAAGGCAAAATCATTGCTCAAGGCAACGCCCCGCTCACCGCCGAAGGCGGATTCGTGCGCGACCGCGTTAAAGCTCGTCTCGACGCCGACTTCCCCGTGGTTGCCCCCGGCGAAGTAGAACTCATGGACGTGGCTCCCCAGCAGATTGCCTCCATCGCCGCTTCGCTCATCCCCTTCCTCGAACACGACGACGCCAACCGCGCCCTGATGGGTTCGAACATGATGCGCCAGGCTGTGCCCTTGATGCGCTCCGAAGCCCCCATCGTGGGCACCGGCATCGAAGCTCAGCTCGCACGCGACTCTCGCACCCAAATCATGGCCGAAGGCCCCGGCGTTATCGAATTTGTGGATTCTACCGTAATCCGCATCCGCTACGACCGTTCCGAAGAAGACGAATTCGTGGCATTCGACAGCCCCGTTAAAGAATACATCATCCCCAAATGGCGTAAGACCAACCAAAGCATGACCATCGACCTCCGTCCCATCTGCGACGCAGGTCAACGCGTGGAAAAAGGCGACATCCTCACCGAAGGTTATGCCACCGAAGCCGGCGAACTCGCCCTCGGCCGCAACCTCAAAGTGGCCTTCATGCCTTGGAAAGGTTACAACTATGAGGACGCTATCGTGCTCAACGAACGCGTAGTGCGCGACGACCTCCTCACTTCCGTTCACGTCGACGAATACTCCCTCGAAGTGCGCGAAACCAAACGCGGCCTCGAAGAACTCACCTCCGACATCCCCAACGTCAGCGAAGACGCCACCAAAGACCTCGACGAACGCGGCATCATCCGCATCGGCGCTCACGTGGTTCCCGGCGACATCATGATCGGTAAAATCACCCCCAAAGGCGAATCCGATCCCACCCCCGAAGAAAAGCTCCTCCGCGCCATCTTCGGCGACAAGGCCGGCGACGTGAAGGACGCTTCCCTCAAGGCTTCCCCCTCGCTCAAAGGCGTGGTTATCGGCACCAACCTCTTCTCCCGCGCCGAGAAGAAAGGCCGCGGTAAAGCCGCCAACGCCATGTTGCCCAAGCTCGACGAAGAATACGAAGAAAAGCAAAACGCTCTGCGTGCCATCCTCGTTGACAAACTCCTGACTCTCACCAACGGCAAGACCTCCGCCGGCGTCAAGGACTTCCTCGGCAGCGAAATCATCCCCAAAGGAACCAAATTCACCGCCGACATCCTCCGCGATATCAACTACGACACCGTCAACCTGTCGAAGTGGACCGCCGATGCCCACAAAAACGACCTCATCCGCCGTTGCATCGTCAACTACCTCCGCAAGTCCAAAGAAATCGATGCCGAACTCCGCCGCCGCAAGTTCGACCTCAGCATCGGCGACGAACTCCCCTCCGGCATCATGAAGATCGCCAAAGTTTACATCGCCAAAAAACGTAAAATCGGCGTAGGTGATAAGATGGCCGGCCGCCACGGTAACAAAGGTATCGTGTCGCGTATCGTGCGCCAGGAAGACATGCCCTTCTTGGCCGACGGTACTCCCGTGGACATCTGCCTCAACCCCCTGGGCGTGCCCTCGCGTATGAACCTCGGCCAGATTTTCGAGACCGTGCTCGGTTGGGCCGGCCGCGAACTCGGCGAAAAATTCGCCACCCCGATTTTCGACGGCGCCACCTTGGACGACCTCAACGAATGGACCGACAAAGCCGGCCTGCCCCGCTACGGTAAAACCTACCTCTACGACGGCGGCACAGGCGTGCGCTTCGACCAACCCGCCACCGTGGGCGTTATCTACATGCTCAAACTCGGCCACATGGTTGAAGACAAAATGCACGCTCGTAGCATCGGCCCGTACTCCCTCATCACCCAGCAGCCCCTCGGCGGTAAAGCCCAATTCGGTGGCCAGCGCTTCGGTGAAATGGAAGTTTGGGCGCTCGAAGCTTTCGGCGCATCTCACATCCTGCAGGAAATCCTCACCATCAAGTCCGACGATGTCAACGGCCGCTCTAAAGCCTACGAAGCCATCGTCAAAGGCGACAATATGCCCACTCCCGGTATCCCCGAATCGCTCAACGTGCTGCTCCACGAACTTCGCGGCTTAGGCCTGAGCATCTCTCTCGAAAACTAATAACGATTTATCTGCACTCAATATATGGCCTTTAAAAGAGACAAACAAAGCAAAAACGTCTTCTCCAAAATCACAATCGGCCTCGCTTCGCCCGAGTCGATTTTGGAGATGTCGAGCGGCGAAGTCCTCAAGCCCGAAACCATCAACTATCGCACTTACAAACCCGAGCGCGACGGCCTCTTCTGCGAACGCATCTTCGGCCCGGTAAAGGACTACGAATGTCACTGCGGTAAGTACAAACGCATCCGATACAAAGGCATCGTCTGCGACCGTTGCGGCGTTGAAGTCACCGAAAAGAAAGTGCGCCGCGAACGCATGGGTCACATCAAACTCGTGGTACCCGTGGCTCACATCTGGTACTTCCGCTCACTGCCCAACAAAATCGGCTACCTGCTGGGCCTGCCCTCCAAAAAGCTCGATTCCGTTATCTACTACGAACGCTATATCGTGATTCAACCCGGTGTGGCCGAAGGCGTCGAACGCCTCGACCTCCTCACCGAGGAAGAATACTTCGACATCGTCGACAACCTCCCCGCCGGTAACTCCGCCCTCGAAAACGAGAACCCCGACAAGTTCATCGCAAAAATGGGCGCCGAGGCCATCTACGACCTCCTCAAAGAACTCGACCTCGACGCGCTCTCATACGAGCTCCGTCACCAGGCCGACACCGACGGCTCTCAACAACGTAAAACCGAAGCCCTCAAACGCCTCCACGTGGTGGAATCATTCCGTGCTTCACGCAACCGCAACAAGCCCGAATGGATGATCCTCGAAGCCGTGCCCGTAATTCCACCCGAATTGCGCCCCCTCGTGCCCCTCGATGGCGGCCGCTTCGCCACATCCGACCTCAACGACCTCTATCGCCGCGTAATCATTCGCAACAACCGCCTCAAACGCTTGATGGAAATCAAAGCGCCCGAAGTGATTCTGCGCAACGAAAAACGTATGCTCCAAGAAGCCGTTGACTCTCTGCTCGATAACTCCCGCAAGTCGTCAGCCGTCAAGAGCGACGCCAACCGTCCCCTCAAGTCGCTGTCCGACTCGCTCAAAGGTAAGCAAGGCCGTTTCCGTCAAAACCTCCTCGGTAAACGTGTCGACTACTCCGCTCGTTCCGTTATCGTCGTTGGCCCCGAACTCAAAATGCACGAATGCGGTATCCCCAAATACATGGCTGCCGAACTTTACAAACCCTTCGTCATCCGCAAACTCATCGAACGCGGCATCGTCAAGACTGTAAAGAGCGCCAAGAAAATCGTTGACCGCAAAGAACCCGTGGTTTGGGACATCCTCGAAAACGTGATGAAAGGCCACCCCGTGCTGCTCAACCGTGCCCCGACACTGCACCGCCTCGGTATCCAAGCCTTCCAGCCCAAAATGATCGAAGGTAAGGCCATCCAATTGCACCCCCTCGCTTGTACCGCGTTCAACGCCGACTTCGACGGTGACCAAATGGCCGTGCACCTTCCCCTGGGCAACGAAGCCATTCTCGAAGCTCAGCTCCTCATGCTCGGCTCTCACAACATCCTCAACCCCGCCAACGGCGCTCCTATCACCGTGCCCTCGCAGGACATGGTCCTCGGCCTCTACTACATCACCAAGCTCCGCAAAGGCGACAAAGGCGAAGGATCAATCTTCTACGGCCCCGAAGAAGCCGAAATCGCTTACAATGAAGGCAAAGTTACTCTCCACGCCCCCGTTACCGTCATGGTCGACGACATCGACGCTGATGGCAACCCCATCCGCCACCTCGTCAAAGACACTTCCGTAGGCCGCGTGCTCGTTAACCAATACGTCCCCGCCGAAATCGGTTACGTCAACACCATCCTCTCCAAAAAATCCCTCCGCGACATCATCTCCCGCGTAATCAAGCGCTGCGGTATCCCCCGCTCCGCTCAATTCCTTGACGACATCAAGAACCTCGGTTACCGCATGGCATTCGAAGGCGGCCTGTCGTTCAACCTCGGCGACGTTATCATCCCCGAAGAAAAGAAGGAAATCGTGGAAGAAGGTTATCGTCAAGTCCAAGAAGTAGCCGATAACTACGCCATGGGCTTCATCACCAACACCGAACGCTACAACCAAATCATCGATATCTGGACACACGTCAACTCACGCCTCACCGAAATCCTCATGAAGCAAATGGCCGAAGCTAACCAAGGCTTCAACGCCGTCTACATGATGCTCGACTCCGGCGCCCGTGGTTCGAAAGACCAGATCCGTCAGCTCGCCGGTATGCGTGGCCTTATGGCCAAACCCCAAAAAGCCGGTGCCGAAGGCGGCCAAATCATCGAAAACCCGATTTTGGCCAACTTCAAAGAAGGCCTCTCCGTGTTGGAATACTTCATCTCAACCCACGGTGCACGTAAAGGTTTGGCCGATACCGCCCTCAAAACCGCCGACGCCGGTTACCTCACCCGCCGTCTGGTCGACGTGGCCCACGACGTTATCATCACCGAAGAAGACTGCGGCACACTCCGCGGCCTCATCTGTCGCGAAATCAAAAACAACGACGAAGTGGTTGCCTCCCTGGGCGAACGCATCCTCGGCCGCGTGTCAGTGCACGACATCATAGACCCCCGCAACGGCGAAGTCATCGTCGCTGCCGGCGAAGAAATCAACGATGCCGCCGCCGAACTCATCGACCAATCACCCATCGAATCCGTCGAAATCCGCTCCGTCCTCACCTGCGAATGCAAAAAAGGCGTCTGCGCCAAATGCTACGGCCGCGACCTCTCCAAGAGCCGCCTCGTACAAAAAGGCGAAGCCGTCGGCGTTATCGCCGCTCAATCCATCGGTGAACCCGGTACACAGCTTACACTTCGTACATTCCACGTCGGTGGTGTAGCTTCTAACGTCGCTGCAATCTCAAGCCTCAAATCACGCTACGATGGCCGCCTCGAAATCGACGAGCTCCGCACCGTCGAAACCAACGAAGTCGGCCCCAACGGCAAGAAAGTACACGTAGTCCTCGGACGCCTCGCCGAAATGCGCATCAACGACCACACCACCGGCATGATGCTCACCAACGCCCCCATCCAATACGGCTCCAAACTCTACTTCGCCGCCGGTGACGAAGTCCACAAAGGCGACGTCATCTGCGAATGGGACCCCTTCAACACCGTCATCATCACCGAATTCGCCGGTCGACTCCAATACACCAACCTGCTCGAAAACATTAACTACCGCGTCGACGTCGACGAACAATCCGGTCTCGAAGATAAAGTCATCATCGAATCCCGCGACCGCGCTCGCGTACCCGAACTCAACATCCTCGACGCCAACGGACAAATCCTCGTTACATACTCCCTCCCCGTAGGCGCCCACCTTATCTTCAACGACGGCGACGAAGTCAAAGCCGGCGACACCGTAGCCAAGAGCCCCCGCGCAGCAGGCGGTGCCGGCGACAGCACCCGCGGTATCCCCCGCGTTACCTCACTCTTCGAAGCTCGCACCCCCTCAAACCCCGCCATCGTTTCCTAAATCGACGGCGAAGTGCACTTCGGCAAAGTTAAACGCGGCAACCGCGAAATCTCCGTCACCTCCAAACTCGGCGAAGTCAAGAAATACCTCGTGCCCCTGTCCAAACAAATCCTGGTACAAGAAAACGACGTAGTTCGCGCCGGCACACCCCTGTCCGACGGTGCCATCACCCCGGCCGACATCCTCAACATCATGGGGCCCACAGCCGTGCAAGAATACATCGTCAACGAAGTTCAAGACGTTTACCGCATGCAAGGTGTGAAGATCAACGACAAACACTTCGAAGTTATCGTCCGCCAAATGATGCGCAAAGTCACCATCCTCGATCCCGGCGACACCTGCTTCCTCGAACAGCAAGTAGTCGACAAACGCGACTTCATGGACGAAAACGACCGCATCTGGGGCAAGAAAGTAGTCACCGACGCCGGCGACAGCGAAGACCTCCGCCCCGGCCAAATCATCACCGCCCGACGCCTCCGCGACGAAAACTCCGCCCTCAAACGCCGTGACCTCCGACTCGTGCAAGTCCGCGACGCAGTCCCCGCCACCTCCGAGCAAATCCTCCAAGGTATCACTCGCGCCGCACTCCAAACCTCCAGCTTCATCTCAGCAGCATCCTTCCAAGAAACCACCAAGGTGCTCAACGAAGCTGCCATCCAAGGCAAGACCGACCTGCTCGAAGGCATGAAAGAAAACGTCATCTGCGGTCACCTCATTCCCGCCGGCACCGGCCTCCGCGAATACTCCCAACTCATCGTCGGCTCCAAAGACGAAATGCTCATCCCCGACACCGACGACGAAGAAGTCCTCGTAGACGAAACCACCGGCGAAATACTCAACGACTAATCAAACCTAACCCCTTCAGATAAAGAGCGCGACCCACCTCGGGCCGCGCTCTTTCCCTATCTACTCGGCATTGTGTAATACACACGCAAATAAAGAAGGCAATCTCAACGATTTTTTCACGAAACCATCCGGCTGAGGGAGGAACGATTTTTACTGGTCAATGTAGAAAATCGGTTGAAATGTTAAAAACTTCTCTGGGAGTGCTAATTACGCGCGGAGCGCGTTTCTTTTTAGATAACACCACTTTGGAGCGAAGCGACTATGTGGTGACAGACGCATCCCTCTATCCACGAACCGCAGAGCGGTTCCTTACGCACGCTGTTCGAAGTCCTGTATAAGGAACCGCTCTGCGGTTCGAATTGGATTATGTACTTTTGCACCACGTAGGCACTACGCTTCGGTCGCTTCGCTTACCCTTCGTTTCGTGCCAACGTGGTGTTATCTAAAAAGCAACCGCTCCGCGGTTTTTACAGATTTAACAACCGGCTTTTACATTGATCCCTAATAGCATGTCAAAATAGTTTAACACTTCAACCATTGTTTTACATTGACCCCATAATTCAGATTGGGGCTTTGCTGAAGCTGCTTTGCTGAGTTGAAAAGAGGGGCCATCCGGGTATGCCTCGGCAAGCCACGGCTACAGGTAAATAATGAAATGAAATTGGGCAACGAAAATAGAATTTCGCTGCCCAATCGATTCTGGAGTGCGTAGGCGGAAGTAGTTTAAACGGTTCTACAATAAGTAGAAACTATGAAAGGATATTTTCTTCGCGTTTAAACAGCTTCGTCATTTGTATTTTTTCACTATACTGCGATAGGTAGAGCGATCATAGCCTAAATCTTTCAGAACTAACCACATCAGCAATCTGCCGCAGGGCGCATCCGCGTAGAGCCAGAAAGTATCCGGGCGCAATCGATCTTTGTTTCGCTCTATAAGATTCCGATACTCCCGTTGCTTGCTTGGAAACTGCTTTAATATCTGGATTGCAAATATTGTCATTGGCAGAATAAATGCTGCTTGCAACGCTATTAGCCAAACCGTAATCTTATACAGCGGAATAAGGGCGATGATAACAGAGGAGATCAACAGAATCCAAGCATATAAATTAATGTATATATACCGTTTTGGCGTGCTGATTCCAACCATATTTTTATAATCTGTGTTCTTCGGCTTTTGTTATGAGTTCGCGTGACGGCTCAGCCGTGACAGCGTTATAGAACGAACCTTTAGAGCAGCAAAAGCCTTTCCATTGATTTCGTCCCACTTTCACTTCGAAGCCGCTTATGTTCACGTAGGAAGAGAACCATGACTTTCTGATCAGCTGGCCGTCGGTGTACGGTTTGCTGTGGGCTTCTAACTTTCCTTTACCGATGCAGATTACATGTGTGTCGGTTACGCAAACTCTGTTGCTACCCTTTCCGAACATCTTTCCTTTGCCTGCGTTGTCAGAAACTTTCTGATTGACCAATTCGACGATTTCGTTAACGCTCGTTGCCCCGAATTTATTTTGTGTGATGATGATATCCTTGGCAATCACAATCAGTTTCTTTTTACAGCATCCTTTGGATGCAATACAGCTGTTAATGCCATCCCAGGGAGCGAAGTGGAACACCGAATCATCACCACCGTCCTTATAATAATAAGCTACACCTTTGTCTGTAGTGTAGAGATATTCTGTGCAGCGTTTGGGTTTGAGCGTAAATCTGAAGGCTCTACGATACACTTTTACCTTGGACAGTTTGGCTCCATTATTTATCGCCTCGGTGCGAAGGCGCTCTATCACGTCACTCTCGACGGATTTCACCTCTATGGCATGTTTTTCGGTACACATAAATAATGTTTCCTTGCCGATCCATTTTTTCAGCCCTTCTACCAGCACTATGTCCGCCATAGAAAGACCGAGAGCTTCGATTTTCTGACTGCTGCAAATCGATTTTGTTTTTGAAACGAGCAGCAGATGTCCATGAGAGGTCACGTAGCACTGCAATTTCTTTTTCTCGAACAGCAGTTCAGTTGTGAAGGATTTTGGAATAGCATTCCATTTATCGATGAGTTGCGTTACTGCAGTTTTGTTCATCGTCAGATTCATTGAACCATCAGTTAAAGCAATAGCTACAGAATTGCCGCCTTTGTAAGGAATCATTGCGATTACTTCGCTCAGGTTGGTACTGCTTTGGCTCACTTCTGTTGAGCCACAACAGCCGGAGCCCTTTCCTTTTTCTTTTTTGGATACTATCAGTGTGTTATCATCACTGATAGTTACCATTAATTTGCTGTTTTTAAATAACTCCATAATTGGTTATATTTTTTATTCCTCGCAAATGTAAGAATTTTTTTTAAACTCTGTACATATATTAACTAAACTTAACTAATATAACATTATATTTAACAGTGCTTATAAAACAATCTATTATAGCCTTAAAAGATGTTAACAAGATTAAGGCTGTTGAGCATCGACCTCTGCGAGGCAACCACTCCATGGTTGCGGTGGTGTGAGCAGGGTGCGCGCCCCACACAGGAACTTCGCGCTGGCGCGCTCGTTCCGCTGCGGGTTATCGATGAGGGCACGCATTCCACGCGTGAGCGGAGGCTCCACAGCCCAGAAATGTCGGTTGCCGACTTTTTCAGCGGGTTCGGCAAGCCTCGAGGCTACTTGTGGGCGGAGACGAAAAGAAGGGGTTGAGGTGGCGGCACAGCTGTTGGGCCATCCGGGGTCCCCCGAGGCAAGCAGACCCCGAGGCAAGCTTCGGGGCTACAGGTGGGCGGAGGGCGGCCATCCGGATGGGAAAAAGCGCGGGCGAATCTTTTGGATTCGCCCGCGGTGGTGTATGGAGGCTATCGGTTAGCGGCGGAAGGTGGCGCGGGAGGCGCGTTTGTTCATGCGGTGTTGGTAGGAGGCGGTGCCGTTGAGGTCGTCGGTGAAGTCGTAGTAGGCGCCGGTCCATTGGCCGGTGAGGGCGTGGGCGTTGTCGTCGGTGAAGTTGAAGGTGAATGTGCGGGTGCCGTCGGTGTTGGTGGCGATGGTGAGTGTGCCGGCGTAGATGGGTGCGAGCACGCTTTGCACGCCTTCTGAGTCGGTGGTGTCGAGGTCGCCGTACCAGGAGTAGAGCATGCCGCCGCCGTAGTCAACGCAACCGCTTACGATGGTGTTGTTCTTCTCGGTCATGTTGACTTGGTAGGTGCCGTCGGCGAGTTCGTTGGCGTTGTCGGTGAGGATGTAGAATTGGAGGTAGTCGCCTTTAACCATGTTGATGTCGGTGACGGCCAGTACCCATGTGTTGAGGAATGGGTTGACGGTGTTGCCCTCGTTGTATGCGAAGGCGATGTGGTCGTCGGTGAAGTTGTTGATGGTGTGGTCGTCGGTGAGGGTGGTGTAGGGGCGGAGGATCTCGGTTTGGTTGTTGTCGCAGAAGTTTTGTATGATGGGCTTCTTGGAGTAGGTGGCGGTGAACTTGTAACCGGTGTCGGTGGTGAGGTCGAAGTCGAATTTGGAACCGTTTTCGCTGACGGTGATTGTGCCGTCGGTGATAAGGCCGAGGTAGCGGTGGCCGTTTTCGGCGATGTAGGTGAAGTATGTGCCGGTGTAGAATCCGATGCCCCACATTTCAAAGTATGATCCGCGGTTGAAGGTCATGGGGTAGTAGGCTGAGTAGTCCACTTTTTCGCGGGGGTCGATGACGTATGTGCCGTCGGCGGTTACTTGGACGCGGTTCATGGGGTTGTCGACCTTGGGCATTTGGAGGGCCACTTGGAGGTAGAAGCCTTGGGTTTGGATGTTGCCGTCCCATTGGCCGTCGAAGAATTGCATGGTCATGTCGGAGGTGAAGTGGTTGAACCAGTTGCCGTAGAATCGGCCTTGGCCGTTGGTGAAGTTGGTGCTAAGGTCCTCGGCGATAGGTTCGTAGGTGGTGGCGTCGAGCACGAATTTGAGGGCTCCATGGTAGCGGATGTTGTAGAGGTTGCCGCCGATTGATTGGAGTTCGATGCGGATGTCGTAGTCAGAGCCGTCGGTGGTGCGCACGTCCACGGAGCCGCTGACGATCATGTCCATGCCGCCTTCGGTGTTGTCTTCGGTGCAGAGCCACACGGTTGAGGCGGAGATGTCGAGGCTGAAGGGCTTAGTGGAAGAGCCTTCGGTGTAGTAGCCGGCGGGGATGATGGGGGCGTACATGTCGGCCGACTTTGCGGCGCAGAGCACCAGTTGGAGCTGTACGTCGCCGGCAGTGGCCATCATGCCGTTATCGTTGGGCAGGGCGGTGTAGAGGTTGAGGGTGTAGAAGCCCATGTCGCCTTTTTCGCCGTAGGTGGCGTTGCCGGCGTAGGGAGCGGGAGTGTATTCGGGTGCTTCTTCAAAGAAGATGCCGCCGATCATGGAGGTGGGGATGGCCGTGGTTGAGCCGTTGGTTTGCTCCACCACCAAGACGTTGTTTTGCGCCATAGCGGTGGCTGCCACGGCGAGCGCTATGATGGAAGTGAACAGAGTTTTCATCGCTATGGTTATTTGGTGAATTTGAATGAATAGTTGTCTGCCGAGAGGATGTAAGTGCCTGCGGCTAAGTGGCTTAGAGTGATGACGACGGCGCCGTCGGCATCGGCGATGGCGCTGATGAGCTGGACGCCGGCGGCGTTGAACACTTTCACTTCGGCGTTGGGGGCGAGGTGCTGGGCCGAGATGGCGTCGGGGGTAAGGGTAAAGGCTGCACGTTGGAGCTCGGTGTCGGTGACGCCGCCTTCAGCGGTTTTGAAGTAGAACGAGTCGAAGTCGGCCACGTCGAGCATCAAGGTTTGCAGGCCGTTGTTGGCGGAGAAGACGAATTGGCCTTCGGAGAAGATGGCCAGGGGCGAGTCGGCGAATTTAAACTCGGTTTCGGTGCCGGATTTGGCTTTGACCACCAAGATGTGTGCGGCATCGGCGGCAGAGGCCGAGAGGCACACTGCTAATGCCATGATTATGGCTGATATATATTTTTTCATAGTGATAATCAGGGTGTTAGGTTATTCTTCTTTAAACTCGGGCGTGCCGGTGATTTGTCCTTCGAAGATGACGCGGAACTCGTCGCCGTTGGTGGCTACGAAGTCCATGACGATGCGCAGGCCGGCTTCGACTTCGGTGACGGTGATGGTGGAACCTTCGGCGAACTTATAGGTGGTGTAGGGCGAGTAGAGATCCATGTAACTCTTGGAAGTGAAGGTGCCGGGGTCTTTGGAGTCGGAGAAAGTGTAGGTGCCGGCGGGGAGGAGGGTGGCGGTGCGGTCGGCGTAGATGTCGATGGCCATTTCGAAAGTCCAGTCGGCGTCGTTAAGTTTGATGTAGAATTCGCCTTTGTCGCGGAGCTGGTTGGAGTTGTAGGCGGCAGCGGTGGCGGTGTAAGTCACCACTTCGTCGCTCTTGAAGGTGGGCGTGCCGGTGATGTTACCATTGAATGTGAACTCGCCCTTGCGACCGTCGGCAATCAGCAGGTCGAAGGTGATGACGGAACCGGCCACGGTGATCTTGCTGCCGGGCAGCAGGGCGGAGTGGATGTAAGGCGCGTATGTTTCGAAGTAGCTTTCGGCGGAGAAGGTGCCGGGGGTGTGGTCCTCGCTGTAGACGTACTCGCCATCGGGGAGGGTGGTGGCATCTTCGGCGGCGAAGAAGTCGAAGTAGGCTTCGCAGGTGAATGCTTCGTCGGAGAATGTAACGCCGAATTGGCCTTTACGCTTGGCGTCTTCGTCGTAGGCGGCGGCGTTCATGTTGGTGGTGAAGTATTGCGAGTACTTGGGTAATTCGCCCACGTATTTGCCCTTGGTGAGGGAGCCGTCGCTGAGGGTGAGCTCGGCGGCGATGGTGTAGATGGCGGCGGTGTTGGATACGGTGACGGTGCCGGAGGCCACGCTCAAGCGCGAGCCGTTAGTCTTCACAAAGGTGTAGTCCTCTTTGAGGTCGAAATAGTACTCGTTGCCGGTGAATGAGCCTTGGTACTCGCCGGGGTGGAGGAATACGGCGGTCTCGGGGCCGTAGAGGTCGAGGCTGTAGACGGTGGATTCATCCTCGGTGGAGAGGGTGACGGTGACATTGCCGCCGCTGTAGGGCTCCAATTTGATTTGTGTCATCTCCAACTCGGGCACGTCGGTTTGTCCTTCGCGCAAAGTGACTTGACTCACATAATCCGTGCCGAACTTCTTGGTACTACCATCAGTCAGCACCACTGTCATGCTCTGGGCGGAGGCTGCGAATGCGCTCGCGCCCAATGCCAACAGCACAGTTGAGATTCTCATAAGACTGTTCATAAACGTCGTTCAGATTGTTTGGTTAGTAGTAGATTGTAGAGTGTTAGTAGTTATCGGTGGCAAATTAAGCAAAAATTTCACACTCTCACAATAAGCGCAAGCATTTTTAACAAAAAAATCCGCAATTTCCGGTAAAATAAGTCGAAAGTAAGCTCGAAAGAGCCCGATTGGGCAGCTAAAGCTGCTTCGCCGGAGACGAAAACGTGGGCGGGGGTGCGGCGGGGTGGGTGATGCCACAAGCGCCACCGGAGGGTGGCGCTTGTGATTTAAGGTTGGAGTGCTTAGTTGAGCACCAGTCCGGCCTTATACGATGTGGTGAGGGGGCAGTAGGCGTGGGCGAATTGGCGCAGGAGAGCCAAGGTGATGGCTTTGGGGGATGCTTTGGCGCCAATGTTGCGAGCCTTGCTGTTGATGGTTGAAGTAGAATTTTTATCCATAGGCAGGCCGTGGTTTAAGTTGATATTTGCTATTATAACGCAGTGATTTGTATATTATTGCTTGATTGGATGAAAAATTTCGCCAAAGGGTGTGCAAAAAGCAATCCGCGGCCGGAAGGGGCCGCGGATTGCAGGTACGGATATGCGCTTTAGCAGAGTTGGAGAGTGGAGAATGAGACGATGACGGGCGATAGCAGAGCGCACGTGTGCAAGGTGGAGGCATAGTAGGTGAAGGTGACCAGGGCGCCGATGATCAGCAGTACTTCTATGATGATGGAGGTGATGATGAGCGAACGCGAAGCGCCTTTGGCTTTGAAGAAGATGGTGCACGCGCCCCAGAAGATGGCGATGGCGGGAATGATGCATGCGAGCATGGTGAGGGCCATGAAGATGCCGAAGACGATGGGGCTGCCGCTGCCGCCGAAGTCGAAAACGTCGAACCAGTAGGTGGAACCCCACATCAGCGATGAGATGATGCCGGCGACGGCGCAGATGAAGAACCACAGGGTGACGATGATGCCTATGCCGGCCATCAATCCGAAGAAGCCGATAACAAGTTTGCCGAAAATGGCCAGGACTTTGCCGATAAAATCGGAGCCGGAGCCGGAGGTGTTGAAGGGGGCGTTGTTATTGATTACGGTTTGGCCGAGATTGTTCATGGTGATGGGTTGGCCGCTCGCTTCGAGCTTTTGGAGCGGGGTTACGGCTGGAGGGACGATCATCCAAGCGATGAGGTAGAGGATCACGATTACCCAGAACAGCTAGAAGATGGTGCCGAAGCAGACGCTGAGTATCACGGTGAGCGCACGCATTACGTTGACGTTCCAGCCGAGGTAGAGGGCGAGGCCGGAGATGACGCCGCCGAAGACTTTGTTGTCGACGTTGCGGTAGAAGCGCTTGTTGGGTGCCGGGGGCGTGGGCATTGCGAACGGGGGCGGGGTGGGGCCGGGCTGGGCGCCGGGTTGGGCGGCGGTGGGGCCGTTGGCGGGGGCGTCGTCGTCGATGCCGGCGATTTGGCTCGGGCGGCCCATTTTTTCGATGACGTCGTTCACCTCCTAGAAGGAGATGACGGCTCACCCAATCAGCACCCGCACCCAC
>CAMGBT010000035.1 GCA_946011725.1 uncultured Bacteroidales bacterium | reverse complement strand
CCGACCACGTGCGCGAAGCCATCCGCTACCGCAACCTCGACCGCGCCACCTGGGGTCGCCAAACCTCCACCCCCCTCTAACCGCCCGCGCCAACCCACCGCCCCGGTATGCAATATTTTGCGGCGCGGTACGTTATAGTTATGTGATTTTATATGAATATGTTAAATGACATGATCAGGCGGGTCGCGGCCTTCTGCGCGGCAATGACTATGTGGGCTGCGGGAGCGTGGGCTTTCGCACCGGAGACGTATTGTGAGCACTCGGTGTTGGCTCAGGGTAACTGGGTGAAGATTCGGGTGGACGCCACGGGTGTGTATCGGCTGTCGAAGTCGCTGCTGGCTCAGATGGGAATGTCGGCGGAGAGTGTCCGCATTTACGGTTATGGCGGCAACCGCATTTCTGATGTGTTGTCGTTCAATAATTATGTGGACGACCTGCCTCAGGTTCAAACCGACGTGGTGGATGGCGAGGTGGTATTTTATGCCTATGGCCCTGATAAGTGGGAGAATACGGGCAGTTATTATCACCGCGAGAATAGTCCGTACACTACTGCCGGGTATTACTTCGTGACCGCCACGAGCGAGGCCGAGCGTGCCGTGCCGCGCGCCATTGATGCCTCGTCGTTGGTCGATGGCTATGACGTGGCTTCGTCGTATGTGTGGGGCCGTGTGCAGTTGGAGAACGAAACCGAGCAGGCATGTGAGGCCGGCCCGCTGTTCGTTGGTGAAGATTTTCGCTACACCCCGCAGCGCTCGTACACGGTCCAAACGCCTGGTCGCATTGCTGATTCGGGCATCTTCATGGAGTGCCAGTTCGTGACGTCCACCGTAGGTGGAGCGGCCACCCTGTCGTTCATCCTCGACGGCGCGCCGGTGGATGCCATTTCCTCAGATAGGATTCCGGCCACTTCGGATTCACACTATGTGCATGCCTCGATCGGCACCTCGCGCCGCACCATCATACCCAAAGACGCCGACAAGTTTGAACTGACGCTGAAGTTCAGCTCGGCCGGGGTGGTTTCGAAGGCCAACTTGGACTTCTTCGCGTTTAGCTATAAGCGCACACTGACCATGCCTGCCGAGGGCTACGTGCAGTTTTGGGCCGATCTTCCGAACATTCAGATGGCCGATGCGCCGGCCGACGTGCGCCTGTGGGATGTGACCAATCCGGCCGATGTGACCGTGCTGAGCGGCAAGTCGGCAGGGAACGCGTTGCAGTGGCACGCCACCAACGGCACCATGCGGTCGTTTGTGGCATGGCGCCCCGGGGCGCAGTTGCCCGAGCCGCAGATTGTGGGCAGCGTGGCCAATCAGGACCTGCATGGTGCTGATGCTGAGGTAGATATGGTAATCATTACCCCGGCGGCATTGGCGCAGCAGGCGCAGCGCTTGGCCGACCTCCACGCCGACTTGGATTCGCTCAAAGTAGAGGTGGTGTTGGCCGACGAAGTGTATCACGAGTTTGCCTCGGGTTGCGCCGACGTCAGCGCCTTACGCAAGTATTTCAAGATGCGCTACGACCGCTCCCTTGCCACCGCACATACCCTCAAATACGCCTTACTGTTAGGCCGTACCACCTTGGACCACCGCGAGTTAATGGCTTCGACGCGCGCCTTGGGTTACACCACCATGCCCGCATGGGTGGTGCGAGCAGCCAAGTCGTCGCTCACCGACAACGACGGCTATTCCACCGACGACTTCGTGGCCATTTTGGGCGACAACAGCGGCGCCGACTTGGGCCTGGACGACCTCACCATCGCCGTAGGCCGTATCCCGATGACTTCGGCAGTGGACGGCGCATCCATCGTGGACAAAATCTACCAATATGCTTACTCCTCGAAGCGCGACCTGTGGAAGAACCGCATGATGGTTGTGGCCGACGACGAGGACGTGGGCGTACACCTCCAGCAGGCCGAGAAGATGATTGAAAACTTCTTAGCCACTGATAATCAGCAACATATAGTTACCAAAGTATACCTCGACGCCTACCTCAAATCGTCGGGCGAGTACCCCGATGCGCGGCGCGACATGTTCCAAGCGCTCGACCAAGGCGTAGTGTGGTGGTTCTTCACCGGCCACGCCAACAACCACTCTTGGACCGGCGACGGCCAGTTCACCTACACCGACCTCAACAACCTGTACCTCCGCCACGTGCCCTTCGTGGTCGCATCCACCTGCGACTTCCTGCGCTGGGACAGCCAAACCACCTCCGGCGGCGAGATTATGTTCAACGAACGCTACGGCGGCTGCATCGGCATGGTGTCAGCCACCCGCCCCGTGTTCATCTCCGACAACGGCTACTTCCTCGCCTCGCTCGGCCGCCATACCCTCGAGCGCGATGCCGACGGCCGCCTGCTCACCCCGGGCGAAGTCTATCGCCGCTCCAAAAACGATATCCGCAACTCCGCCGGCTCGCACATCTCTAACCCCAACCGCTTGCGCTTCGTGTTCATGGGCGACCCCGCACTCCGCATCGTCACCCCCGACAACACCATCAAAGTACTGACAATCAACGGTGTAGAACCCACCGAAGAAAACCAAGTGACCATCTCCGCCTTGCAAACCGTGCAAATCACCGGCTGCATCCTCCGCCCCGACGGCACCGAATTCACCGACTTCCAAGGCACCCTCACCGCTGAAATGTTCGACGCCTTACAGTCAATCGTCACCCACGGCAATGGCAACGGCCGTGAGGACATCTTCGACACCCAAGGCAGCAAACTCTTTGCCGGCGGCGCCACCGTCACCGACGGCCGATTCACCCTCACTGTGGCCATGCCCTCCGAAATTGCCGACAACTTCCGCCCGGCCACGCTCTCGCTCTACGCCGCCGCCACCAACTCCAACGCCGAAGCCATCGGCGCCAACCGCCAATTCTACGTCAGCGGCTTCGCCGAGCCCGAGCAAGCCGACACCATCGCGCCGCAAATCACCGCTATGGTGTTGAACCACAATGAGTTCCGCTCCGGCGACCACGTCAACCCCGACCCGCTGCTCATCGCCACCGTCTCCGACAACGTGGGCATCAACATCTCCACCGCCGGCATCGGCCGCCAGATGACCATCACCCTCGACGGCATCAACACCCTCACCGACGCCGCCACATATTACACCCCATTCACCGACGGTACCCCCGGCGGCGTCATCAACTACCCGCTCGAAAACCTCGCCGACGGCACCCACACCATCCGCCTGCGCGTGTTCGACACCTCCGGCAACATGGCCGAGCAGCAAATCGAATGCCTTGTGGACCAGTCGCTTGCGCCCCAAATATTCGAAGTATACACCGACGCCAATCCCGCCTCAACCCAAGCCAACTTCTACATCCGCCACGACCGCCCCGACGGCATCACCTCCGTCACCATCGAAGTATTCGACCTCATGGGCCGCCACGTATGGACCGGTGGAAGCACCGGTATGAGTGACGGCGATGTATCGGCTCCCGTCAGCTGGGACCTCTGCGACCAAGCCGGCCGCCGCGTGCAGCGAGGCATCTACCTCTACCGCGCCGCCATCACCACCGACCTGAGCGCCGACGCCAAGTTGGTGACCGCCTGCCGCCGCCTGGCCGTCACCGCCCAATAAACCCGCCGGCCTTTGCTGCCCGAGCAAGAGCTCGGAGCGGTTGCAAAAAGGCTCCGCGCGCACAGCGGGCCATCCTGCTGTGCGGCTAATCCTGTTGCCCGAGCTCTTGCTCGGGCAGCAGGGAGGTGTGCGGGGGTTATTTACGGTTGAAGTCGGCGGGGATTTCGCCCCAGGCGTCGGTGTCCCACTTGAGGAGGGGGTTGGGGATCGGGTTGGCGGCTATCCAGGCGTCGGCGCGGCGTAGTAGCTCTAACACTTTGGTGTTGTGGTCCTTAGGGGTGATCGTGGTGTTCGATTTGCGGCGTTTTATCCAGCTCATGGCTGTGCGCGAGTCGGAGTAGATGGGCGTGATGGCGTTGCCTTGCTTTTGAAGCATGGCGGCGGCGTGGATTATGGCCAGGTACTCGGCAATGTTGTTGGTGCCGCCCTCCAAGGGGCCGATATGGAAGATTTCCACGCCGTCGGCCACGCGCACGCAGCGGTATTCCATCTTGCCTGGGTTGCCGGAGCAGGCGCCGTCGACGGCGATAGCGTCGAGGCGGATGTCGGCGATGGCCGTGTAATCGGCGATTTCGTGGCGGTGGCCGGCGAGTTTGCGCAGCAGTCCGATGTGGCTGTCGGCATCCTCGCGGAAAGCCTTGACGGCGGCATCGCGGGTGTTGAAGCTCTTGTAGCGGGCGCCGGGGAAGCCGTCAACTTGGTCAAGACAGTCGTCCCAATTATCGTAAACGCCGGGTTCGCGGCCTTCCCATACGGTGTAAAATTTTGCGGCCATAATCAGCTGAGATTGAGTAAGATATTGATGTCGATGGCGCGGAGGCCGGCTATGTCGGCAATTTGCCGGTTGACGGGTCGTCCCATGAAGGTGTACACGGCGCAAGTGATTGATTCCGGGAGGTTTACAGCGCCGGTATCGGGGTTGACGATTTGGTCGAACAGGGTCAGTAGCGACGTGCTGAGCGCCATGGCGGCGGTGCGGGGCACGGCTGAACCGGCGTTGACGTAGCAGGTGCGCACGGGCGCGTCGGGGTCGTTGTCGGCAGCGGTGGCGGAGGCCAGGTCAACGCGCCGCAGGCCGGGGAATGCCGGCTCGGCGGGGTTGCCGCAGAGGTCGAAGGTGATGACGCCGCGCTTGAGCAGTTCGGGGTCGATGTCGTCGCGGCGGGTGGCGGGGTCGATGGGCGTGGCGATGACGATGTCGGCCGAGCGCAGGGCGGATGTGAACACGCGCGGGTGGATGGCCGAGGAGATGACGGCGCCGGCGCCCAGGGCGTTGACGGCAGAGCGCAGGCGGTAGGTGTCGTTGTCGAAGATGCGCACGGTGGCGCCCAGCCCGATGGCGCTGCGGGCGGCGGCTTGGGCGGCGATTCCCGAGCCGATGATGGTGACTTCGCAGGGCACCACCCCGGCGATGCCGCCGGCTAAAATGCCCTTGCCGTGGATTGGGTCGGCGAGCATCGACGAGGCGAGGGCCATGGCGGCGCGGCCGTCGATTTCGGCCAAAATGTCGGCGAAGGGACGGTTGCCGACGCTGTCGGTGATGAGGTCCAGAGCCAGGGCGATAACGTGGCGGCGCAGCAAAGTGGCGATGGCCGCGGGCGTTTGGCGCTCGGGGTGGAACAGGCCGATGAGCATGGCGCCTTGGCGCAGCAGCAACGCGTCGTTGGCCGAGATGGCCGGGAGATGGAGCACAATGTCGGCAGCGAAGGCGGTGCGGCGGTCGACCACGCGCGCCCCGGCGCGGATGTAAGCCTCGTCGGGGAAGTGGATGCAGGCTGCGGCGCCGGCTTCGATGAGCACTTGGATGCCGCGCGAGGCCAGTATGGCGGCACATTCGGGCGTGAGGGGGAAGCGGCGCTCGCCGGGCGAGGCGCTGCGCGGCACACCTAAGGTGATGGTGCTGCGGCGCGCACTTATGGCGGCGAGGAGTTCGAGCGGGGTGGGGGTGGTGTTCATTGTGCTGATTGTTTGGGAGTTAGGTCGAATTGGCGGATGAATTCGGCCACGGATTGGCGGATTTGGTCGGCGGTGTCGAGGCGCGAGGAGTCGAACTCGCGGTGAGCGCGACAATAGAACGGCTCGCGGGCGGCCAAGTCGGCATCGATGCGGGCGACCGCCGCGTCGCGGCTCAGGCCGATGAATCGGGGCCGCTGGCCAGGCGCGTCGAGGATGCGTTGGAGAGTGATTTCGCGGTTGGCCCGAAGGAGCACCACGGTTCCGGCGCCGAGCATCCGCTGCAGATTTTCCTCGCGGCAGGGTGTGCCACCGCCGCAACCGATAACGCGCTGATGCTCAGTCGGTTCGGCCAACGACGTGAGCACGTCGGATTCAGCTTGGCGGAAGGTAGCCTCGCCCGCAGTGGCGAAAATCTGCGCCACCGAGCAGCCGAACCGGCGCTCAATGAGGTGGTCGAGGTCAACAAACT
This sequence comes from uncultured Bacteroidales bacterium, assembly GCA_946011725.1. Lineage (GTDB taxonomy): Bacteria > Bacteroidota > Bacteroidia > Bacteroidales > Muribaculaceae > CAG-873. The sequence goes on along the minus strand of CAMGBT010000035.1, from coordinate 17,106 downwards.
CCACATCGGCCGCGGCGGCTAAAGCCGTGCCGAGCGTGGTTTTGCCGCAAGCCATGTATCCAATCAAAAAAATCGGCCGACGCATTAGAAGAAGTAGATAAAACGAAGAAACGAAGTACGAAATAACGAATTTTTCTTTCAGAGAGAATTGTACGAAATAACGAAATCCCTTTCAGAGAGAGTATTCAGAGCGGATGGCTTTAAACGTAGACTAATTTTTTACAATTTTCGTTGATTCGTACTTCGTTTCTTCGATGATTCTATGCCGGGGGGCGCTTATTTCTTTTGGGCTTTGAGCAGGTCGCGGATTTCGGCCAGAAGCTCTTCTTGGGTGGGACCGGCGGGAGCTGCGGGCGCGGGTTCCTCCTTAGGTTGCTGCTTGCGCATGAGGCGGTTCATCAGCTTGATAGCCACGAAGATACAGAAGGCCACGATGATGAAATCCACCACCGTTTGCACGAATTGGCCCCAGGTGATGGCCACTTCAGCCACTTCGTTGCCGGCGGCATCGACGGAGGCTTCTTTGATTACGCATTTATAGTCGGTGAAGGAAGTGCCACCGGTGAGGACGCCCACCACCGGCATGATTACGTCGTTAACCAACGAGGTGACGATTTTGCCGAAGGCGCCGCCTATGATTACGCCGACAGCCATGTCGACTACATTGCCACGCATGGCAAATTCTTTGAACTCTTGAAAGAACTTTCTCATGTGTAAGTAAATGATTGATGGTTAATAAATTAGAATTAGTTAGAGACCCACAATTTGGCGGATGTGGTAGGGGAGATCGATGTTATTATTGAACTGCGCGAAGCGCCAAGCGCCCACGCCCACGGCAAACACCGGCACGGGGTTGCCGGAGTGCGAGGTGGTGGTGAAGCGCAAGCCGGCGGCATCGTTGATGAGGCGGAACACTTCCACTGCGAAAGCGTTGAAGTTAGCGTAGAGCGTTTGCTGGTCGGCAGTGTTACGCTGCTCGAAAGTGGCGGTGAACATATCCTGCAGCGTCTGTTCGGCCTCGGTCGACACGGGGATGCTTTCGAACAGGCCGAAGGTTTCGGCGAGGATTTGCTTCATGTCGTCCCAAGTGTAGATGCGGCGGTCGCGGAGCATGGCCTTGCAACGTTCGCTAAACTCCTCTTTTGAAGCGTGTTGATGGTCGAAAACGCTCAGCGGGCAGGGCAGGGAGATAGAGGAGTGACAGCGCGACATGCCGCCGGTGTCGTGGTCGGCAGTGACCACGATGAGCGTTTCGGTGGGGTGCTCGAGATAGAATTGGTAGGCGATGTTGATGGCGCGGTCGAAGTTGCGGATTTCGCTGATGGCCGTGCCGCCGTCGTTGGCGTGGAGGGCGTGGTCAATGCTGCCGCCTTCCACCATCATGAAGAAGCGCTCGGGCGACACGCTCTGCAGATGCCGCAGGCAAGTCTCGGTGATTTGCGGCAGAGTGAGGCGGCCCTGATGGCCGTCGATAAGGTAGCCGATGTTCCAATCGGGTGCGTCTTGGGGGCTAAGGAGCACGGCGCGGCGGGCGTTGATGGTGGGGATGGCCTCCGGACCGTAGTACACTTCCATGCCGTTGCGGTGCATCAGCGCCAAGGTTTCATCGGTGAGCGAGTGCATGCCTGCGCCGGCAATGAACTCATAGCCGCTGCGGGCGGCGTCGAGGTCGATTTGATCGTACTGCTTGCGATAGGGCACGTGGGTGTAGAACGCGCCGGGGGTGGCGTCGTCGGCCGATACCGAGGTGCAGATGCCCACGCCGTAGCCCATCTCGTGCAGTTGGGCGGCGATGGAGGTAACGGCCACGGTGTCGGCATCCATGCCCAACATACCGTTGCGCGTCTTGCTGCCGCAGGCAATGGCCGTGCCGGCGGCTGCCGAGTCGGTGATGGGGGCATTAGCCGAGTAGGTTTGGCACATCGACGCCACCGGGAATTGCAGCATAGTGAGCGAGGTGCCGTCGGCCAACACTTCGCGGTTGTATGCTTCGGCGGCTTGCACCGGTGCGATGCCCATGCCGTCGCCGATGAACACAAAGATATACTTAGGCTGCTGCGCCATGGCCGAAAGCAAGGCGCACAGACCGATAATAACAAGATAAAGTCGTTTATTCATAGGTGTTATTGATTGAATGTTAGCATTGATTCGATGAGGGTGCGCGAGGGGCTCAGGCGGGGCACCTTGCGCTGGCCGCCGAGTTTGCCGGTGGATGCCAGCCACCGGTCGAACAGCCCCGGGCGGGCGGTGACGATGGTGAGCGGGGCCAGGAAGATGGAGTCGGCACGCTTGGCTTGGTAGTCGGAGTTGACCGCGCAGAGTTGGCGGTCGAGTTCGGCGGCGAAGTCGGCCACGGATTGGGGCTCTTTGGCCCACTCGATGAGCCACTGGTGGTGGCCCTTGGTGGTGGCGGTGGCGAACACCGGCGCCGCGGTGTAGTTGGCCACCGCGCAGTCCAGACGCGCGCAGGTGGCGGCGATGGCCGCGTCGGCATTGTGCACCATCAGCTCCTCGCCGAAGGCGTTGATGTAGCTGTGGGTGCGGCCGGCGATGGTGATGCGCAGGGGCGCGACGGTGTCCACGTGCACCGTGTCGCCGATGGCGTAGCGCCACAACCCGTTGCACGAGCTGATTATCAGCGCGTAAACCCCGCCCGGCTCCACTTCCCACGCGCTGAGCGCCCGCGGGTGCGGTTGGTCAATTTGGTCCAACGGCACGAACTCATAGTACACGCCCACGTCGAGCAGCAACAGCATCGACCGCCCCGCCGGGGTGTCTTGCACGGCGAAGAAGCCTTCGGAGGCGTTGTACGTCTCGAGGTAGCGCATGCGCTGCGGGTCGATGATGTCGTTATATTGTTGACGGTACGGCCCGAAGGCGATGCCGCCGTGGAAGAATACTTCGAGGTGGGGCCACACCTGGTGGATGTGGTCGGCGCCGGTGCGCCGTAACACTTCGCGCAACACGGTGAGGAACCACGACGGCACCCCGGAAATGTTGGTAATGTCTTGATTGATAGCTGATTCCACCAACGCTGGCAGCTTCTCGTGCCAGTTGGCCATCAGCGCCACTTGCTTCTTGGGCACCCGCAGCAGCTCCACCGCCGGGTTGATGGCATCAATGAGGTTGGCCGAAAGGTCGCCCACGCGCACGTCCGCCGGCAGGTGGTGCACCTCGTTGGCGAAGCTTCCGCCGAGGATGAACGTCTTGCCGCCGAACAGGCGGCTGTCGCGGTAGATGTTAAGGTAATGGGCCACCACGTCGGAGGCGCCGCGGTAGTGGTTGCGGCGCAGCGAATCGGCGGTGACGGGGATGTACTTACTCTTGCCGTCGGAGGTCCCCGACGACTGCGCAAAGCGCACACAGCGCCCCGGCCACAGCACGTTGGCCTCGCCCTCCACCATGCGCATGATGTCGGCGCGAAGCTCGGGGTAGGCCATCACCGGCACCGCCTCGGCATACGCTTCGGCCGAGCGGATGGCGGGGAAATTGTAGCGGCGGCCGATGTCGGTGGATGCCGCACGCCGCAGCAAATCGGCCAACACGCGGCGCTGCGCCTGCTCCGCTCCCGCGCGCGTGTACCAGCGGCGCGATGCGCGGCATCGTGCGGCGAACAGTGGCCGAAGGAGCGGAGTCAGGTTGAGCATAAGGCTAAGTGGTTATCTTACAGCGACTTTGACCGGACGGCGGCATTGGTCGGAGATGACTATGTACACGCCCGGCGCAATGTCCACGTGCAGGTTGTTGCGAATTTCATCGAGGTGCATCACTTCCGCGCCGGAGGCCGCGAAGATGCGCACATTGGTTTGGGGCGCGCTGCACAGCAAGCGCAGGCAACCGTCGTAACCTTCCACCACCAAACCTTGCTCGGCTTGGATGCCGGTGATGCCCGCGTGTTCCACAAACACCACATTCGACAGCGGCGAAAGGAAGCCCAAGCGCGAGGCTTGCACAGTGTAGCTCTCCGAATCGCTGTCGGCGAAGCCGTCGATGATGATGCCGGGTTCTTCGGCGATAACGTCCTCAGTTTCAACGGTATTGCCGCGGTAAATGGTGCGGTGTACGATCCAGAAGTCCACCTCTTCGCCGGCCACCGGAGTCCAGTTGGCGCGGTACGAATCGGCTTCGATGTCGGTGGCTTCGGTGGCGGTAACGGCCGAGAGCGACGGCACAGCCAGGCACTGGCCCGAGAGCACGATGCCGCGCGAGCCGGTGATGCCGCCTTCGCTGATGATGAGCTTGGCGGTGTGCTCGCCGATGGCGTTGGGGGTGTAGGTGATGATTAACGAAGTACCTTCGGTATGGTTTACTAAGGTGGCTTTCAGCGAGTTAGAGGGGATGGAGAACAGTGCCTTGTCGGTGCCGGTAATCACCAAGTCGAGCGAGCCGGTGAGGTTCTCGCCACGGAAGAAGAGCTCGGCCTTGGCGCTTTGGCCCAAAGCCACTTCGCCGAAGTCCACACTCATGCCCTGAGTGGGGGTGATCAGCACCGGGTCGCCGGTGGGCTGGTCGGAGCCGCTGCCGCCGCCGGTGGTGATTTTGAACGGCTGACCGGCCTTGTCGCCCCACAGGTAGTCGGCCAATTCAGGCAGGTCGATGAACGGGTTGCGGTTGTTTTGGATGCTGTAAACCACATCGTTACGGTCCAATTCCTTGTCGTCGACAGGGTCATCCTGCGCCCAGCGCAGCAACATCTTCGACGCCCAGCCGTTGAGCGTGGGGTAGTCATTGTTAGCCATCATGTAGGTGTATTTCCAAGTCAGGTCGGTGTAGCACGTGGCCATATAGAAATATGTACGCGCGAAGTCGCCCTTGTAGCGGTCGTCCGGTTCGAACACCCACTGGCAACCGCCGCCCTGTCCGGCCACGGGATAGCCCACGGTCGACACACCGTTGTCGAATTTCACACTCTCGGTGCGGTCAACCTCGCCCAGCGGGTAGTTGCTCTTGGCCATATTGGCGTCGGCCTCGGAGGGGTAGAGGTGGTTGAGGTCGACGTAGGCGCTGACGTTGGTCAATCCGCCCCACCAGCTTTTGGGGAACGAGTGCTCGCGGTTCATGCCTTTGAAGCTCGGCAGGTAGAACGTTTCGTCGGAGTACATTTCCCACCAGCGGTTAGTGCCGGGGTACACATCCGTGCGCTGGAAATAGCGAGGCAGGTCATTATATGACGAAACCAAAGTGAAGTTGCGAATCAAATTGTGTACAGCCGTCTTGAGCTCCTCGCCCGACTTCCCTTCGAGCGACTTGTAATATCCGGCCGGATATTCGGCCCGTAGCGACAAGCAACCAAACGCCACGGCCACAGCGGAGAGTAAAAGAATGCGTTTCATCTGCATATTTTAAGGTATAAATTAGTTCAGAAAGCAAAGTTAGCAAAAAAAATCCGTATAGCCGCAATTCTCCCCCGCTTTTCTTCCCCTCCCCCGCAAAAAAACGCCCGCCCGCCGCGCCGCCCACCTCCCGCGCGGAGCCTTTTTGCATCCACGGTTCTTTCATTTAAGGTGCAGTCGGGGGGTTAAACGAATAAAACGAATCAACGAATTCACGAAAAATATTAAAAATTCGTTATTTCGTTAATTCGTTTCTTCGTTTGACCCCACTTAAATGAAAGAGCCGGGTTATTGGGTGGGCTGCCAGCGGTAGAGGCGGTCGGAGGGGCGGATTTTGGAGGGGACGGGGATGGAGAAGGCGTCGCCTTTGCGGGCCACGGGCACGCTCTGGCAATGGACTTGGATGTCGTCGACGGTGATCATCAGTGCGCCGGTGGTGGGGCCGGTGATGACGATCTCGTCGCCCACGTGGAGCTCGCCGGCTTCCATGATGAACTCGCCCACGCCCAGGCGGGAGTAGTACTTGACGCCCTTGGCCACGTAGTGCTTAACGCGGGTGGCCGACGAGCCGTATTTGCTCGACCATTCCCCGAGGCGTTGGCCCAGGTAGTAGCCGTCCCAGAAGCCGCGGTTGAAGATTTTGGCCAGCTGCTCGTCCCAGGCGGCGATTTTCTCTTCGGAGTAAGTGCCTTGGCAGATGGCGTCGATGGCTTCGGAGTAGCAGCGCACGGCGGTGGAGACGTACTCCGGCCCGCGGGCGCGGCCTTCGATTTTGAACACGCGCACGCCGGCATCTATCATCTTGTTAAGGAAGTGAATGGTTTTCAGGTCCTTAGGCGACATGATGTACTTGTTGTCGACGTTGAGGCGGTCGCCGGTTTCGAGGTCGGTGACCTCGTAGCCGCGGCGGCAGATTTGGGTGCAGGCGCCGCGGTTGGCGCTGGAGTTCATTTGGTGGAGTGAGAGGTAGCACTTGCCGCTTACGGCCATGCACAGCGCGCCGTGGCAGAACATTTCGATGCGGACCAACTCGCCGCGGGGGCCGCGGATGTTGTCGCGTTGGATGGCTTGGTGGATAGCGGCCACTTGCTCCATGTTGAGCTCGCGGGCGAGCACCACCACGTCGGCCCATTGGGCGTAGAATCGGAGCGCCTCGGTGTTGGAGACGTTGCACTGGGTGGAGATGTGCACTTCCACCCCGCGCGAGCGTGCGTAGAGGATGGCGGCGATGTCCGAAGCGATGATGGCGGAGATGCCCGACTGGGCCACGGCGTCGATGATTCGGTGCATGTGGTCGATGTCGCTATCGTACATGATGGTGTTGACGGTGAGGTAGGATTTCACTCCGGCGGCGGTGCAGGTGGCGGCGATTTGGCGCAGGTCGTCGAGGGTGAAGTTGGCGCTGGAACGGGAGCGCATGTTGAGGCCTTCGACACCGAAGTACACGGAGTCGGTGCCGGCGGCGATAGCAGCGGCGAGGCTGTCGTAGCTACCCACCGGGGCCATTATCTCGAAGTCGTGGCGTTGCATAAGCGAGTTAAATTTTGTTAAATATGTTCATAAACACCAAAACCCGGGCGACCGCGGTCGTCAGGGGGTTGGCGCATCGGTTGACTACGGCCGCAGGCCGTGCATTGCGATATTAGTTGGCCGGAGCTTCTGCAGGCGCGGGGGTAGCTGCGGGGGTAGCAGCGGGTGCGGGCGCAGGCTTGGGCGCGGGAGCTTCGGTGCCGAATTGGTTGCCGGGGGCAGCGGGTGCGGGAGCTTCGGTGGCTTGGGTGCGGGTTTCAGCGCCGGTGCCGGATTTGGGCATGGTGTAGGCGGAGGCGATGGAGAGCACTACCACCAGAGCGGCCAGGGTCCATGTGGTGCGTTCAAGGAAGGTGTTGGTTTGGCGCACACCCATCATGGCGCCGGCTTCGCCGAATTGCGACGACAGGCCGCCACCTTTGGATTTTTGGATCAGAACGATGCCGATGAGAAGCAGCGACACCAATACGGTCAATACAATGATTACTACGTACATGTTTTAATGATTTATTATTGCTTTAATATTTTGTTTGTTAATTTTGGGCGTTTTGGGCGGGTGCATGCTGTGCGTTGATGATCAATTTTCGCAGAAAACGCAATTGGTCTGCAAAGTAAGCACTTTTTTTTGGATAATTCAAACTTAAATTCGAAATAATGTCGAAAGCGCGCTCATATCGGCCCTGTTTTATGAAAATTTTGGCCAAACTTTCGCTCAAAAGGGTATTTTCGGCGGGTTTAGCCTTGTGTGAGGGCTGTGCGGGCTTGGGAGGACGGACGGGTGCAACCGGGGCGGCGGGGGGCGCTGCATCGGCCACGGGATTTTCGGCCAGGAATGCGTCGATGAGGGCGTCTTGGGTGCCTTGTTGGGCGGCGGCGGGCTTGGGCTCGGTGCGAGCCAGCTGCTCGGCATAGTCGGGCACGGGGTTGAAAATCATGCGTTCCAACAGGGCGTCTTCTTCGGGGCTTTGGTGGCCGTAGGTGGCGAGGAAGGTGTCGATGGCGCTGTCGGTGGAGGGGCGTGCCGGCTCTTCCATGGGGGGATAGAAGTCGGCGAAGGCGGCGCCGGAGGGGTCGATGAAGTTGATGGTGGCGCGGGCATCGCCCTGCAGCAGGGCCACTCGCTGCTGCAAGCGGCGGCGTTCGTCGTCGGGCAGTGAGGCATCGTAGCGCAACAGCAACGCGGCGGCCACGGTGGAGGCCGGCGCCTGTGCATCGATGCGGCGCAGGGTGGCGAAGTCCTCGGCAGAGAGGGCTTCGGGATGCGCCGCCGCGCGTTGGAGTATGTGGCTAAGTGCACTCATTTTCAGTTGATTACCAGTTGCCTAAGGTGGCGTTAAATATGAGGTCGACCAACTCCTTGGCGATTTGCTGACAGAGGTCGTCCTGCACGTCGGTGAGCATGAGGGTGGCGTCGAAGTCGCGGTAGGCCGAGAAGGTTTGGTCGATATTGTTCTTGTCGTTTTTTTCGTCGGTGTATTTCACTCTGACAGTGATAGTCAGGCGCGTTTTGGAGGCGTAAGCATCCTCGGTGACGGCCTGCGGGGTGAGGGCGTACCCGGTGATTTCGCCTTCGATGCGGAGGTCGGAGGCGCTGTCGACCACGCGCAGGCGGGTGTTGCGGTTGATATAGTCAAGCAGCTCATTTTCAAAGGTTTGCTGCAAGGGCGCGTAGACCAGCGCGGCGCGAATAGGGAATTCGCTCACGGAGATGGTGCGGTACACGGTGTAGTCCAAGGCGGAGCCGTTGAACTTGTACGACGGCACGCAAGAGCCTGTAGCCAAGGCCATTACAGCCACTACCACCGCGGCTACCATTCTGCTGTAAATCCTATTCCAAGCCATATTCTTTGATTTTGCGGTAAAGTGTACGAAGTGAAATGTTGAGCTCCTCGGCGCTCTCCTTGCGGCGGCCGCCGTTGCGGGCGAGTGCTTCGGCAATTGCCTGACGTTCACGGCTTTCCAAGGTGGTAGGCTGCGAGTCGGCGGGCGCGGCGGGTGCGGCGGGGCGCTCGGTGGCGGGGGCTTCGGAGTAGTCGGTGAAGCCGTCATCGGCATCGTCGAACGAGGCCAACCGCTTGGGCGCGGGCAGGAATCCGGGGCGATGGTCGGCGGGCTTGCCCATCTGCTGCTCCAGGCGGTCGATGCGGCTTTGCAGCTGCAGGATGAGGTTGAGCCACATCTCGCGCTCTTGCTCGTAATCGTGCACGGGGCGGGTGGTGAGCGCGGTGGCCGTTTGGGTGATATAGTCGGGCAAATAGGTGCGCAGATGGTCGGCGGTGATGGTGCTACCGGCTTCAAACAGAGCCACTTGCTCGATTACGTTCTTAAGCTGGCGCACGTTGCCCGGCCAGCGATAGCGCTGCATGAGCATGCGGGCGTCGTCGCCCAAAGTGATGGCGGGCAGGTGCCAGCGCTCGGCGAAGTCGGTGGCGAATTTGCGCGCCAGCAGGGCGATGTCGCCGCCGCGCTCGCGCAGCGGCGGGATGGTGATTTGCACCGTGGACAGGCGGTAGAACAGGTCCTCGCGGAAGCGGCCTTCTTCCACGGCGCGCACCATGTCGACGTTGGTGGCGGCCACCACCCGGATGTTGGTCTTCTGCACCGTCGACGAGCCTACCTTGAGGAACTCGCCGCTCTCGAGCACGCGCAACAGGCGCGCCTGGGTGGTGAGGGGCAATTCGGCCACCTCGTCAAGGAAAATGGTGCCGCCGTCGGCCTCCTCGAAGTAGCCCTTGCGCGAGGCCACGGCCCCGGTGAATGAGCCTTTCTCGTGGCCGAACAGCTCGGAATCGATGGTGCCCTCGGGGATGGCGCCGCAGTTCACGGCGATGTATTTGGCGTGCTTGCGGGCGCTGTAGGCGTGGATAATCTGCGGGAAGAACTCCTTGCCGGCGCCGCTTTCGCCGGTGATAAGCACCGACAAATCAATCGGCGCCACACGCATGGTGCGCTCCACCGCCGCGATCAGCGCCGGAGCGTTGCCCACGATGCCGAAGCGCTGCTTGGCTTGCAGCACCTCTGCCGATGGCCGATATGTCGATTCGCTTATTGTCATTGTCAATTATTTTCAATTATTTGTTTGCACGCAGTGCGTAAGTTTGTGCTTTGAGCCACTCGCCGAACTCTTCCACCGAGCCTTGGTGCTTCAGCTGCTCTTCCACCGAAATGGGATTCCCCACGGAGATGTGCATGGTGCTATTGCACTTGCGCCATACTTCCGACGGCAGGCGCACGGTGCGCAGCTGCCAGAAGGTGATGCCTAACAGGTTGAATAAGAACGAGTTATTGCCGTGGAAGAAGATCGGAATCACGGGCACTTTAAACTTCTGAATCAAGCGCACCACGTTGGGCTGCCACTCGCGGTCGATCAATTGCCACTTCCAATTCACCTTCGACATGGCGCCGGCGGGGAAGAAGCCCACGGGTTGGCCGCTGCGTATCTGCTTGATACACTGGCGGATACCCTGCTCCGATACGGCGCGTTTCGCGGGGTCGTCGCTCTGGCTCTGGTCCACGGCGATGAAGTTGGGCCGCATGGCGGTGATGTGGTTCAGCACCATGTTCACCATCACCTTGTACTCCGGACGACGCTGCGCCACCAGATGAATCAGCGCGATGCCGTCCAAAGCGCCGAAGGGGTGGTTCGACACAGTGACGAACGCGCCTTCCGGCAGATTATCAAGCACTTGCTCGTTGTCGATGCGCAGTTTTATGTTGAAATCCTCCAACAGAAACTTCACAAAAGGCGGGCCGGGATGGTCGAAGCCGCGCGAGTGCACTTCGTTCACCTTGTCGAGGCACAACCAGTGCATCACGCGCTCCACCAACTTCTCATGGCCGCGCAATTTCGGCACCATGTTTACGATGTCGTCGACATCCATCACAGTGCGCTTCACCGCAGGCTGTTGAGCGCCCGCTTCTGCAGATATTTGAGGATTTGTAGTTTCCATAATTCGAAAGAATGAAGGCATAAATCGCCATTAACGTGCAAAGTTACGATTTTTTTTCCACACCACCAAACCCTGCGCCATTTTCGCCAACATTTTCGCCCAAAATGCCCCACCCATCGCCCCGGAAGCACGCGGCCGCATGGGCCATCCGGGTGGGCCGAGGCAAACCTCCTGCGCCACAGGCGGCCGGTATGGTAGGCGGCAGGTGGGCGGTTTGCCTTGGGTTCTGTGGCGAGGCGGAAGCCGAGCTGCTGCGCGCCGGTAGCGCTTTTTTGTTACGGCTGTGAGCTTTAGCGAACGGTACCTCCTGCGGGCCGCCGCAAACGCGCAGCGCCGGCCCGCGGGGCGGGTCGGCGCTGTGTATGAGGGGGGCTGAGCTATGCCGCGAAGGCTAAGATCAGGATCTGGGCGGCTACCACGCGTAGGAACATGGTGAGCGGGTAGACGGTGGCGTAGGCCACGGCCGGCGCATCGTTGCCGGTGGAGTTGTTGGCGTAGGCCAGGGCTGGGGGATCGGTGTACGAGCCGCTCATTAAGCCCATGATCGACAGGAAGTTAGTGCGGTCGTGGCCGCGGGCTATTGAGCCGATAATCAGCAACGGCACCACGGTGATGACGAAGCCCCAGATCACCCACCACATGCCGGTGGTGTTGAACACGGCGTCTGCAAAGCCGTCGCCGGCGGAGATGCCCACCGAGGCCAAGAACAGGCAGATGCCTAATTCGCGTAGCAGCAGCGAGGCCGAGGATGAGGTGTAGGTAATCAAGTGGAACTTATATCCGAAGCGGCTCAACAGGATGGCCACTACCAGCGGGCCGCCGGCCAAGCCGAGCTTCATGCCGTAGCCCAAGTCGAGTGAGCCGAGAATGATGCCGAAGATGATGCCCACGAAGATGGTGATCAAGTTGGGCTGATTGAGGCGCTTCATCGAGTTGCCCAGGCGGTCGGCCAGGCGGTCGATGTCCTCGAGATTGCCCACCACGGTGATGCGGTCGCCAATCTGCAAGCGCAGCGAAGGCGAGGCCAGCAGATCCACACCCGCGCGGTTCACGCGCGTGGCATTCAATTGGTAACCATTGTGCAAGCGCAGCGAACCCAGAGTCACACCGTTGAAATTGCCGCGGGTAACCAGAATGCGGCGCGAGAACACCGGCGTGGGAGTCGATTCCCAATCCACGTCCTCGTCCGGGCCAAGCACCGCGTGGAAGCGCTCGGCATCCTGCACCGAGCACACGATTTTCAGGCGGTCGCCCTCGTGCACCTCAGTCTTCGAAGTGGGGATGGTCACCTTGCCATCGGCGCCCATCAAGCGCGACACCACAAAGTTGCACTGAATCACATCGTGCAACGCGGCCAACGTGCGGCCACCAATCAACTTATTAGTGACACGAATCGACAAAAAGTGAGGCTTCAACTGCGAATTCTCCTGCTCCTGCTCGATGTCGCGAATCTCCTTGTCGGTCTTCACCCGGAAAATAGCCTTGATGATAAACATCGACGCAATGATGCCAATCACGCCCAACGGATACGCCGCAGCATAACCCTGCGCCATCACATTGGCCGCCTCAGCCGACACACCCTGCTGAGCCGCAGCCAAGCCCGGAGTGTTGGTGACAGCACCACTCATCACACCTACTAACGCGTTGATATCCTGCACATTACCAAAGAAATGAATGCACACCACAATCAACACATTCAGCGCCACAGCCGAGGCCGCCAACACGTTCAGCCTTACCCCGCCCTGCTTAAACGACGAGAAAAAGCCCGGACCAACCTGCAAACCGATGGCAAAAATAAACAAAATCAGGCCAAATTCGCGCACAAATTTCAGCGTGTTGCTATCCACCACATAACCAAAATGGCCCATGACGATACCCACGAACAGCACGAACGTGACCCCGAGCGACACCCCGCCAAACCGGAGCTTGCCCAAATAAATGCCCACCGCAATCACAAACGAATACAGCACCAACGTAGCTGCAATCGAAGTATTGCCCGGCATCAAAAGATTTGTAATCCAATCCATTGCCTTGAAAAATTTGGCTGTTGAAAACTCTATAATAATTAATGTATAATCCACTAACAAAACCTCCGCCCGGCGCCATAGCGCCCCCGTTGCAGAAATTTTCTGCAAAGATAGTAAAAAATCCCCACACCACCAAGCCCCACAAAAAATTCCCCCTAAAAACCCACCACCACCCCGCTTCCAACACAAAATTACACAGACTCGCAAAAAAAATATTGCAAACTCTTGCACCACGTAGGCGCCCCGCGCCTACGTGGTGGCCGATGCCCTACCACTCACCTCGAGAACGTGTATCAATCTTCATCGCCCACCCAATCGAGAAATGGATGTCGGGAATCGTACTCGTAGAAGGTTTCAGGAAGATTGTCAGGGTGAATTATCGGTTTTGAGATACTCTGGCGTATGCGGAATTAAAGATGCGTTGGTTGACAAACGCTTGGAATTGAGGATTGTCGAGATAGTTTCTTGCAAACTCGGTTTTTTCGCTCAAAAGGTCAACGACAATTTGGAACAGTGCGTTGTTCGACTCAATTTCAGCATTTTGCTCGTCGCTACGGCGCACGGCATTAGCAAAATTTTCATTTTGAGCAAGTCGTTCGGGCAAAGTCCTGATTTGTTCAATGGCTTCTTCCGGGTGTTCCCACTCAATGCCACCAAACATTGTGTTAAATTCTTCAAGAATGTTTGAAAGTTTATCGAAGTCAGGATCTGATTTTCCTCCGGTACCGGCAGGGGGAACGGGACCGACTTCGGAGTTTCCGTTTACCAGTTCAAATTGATGTTCTGACTGCTTAATTGCTCGGTATTGGTCAAAGTCAATACATTCTAACAAGCCTTCAGTCCAATCTTCCTTCGGTATGCGAGGAAGTTTAGCTGCAAGCAAACGCAGATACACATATCGTTTCTCCCAATATGTTGATGTTTGAGGAATAACGGCAGCAATAAATGGGTAGAGGCGATTATAAGCCTTTACAGCACTTTTGCATGCAATTTTGCTGTCCTCGTCCAATTGCTTAAAGCATTCAACCGCCGTGTCAATTATTGGGTCAAGCAGTGTACGGTCGTCCTCCGAGAAATAAATTCGATTTATTTCATCAATTTCATGTTCTGTGAAGATTGAATATTCATCAATCTTCGCCAATAGGTCATTCAGGCGGTTGGGGTCGGTTTCTTCGCTCAGTATTGTTGCATTATAGTACTTTTGGAATGCTTCCTGCACTCTGTCGGCATTGTCGGCAAAGTCGAGAATGAATGTATCTCGTTTTTTCGGGTGGCAACGGTTAAGTCGTGAAAGCGTTTGCACGGCCTTTACATCGCTTAGCACCTTATCCACATACATTGTGTGAAGCAGCGGTTGGTCGTAGCCGGTTTGGAATTTATCGGCTACAATCAAAATTCTATATGGGTCTTTTCCCATTCTATCTTCAATTTCCGACGATGGGAAACCGTTCACCGATGCTTCATTAACCATTTTACCATTGTACTCTTTCTCGCCGGAGAATGCCACAATAGCTTTGAAAGGACTATTGCGCTCGCGCAATTTTTTGGAAATTACATAGTAAAACTCAATAGCACGGAGAATGCTTGAAGTTACAAGCATAGCACGAGCCTGACCACCCACTTTACCACGATTGATGACATTCTCGTGGAAGTGTTCTACGATTATTCGTGCTTTAGAGTCGATTGTTTCCGGTTGTGCTTCAACCCATGCCCGGATTTTAGACTGTGCTTGTTTCTTGTCAAATTCCGGGTCACTTTCAATCGACTTTACTACCTTATAAAAACTTTGGTAAGGAGTGTAATTCTTCAGCACGTCCATAATAAAGCCTTCTTCGATGGCTTGTTTCATAGAATAGACGTGGAAAGGGTTATGCTTCACTTTACCCTCTGCATCAGCAGGCATTGGCGTACCAAACATTTCGAGAGTTTTGCCTTTAGGCGTTGCGGTAAAAGCATAATAATTGGCATTGGATGCCATTTTGCGGCCCGCTACAATTTTGGCAATTTTATCTTCGATATCCTCATCATCGTCGCTGGCATTTCCACTTACTCCAATGTTCATCTTCGCCGACATAGAGCCGTTTTGAGAACTATGTGCTTCGTCAATAATAATTGCAAAACGGCTGTCTTTTAATTGTGTGCCTATTGCATCGAGTATAAATGGGAATTTATGCACTATAGTTATTATGATTTTCTTGCCGCCTTTAAGCGCTTTGGCGAGGGTGTCTGAACTGTCAGCCCATTCTACCACATTAGAAAGTTTCTGGAAAGAACGGATATTGTCGCGGATTTGCTTGTCAAGGTTTACGCGATCGGTAACTACAATAACGCTATTCACTACCGGCTTGTTGTCTTTCAGCAAGCCTACAAGTTGGTATGCAAGCCAAGTGATAGAATTGGATTTACCGGAGCCGGCAGAGTGCTGAATTAAGAACCGTTGACCGATGCCTTTTTCTTTTGTGGCTTTAAGCAAACTGCGCACGGCATCGAGTTGATGATAGCGAGGCCAAATAACTTTAGTTTTGGTCTTGCCTGTCTTTTCGTTCTTTTCCTCTATCACTTGTGCAAAATCTTCAAGAATGTTGCTCAAGCTGTGCTTTGTAAGAATTTCTTCCCATAGGTAAGAGGTTGCAAGTCCGTTAGGATTGACAGGGTTGCCTTTGCCGCCGTTATTGCCTTTATTGAATGGTAAGAACCAGCTGCTTTTGCCGTCGAGCATCGAACACATTGCCACATCGTTATCGTCAACGGCAAAGTGAACGGCACAGCGTTTTGGCTTGAAAAGCAAGTCCTTTGGATCGCGGTCGTTTTGGTATTGGGCTTTTGCATTTTCCACAGTCTGACCTGTATAATGGTTTTTCAGTTCCATTGTGATTATTGGCAGACCATTGAGGAACAGCACCACATCTACGCTGAGCATTGTGTCGGTCGGAGAATAATGTAACTGCCGGATAACTGAAAAATCATTATCCTCGTAGAGCCGTTTTGCCGTTGGATTCAGTTCGCTTGGCGTTGGATAGTAAAGGTCGAAATGCTGTGTGATATATCTGAAACCTTTACGCAGCACATCGGTGATTCCTCGCTTGGTGATTTCATCTCGCAAGCGAGTGAAAAATTTATTGCGTTCGATATTATTGCTGAATATGCGGAGTTCATCTACTTTTTCAGGCTGCGTTTTACGCAAGAACGCTTCTACACTTGCCGGAAGCATGGCAAAAGTTTTGTCGTAATCGGTCGATGTGCCTTGGCTGTAGCCGTTCACATCTCGCAAGTATTCGACAATAATATCTTCAAGTCCTTTTTCAGATGTGTCCATAATTAATCTATTTTTATTTGCCCGGTAACGGCATCGGCTATCAAGCGTTGTTTATATTCCGTTAGAAAGTCTATTTCAGCCCGTAGGTTGGCTATCATATCGTTAATAGCCTTGTTCTTCTGCTCGATATACTCCACTATTGCTCGTTGTTCCTCGATAGGTGGTACTATACATGGAAATTGATAAAAATAGTTAGGATATAATCTTAATCTACTATCAATAATACCTCGTGATTGAGTCTTAAATGCTCCAGCATAGGATTGTAATCTTAATAAATAATGGAAATACTTCTTTTCACAATCAAAATTGAAGTTGAACACACAGTAAGAAGGACTGATTATTCCCTCGTATTCCGATAATGCGTAACTGCCATTCCAAGCAAGCATTATGTTCATTACAAATTGACCTGGGTGAACAATGTTATATCCGATTGTTGACTCAGCTTCAAACATCCCTATTTTTTGCCCTTCAATTTTTGGGGTTATACCAGTATATTGAGAAAGAGAAAGAATACATCCTCCTTCTGCTACAGTTTTTTCTTCTGACTCAGAAAAAACACGCTTCATTCTCATAACTTCCCAATGATCCGGGATTTGACCAATCCAAGGAATTCCGCTGTCTTTCATCGGCACATCGGGGTTAAGCCCACGAGTGACGACGTTTGCGATTTCGGCTTGTTTTAATTCTTCAAGCAGCCGTATTTCTTTCTCTCGTGCGCTCTGTTGCGCATCTATTAATGAAGTTTTAGTTGAAAGATATTCTACAATTTTCTTCTGCTCTTCAATGGGTGGATATGGAACAAATATATTGCGCATATCATCAAATTTAGTTGTCCAAAGGTCAGCAACAATACCTCTGCCAAGACGATAAAACTCTTCAATATAATTGTTCGACCGAAAAAGCAGATGATAATATTGTGGATTCAGTTTAGTTATTGGATAAATCACTAT
>CAMGBT010000034.1 GCA_946011725.1 uncultured Bacteroidales bacterium | reverse complement strand
GCAAGGCAGCTCCCGCGCGGCATTCATGATTATCTTCCTCGAGTAGAGGAATCTGGTCAGCAACTACTGCATGTTTGCACCCGGCCCGCTGTTCGCCCTCATTCAGCAGCAATCGGGCACCGATTGGCGCGAAATGTACAAGGTGTTCAACTGCGGTCACCGCTTCGAAATCTACCTGCCGCAGCAGCACGCTCAGCAGGTGATTGACATCGCCCGCAGCTTCAACATCGACGCTCAAATCGTGGGCCACGTGGAAGACTCTGCCGAAAATCGCCTCACCATCCAATCGCAATTCGGTACATTCGAATACTAATAACCTATTACTAACTAATCACTTACAACTATGCGTAAAACATTTCTCAGCGTAGCTGTGGTTTGCACCCTCATCGGGGCGCTCACCCTCCCCTCGTGTATCGGTTCGTTCAGTTTGACCAACAAACTGCTGACCTGGAACAACCACGTTGGCTCGAAATTCGTCAACGAATTGGTGTTCTTCGCATTTTGGATCATCCCCGTGTACGAAATCTCCGGCTTGGCCGACATTCTGGTGCTCAACACCATCGAATTCTGGTCGGGCGATAACCCCGTGGCCTGCGGCTCGCGCGTAGTCGAAGGCAACGACGGCAAATACCTGGTGGTAACCGACGAAAACGGTTACACCATCACCAGCCAAACCGACGGCACCAGCGTGCGCCTCGACTTCAACAAGGAAGACAAATCGTGGGCAATCGCCAACCCCGACGGCTCGCACCAAACCATCCTCACCTACGTGGACGACACCCACGTGGCTATGCCCGCCCCCGACGGTGGTCAAACCATCGTGGAGCTCAGCAAAGAAGGCCTCTACGCTTACCAACAGCTCGCCACCGCCGCTTGCTACGCTCAACGCTAATCTCCTGAATCTCTATTAATTACCCCGAGGGTTTCACCGCCCTCGGGTATACACGTTTATTATGGCACGTCGCACCTACAACAGAAGCAGCCGAAGCCGCCGAAGCAGTTCGGGCTTTCCAATTTCGTCGCTAATCATCGCCGCTATCATTGTTATAGCGGTGCTGATATTCTTAACCCGCGTCACCACTTGCGTGGGCAAATCGTCCGAGCTGCCCTATGCCGAGCTGCCGCAAGATTCCGAGCAAACGCCCGCCGCATCGTCGTCATCATCGAGTGAGTACGGCAACTTGCTCTACGTGGTCAACCCCGACGAAGTTCACCCCGTGATGCTCAATTACACGGGCTTCACCGTGGCCTTCTGCCCCGACAAGCACCAGCCGTACTACGTGACTTGGAAGCTCGAGCCGGACAAGGTGGACGGCCCGGCCAAGCGCGACGACGTGGACTTTGCCGAGGACACGAACGTGGACGGCTGTGCCACCTTAGAGGATTACCGCAAGTCGGGCTACGACCGCGGCCATCTCTGCCCCGCCGCCGACTGCCGCTGGAGTTTCGACGCCATGCGCGACTGCCACTACCTCACCAACATGACGCCGCAGGCCCACAAGCTTAATGCCGGCGCGTGGAAGACCATCGAGGAGAACTGTCGCGACTGGGCGGTGAAATACGGCACACTCTACATCGTGGCCGGCCCGGTGCTCTCCGACCGCCTCACCCGCTCCATCGGCTCCTCGCCCGTGCCCGTGCCCGACCGCTTCTTCAAGGTCATCATCTGCCCCGAAGCCAACTTGGGCATCGGATTCATCATGCCCAACGAGTACGTGCAAGGCGGCGCACAGGCCACCGTCACCACCATCAACCAAGTGGAGACCGTGACCGGCTTCGACTTCTTCTCCACCCTACCCGACGACATCGAATCCACCCTCGAGCAGCAGCACAGCCTCGCCGCTTGGAATCATTAACCCCCTAACACTCAACGATGTACACCTCCGACACCATCTGCGCCATATCCACCCCCTCGGGCCGCGGCGGCATAGCCGTGGCTCGCGTATCCGGGCCCGACGCCATCGAAATCGCCAACCGCCTGTGGCGCGGGCGGGCGCTCACTGAAGCACTCACCCACACCGCCCACCTCGGCACAGTGGTCGACCCCGCCACCGATGCGCCGTTAGACCAAGCCGTGGCCACCGTGTTCCGCTCACCGCGCTCATTCACCGGCGAAAACATCGTTGAGATAGCCGTGCACGGCTCCACCTACATCCAGCAGCAGCTCATCACCCTGCTCTGCCGGGCCGGCGCACGCGTGGCCGAGCCGGGCGAGTTCACCCGTCGCGCATTTCTCAATCAACGGCTCGACTTGGCCGAAGCCGAGGCCGTGGCCGACATCATCGCTTCGTCATCGCGCGCCGCCCACCGACTGGCCATCTCCCAGTTGCAAGGCCACTTCTCCGCCCACATCGACCGCCTGCGCAATCAGCTCATCGACCTGGCCGCTCTGCTGGAATTGGAGTTAGACTTCTCCGAAGAAGACGTGGAATTTGCCGACCGCAGCCGGCTGCTTGCGTTGGCTGAAAGCATCCGCACCACCCTGCGGCAGCTGGCCGACACCTTCCACTCCGGCCACGCCATCACCCAAGGCATCCCCGTGGCCATCATCGGCCGCCCCAACGCCGGCAAATCATCGCTGCTCAACGCACTGCTGCACACCGACCGCGCCATCGTGTCCGACATTCCCGGCACCACCCGCGACACCGTCGAAGACACCATCGACATCGATGGCATCACCTTCCGATTCATCGACACCGCCGGCATCCACCACACCGCCGACCCAATCGAACAAATGGGCATCGAACGCGCCCTCCAACGCGTATCAAATGCCTCCATCATCATCTGGCTCACCACCCCCGACGAAGCCGACCTGCCCGCGCTCCCCGCCACCATCGCCGAACATCTGAGCACGCATACCCACCTGATCTTGGCACTCAACAAAGCCGACCTCGCCGCCGATGCCGCCGCCGTGCTCGCGCAGCAAGCACAGTCGGCATCCGCAGCCCGTCATCAGATAGCCATCTCCGCCAAAACCGGCACGGGGCTTGACCAACTGCGCCAAACCATAGCGCAATTAGCCACCGCCGACCTCCCCGCCGACGAAAGCATGATCGTGACCAACGCCCGCCACCACCAAGCCTTGATGGCCGCCGCCGACGCCCTCACCGCCCTGATCGACGGCATGCCCACCCTCACCACCGACCTGCTGGCCTTCCACCTGCGCGAAGCCATCGACCACATGGCCGCCATCACCGGCTCCATCACCTCCGACACCATCCTCACCACCATCTTCTCCCGCTTCTGCATCGGAAAATAACCCCGCAGGATGCCCCCGCGGCAGGGCGGCCGGCACAGCGCGCGGCACAGCCGGCGCGCCGCTGGCACTTAGGCGGGCGCACAGCGAGCGCCCGGAGCCTTTTTGCAACGGCTCCGAGCTCTTGCTCGGACAGGAAGCGGGGCGGTTAGAGCAGCTCTACGCCGATGCCGGGGCGGTCGGGGATGGTGACTTTGCCGTCGATGATTTTGATGCCGTCGAAGCGGTCGTTGGCGATTAGGAGGTTGCCGTCGAGGTCGGCCCAGTCGACCATGGGGGAAAGTTGGGCGGCGGCGGTCACGGCGCAGGAGGTTTCGGTCATGCAGCCGAGCATCACGCGCATGCCGAGGCCGCGGGCGAGTACGGCCATTTGGTAGGCTTCGTGCAGGCCGGTGCTTTTCATCAGTTTGATGTTGATGCCGTCGTAGGCTTCCGAGGCGCGGATTACGTCGGGCAGACGCTGCAGGAACTCGTCGGCAATTAGGGGCAGGGGCGAGCGGGCGCGCAGCCATGCGGTCTCTTCAATCATCTCTTTGGGCATGGGTTGCTCCACAAACAGGCAATTGCGTTCGGCCAACCATTCGCACATGGCCAAGGCTTCTTCTTTGTTGGTCCAGCCTTGGTTGGCGTCGACGCAGATGGCCACGTCCGATACGCGGCGCAGGGCTTCGACCGTTTCTTTGTCGTGGCCTACGCCCATTTTGACTTTGACCACCTTGAACGGCCGTGTCTCCTCGATTTTGGCCTGCATTTCGGCGGGGTCGGCGTCGTAGGAGATGGTGAACGATGTGTTGGGGGCGTTTTCGGGCGACAGGCCCCAAATTTTGTACCATGGTTGGCCCATGATTTTGCCTAACAGGTCGTGGAGGGCGATGTCGACGGATGCCTTGGCGGCGCGGTTGTTTTCGGCCACGGAATCCACGTAGTGGAGGATTTCTTCCAAGCGGAACGGGTCGGAGAATTGGGCGAGGTCGAGCTTATTGAGGAATGAGCACACGCTGTCGACCGATTCGCCGAGGTAGGGCGGCATGGATGCTTCGCCGTAGCCCACGAGGCCATCGTATTCGATGCGCACTTGCACGTCGGGGGTGGTGGTGCGCTGCGAGCGGGCGAGGTTGAAGGCGTGGCGCAGTTTGAGTTCGTAAGGTTCGAACGACAGGTTGAGGCGGCCGCTGCGCCCGGTTTGGCGGGTGGGCTCACCGGCGGCGCTCAGTGATATTGGCGATGCAGCAAAGGCCAATCCGAGGGCCGATGCTTTGAGAAAACTTCTGCGATTCATAGTATTGTGTATTAGGGATTTACGTTGAAGAACCATGGGTGATTGGCGGCGCGGACTATGCCTTCGGAGCCTTCGTTGCCGGCGATGCGGGTGACGGTGAGCACGGGGCGCTCGAAGGTGGAGTCGGCGGGGTTGACGGAGCTCAGGCGCACTTGGCCGGATTGGTGGATGTACACCCCGTTGGCGTCGTAAATGCCCACGTGGGTGATTTTGCCGAGGGTGCTTTCGCCGAAGAAGAGCAGGTCGCCGGCTTGGGCGTCGGCTAAGGCGGGATGGGAGCCGATGAGCGCTTGTTGGGAAGCGTCACGGCGCAGAATCAGTCCGCAGTTGAGGTATGAAATCTTCACCAAGCCGGAGCAGTCGCAGCCGTGGGCGGAGGTGCCGCCCCAGGTGTAGGATGAGCCGAACATGGTGTAAGCGCTGTTGAGCACCTTCTGCGCGTCGAAGGGCTGGTTGGCCCATTGGTTGATGTGGTCGAACAGGCTTAACTCGGCCCATGCGGGGCGGCCGTCGGGCAGGTTGATGAGCACGCGGCCGTTGCGCTCGTCGCGCACTTGGTTGATGGTGACTATGCTTCCGGGCAGCAGGTCGGTGATGACGTGGCGTGGCTCCGAACCGGAGGCCGAGGCGTAGGCGTAAGCGGGTGTGAGCGAGGTGACTACGTAGCGGTTGGCATTGTTGCGCCAAGCGTCGAACTGCTGCGGCGAGAGGCGTTGGAACGAGGAGTTGGTCATCCAGCCGATGTAGCCGTCGGGGGTTTGCACGCGGCTCCATCCGCCGGCGGATTCGAGCACGCGGATGGGGGTGCCCATCACGGCTTGGGTGGCCTGCTCACCGGCGTAGCGGGGTGCGGTGCGCATGGTGGCCACGGCAATGCGTACCAAGGCCATATCGGTGGAGGGGAATACGGTCATGGAGTCCACAAACTCCACACCGTGAGTGCGAAGGGCTTCGCACAGAGCGTCGTGAGCCGATTGCTCGGAGGTGTAGCCGCGCAGCACGGCCGGTGTGTCGTGCGACAGCTCGGCCGAGAACAGCACCTGACGGCTGTCGGGGGCCACGGCGCGGTGCACGCTGTTGATTACGCCATCCACGCGGGTGATGGGTTTCACCCAGTTGATTTGCAGCCGGTGATTCCAGTGCTTGTAATAGACGTTGCCGCGTGAGGTCTCCACTTCGCCCAGCTGCGCATCGACGGTTTCGGAGCGCACGAAGCGTTTGGCGGGGAAGAAGCCTTGGCCCACGCCGCTGTTGCAGGCCATGCGGTAAGAGTCTTGGCCGTGGGAGTAGAAGTTGATGTGGTCGGCATCGTGGGCGGTGGTGTATCTACCGAACGAGGGGTCGACCGGCACCCAGCCCACGCCTTCGAAGTATACTTCAGCCCAGTCGTGCATGTTCACATCGCCCGGATGGAGCATCCAGCCGCTCTCCCAACGAGCGGGCACGCCTAACGAGCGCATCAGCGAGATGTAGAGCAGCGCCACTTGGCCGCAGTCGCCGTGGCCGCTTTGGAGCACGTACTGCGGGATGCAGTCGATGGTGCTGTACTCGCGCGCACCGGCCCAGGGGAAGTGGTTGATGATATAGTCGTAGACCAATTCCGATTGGCGGAAGGGGTTCTTCTCCTTGCCGACGATTTGGCGAGCCAACTTGCGCAGGGGCACGATGTGGCGGTTGTCGAAGGCGGTGTAGCGGCGGTAGAGGTCGCTCCGCTTGTTGTACGGCTTGAGGTTGGCCTCGATGAAGGCGGGCGAGAAGTACTCGCCGTAGGTGTCGAAAGTGGCGGTATAGGTGAAGTGGAGGGTAGAACCGGCTTCGCCGGCCACGGCTTCGAAGTAGATGCTGTTGTGAGCGGAGCGGCCGTCGCTGAGCACGTATTGGAAGGGCGAGGTGCGCTGAATCTCCACGTAGGGTTGGCGGCGTGTCTGCATCGGCACGGGCATCCACACGCGCACTGTGTCGCCCGCAATCTCGTCGGTGACGGGTACGTCGATGGAGAATGTGTAATTTACTCGATGACCTGCACCCACCGGCAGCGTGCCCTGCTCGGCTTGGATCACGGAATCCACGTAGGAGATGTCGCGCGGGGTGGCATCATAGCCGCGATGCTCCCAGCCGCTGAGCTCGGGGCAGAGCAGAGGCAGGTTGCGCACGGCTTTGCGGAATACGCGGGTGTCGGCGCCGAATTGCATGGTTTCGATGTATCCGGCGGCCACGTATTGGTCGAATTGCTCGCGGGTGAGGTCGGGGTACTTTGCCACCGCCTGCTGATAGGCTTCGTTGAGCGTGTAGGGGAAGTCGGCGGCGGTGCGGGATGCGGTAGCCGCTACGGAGTCGGTCTCCAAGGTGGTAGCCGCGGCCATGGGAGCGGCGGCTATGGCCATTAAGGTGAATATATGGGTTAGCTTCATGGTTGTTAGATATTATGTACGGTTAGCGTTAGCGTTGGCGAAAGTGAGAGTGCCGAAGTATTCCACGCGGTGGAAATCCGGCTTGGGTGTGAGGATCGGGCTCCACGACAAGAAATGCGGCTCCACGGTGGATGAGCCGCACTTGTTGAAGTTGGCGCGGATGCTGTGGGCGGGGATGCCGTTCATTCCCAATAGGGTGAAGGGTATGAACACCATCAGTTGCCATGAGAACAGCCCGTCGGCGGAGGGGATGGCCGCGGTGCCGAGCGATGGCCACCGCTTCACCTGCTCCAGCTCTGCAGGTTGCAGGCGGGTGGGCTTGTCGCGCTCCACGCGGTGCGAGGCGTTAAGCGCTCCGATGCAGTTGAACTCGAAGTTCCAGTAGCGGCCATCGCCGTGGGGCTCCACGAAGAACTCCACGCAGGAATCGGACGCTACGGCCGACAGGTCGGCGGTGTTCTGTGCGCGCAAGCCGCGTCCGCGCACTATATAGTTAATGTATAGCCCCGTGGAGGAATATGCCGCCACGAAAGCGGCCAACGGCCTTGCCGCCGATGCCTCGGGCCAGTTGACGCGGTCGATCAGTCCGGTTGCACCATATTGCAACAGCAACTGCTCGCGCTCCTGCGCCGTTGCGGCGCTATCGAGCGCATCCACCCGCGGCAGTGTCAACGTGTATAATTGTGGTTCACTCATATCAATGCTGTAATAATGGTGGAATTGACGTGACGATGCCCACCACGGCCATCGCCATCAGAATGGCCGAAATCACCCGGTTCACCACCTTGAGCGAGCGCACATTAAAGCGCCGCCGCAGGCGGTTGACCAACCATGTGATACACCACCACCACAGCAGCGCGCCGGCAAATATCGACACGAAAGCTAAGATGTAATGATAGTACATATAGTCGGGTTGCACGAAGGTGAACCGCGCAAAAAACGGCATAATCATCAGCAGAATCAGCGGGTTGGAGAGGGTGAACAGGAAGCCGGTGACGAAGTCGGTCCAGTACGACGATATGCCGCCCGCGCTGTCGGCGGTCTTGAGCGTTCGCGTGGGGTTCTTGCGGAAAAGATACACCGCAAACACCACGATAATCACGCTGCCGATGAGCTTGAGGCTGTGCTCATGCGCCTCGATGTAGTCGGTGATAAAGCTCATGCTGAAGCCTGCTATAAAGCAGTAAATCAGGTCGCTAAGACCCGCGCCCACGCCGCTGAGCATAGCCGGCCAGCGCCCCCGGCTGAGGGTGCGCTGCACAATAAACACCCCCACCGGACCCATAGGAGCCGATAGCAGGATTCCGATGGCTATGCCTCGGAGGATTATGAAGAACAGCTGTTCCATTCGGTCACTAACATAGCTTTGACACAGGAATAACCCATATCAACAAGCAAATTTAGCAAATAACTCCGAAACCGCCAAACTTTCCGCCCATTTTTTCCACAAAAACCGCCAATCAGCCCATTTTTCGCAAATCTTCGGCGCACTGTTTTGCTCTTTCGCAAAAATTGCTTACCTTTGCGAAAAATACTTTACGACTATGGCACGCTCGCAGTACTACAAACGAATGAGACTATTCTTAGTGTTCACCATCATCCTTCTTATAATGCTTTGCATCGTGGTGGTGATGGCCTTTCGCACCGGCGAGGAGGCCACTGTGGGCATCTTCTCCCTGGCTGCTACGCTGGTGGGCACCGTGTTCATCGCTATGGAGCTGAAGAACTCGCAGGACGTGACCTGCAGCGACATGCTCATCGACCTCAACAACTACTTCCACGAGAGCGACCGGCTGATGAAGGTGTACGAGGTGCTCGAGGACTGCCAAGCGCGCAACCTCACCGGCGCAGAACCGTGGAAGAACGTGCGCTCGGTGGAGATTGCACAGTACTCCACCTTCTTCGAGAACCTGTACCTGCTCTACCGCCATCACATCGCCTCTATTGAAGACCTCAACGATTTGTTCGGCTACCGCTTCTTCCTGTTCATGAACAACCCATACATCCAGGAGCAGTGGATACTGCCCACCTCGTCGTCATACGTGCAAATCTTCCGTCTGTACGAAGCGTGGATTACCCATCGCATTGCCGACAACGAGAACCCGCAAGGCTGGAAGCGCTCCATCCCCGGAGCGTGCTTCATACTCTCGCAGGACTATCTGAAGCGTCAGCTCTACCTCCACGAATGCGAGCTGCCCGCCGACCGCGTCATCGAGCGCTTCACCGTGCGCGACCGCGCGTTTGAACTGCGTCACCTCGGGTTTGAGAACGTGCGCGAAATCGTCGACCTGCAGTCGAAGGTGGTCGACGCTTTGCCCGACAAACAGATGTATTACCCTCTGTCGCGCGACGAAATCTTCGAATCGCTCCACCTCGACAGCCTCGTCGGAGTGTATGCCGACCACAGCCTCGTGGCCATGGCCGTGCTGGTCAATCCGCGCGCGGGCGAGCGTAACCTTGCCGCCGACTTCAACCTCGAAGCGTCCGCGGCCATCACCTTCGACGTGGTGATAGTCGACCCCGACACCCGCGGCTACGGCCTCCATCGTCGCTTCATCGACTACGCCATCGCTCACGCTCGCCAACATGGTGCCGCCAACATCCTCGCCACCGTCGACCCCGACAACACCCACAGCCTCAACAATTTCCTCGCTGCGGGCTTCCAAATCACCGACACTCGCACCAAGTACGACAACCTCCGCCGCCACCTGCTCCGCCTCACCCTCTAAATAATGGCGACGCGGTAGTCGACGATGGTGGTCGGTTGGTGGGCTTGCCGCGACACAGGACGGGCGACCAACAATACATGGATCAATGTAAAAAACCGATTGCTAAATCTGCAAAAGAAAGTGTGTCAAAAGTTCATCGCGAGTAGCACAGTTGGCAAAAATCCACATGAGCCGATATGCCGCCGTTGCGCCAACAAAAATGGATAAACGTGAACCGCGGAGCGGTTTCGCATACCCCCAGCCCCACAATGGCATGAAGCGCAGGGCAAGCGAAGCGGCCGGAGCGTAGTGCCTTTGTGGGGTCCGGATACCCCCCCTCCATCCCGTACCGCGGAGCGGTTCCAAAACGTCCGCCGGTTGATGCTCGGTAATTGGAACCGCTCCGCGGTACATGGTTGATATAGAGCACTTTATCCCCACATAGGCTTCGCCAATGTGGGGTTGAGGGGTATGCGCAACAGCTTCGCTGTTGACCAACCGCAGGTCCATAGAATCAAATTTTCGGGCTACGACGGGGCCATCCGGGTGTGCCGCAGTAAGCGGCGCGGTGGGTGGCGTGGTTTGCGGGTGGCATTGTTGATGGCCATCCGGGTGTACGTTTCGGGTGGGGGGTGATAGCAAAGGCGCCCTTTTTGGGGGCGCCTTTGCTGTGGGTATGCGGTCGGCGGGGGTTATTTTACTGCTACGCGGTAGGTGTGTTGGCCGTTGATTTGGAGCACGTACACGCCTGCGGTGAGGGCGGAGAGGTCGGCTACGGCTTCTTGGCCGTCGGCTGCGGCGGTGGCTACCAATTGACCGGCTACGTTGTACACGTTCACGTTAACGGCGGTGGTGGCGGGCACGAACACGTTCCATACGTTTTCACCGGCGGGGCTGACGATGAAGTGGTTGTCGTCGACGGTGATGTCGGTCACACCGGCGAAGTGGCTGATAGCGTACTTCACTGCGGCGAGAGCGTCAACCTTACCGGCACCGGCTTGGATGCCGGCGGCGGTGGTGTTGGCATCAGTGGTGGCGGTGGCGGTGAGGCATTCACGCGCTTGGTCCACGTTCATACCGGGAGCGGCTTCGAGCATCATAGCCACAACGCCCGACACGAACGGGCAGGCCATCGAGGTACCTTGGGCTTCGAACCAGTAGTTCTGGCGATTGTTATACTTCTGATTAGCGGCAATGTACACGCTGCCGGCGTTCGATGTGCTCTTTTCATAGAAGGGAGTGGAGCCGGCGGCGATGATGGCCATACCGGGGGCGAGCACGTGCGGCATCTCGCGGCCGTCGGGCAGGGTGCCCCATGAGGAGAAGGCGGTCACTTGGCCTTGCTTGTAGCCGTCGCCACCTTGGGCGAAGTCGAGCGAGGAAGCGGTGCCGGAGGAGGTGAGGATGGGGAACACTGAGCGGGAGTTCCACGAGCCGACCACGATCACGTTATTGGCGCCGGCCATGTCGTTGATGGAGTATTCGCCATCGCCGTCAACGTAGCCGGAGCGGCCGAGGGATTGGAATTTGAGGGGGTAGGAACTTTGAGCCACGGCGGTGATGCGTTGGTTGGCATATTTGGCTTTCACGCGGAAGCCGAGCACGTACACGGCGCCATTGCGGTTGGTGGCGCTGTTGGGGGTGAGCTGCACGTCCAAGCGCACGTTGTAGAGGTTCGAACCGGGTTCGCGGCCGGCGGAGCAGATGATGTAGCTGGAGGAGAAGGCCTTGTCGAAGTTGTCGTCGTGGGCATACACGCTCGAGGTGTAGTTGCTGGTGGCCATGTAGTATTCGTCGGAGGAAGTGGAGCCGTACTCATATTCCCACACGATCTTGTTGGTGGCGGGTTGGAACAGGAACGGGGTCACGGTGAAGTCTTTGGTATCGTGAGCCCACACGTCGATAGCGCCTGAAGTGGTCTCCGACACCGACACGAATGTGCTGTAGAGGTCGCCGGCGGCGGTGGCGGTGCGGTCGATGGAGATGCCTTCGTCGGCCTCGTTACCGGCGGCGATGCAGATGATTACGTCCTTGCCGTATTCGTCGATGACCTTGTTGAAGGAGCTGTAGGGGGTGTGGGAGCCGTAGTTAACGCCGAGCGAGAGGTTGATTACGGCCGGTTGACCGGTGGAAGCGGCATAGTCGCGAACAGCGGAGATGCCCTTGAGGATGTTGGCATTGGTGAGGTAGCCGGCGCAAGCCACGATGTCGGCGCCGGTGGCCACACCGTAGTAGGGGTTATTGTAGGTGGTGCTGACGGTAGCACGGCCGGAGGAGTTGATGTAAGCTACCTTGCCGTTGCCCTTGCCGTTGAAGTAACCGGCTTCGATGCCCATCACGTGAGTGCCGTGATAGTCATCGGCATTGTCGGTGGTGAAGGACGACATATTGTCTTGGGTGATGGTGGAGAATACACCACTTTGACCGGAGAAGTAGTAGAGGTTCTTGATGCGGCTCTTCTTATTGGAGTCGAGGAACACGGCATGGTTGGGGTCGAAGCCGTTGTCGTACATGGCGGCGATGACGCCTGCGCCGGTGTAAGCGCGGGAGAGGCCGGAGCCGGTGCCGTCTTGCACACCGTCCACGTTCGAGAGCTTGCGTGCTTGATCCATTTGGGGTTCAACCACAGTGGAGAATTCCACGTATTTCACGAAATCACAATCGGCCAAAGCGGCGATGTCGTCCATAGTGCCGGTAGCGACCACCACATCGGCAACGCTGAGCACGATGTCGAAGCCGCGAGCTTCGATGTCGGCCTGGCCGTAGCCCTCAGCCACGGTGATGAATACGGTGGCGCGAGCACCCGCACGCGAGCATTCTTCCAAAGTGAAAGGAGTGCCCTTGGGTAAACGCAAAGATTGAGCCGGATTCTCAATATAGGAACGATAGCTTCCCATAATGACTTTGGCACCGGCGCTGAAGTTGCTCTGCGCTGCTACAGAGAGAGAGGCAGCGGCCGAGAGCAGGAGTACGGTATAAATTTTTTTCATTGAAATTGAGGTTGAAAAATTATCGGTTTTAGAAGTGTAGGTAGTTTGGCGCAAAGTTAGTGACTTTTTTTGAAAAATAATCGATTTTTCATAACTTTTTTTGTTAAAAAAGTAAATAGGGCGGCAATGTGTTTTTAAAATATGTTATAAAGCATACAAAAGCCCCGATTCTTCTCGAGTCGGGGCGCTGTATCTAATCAAAAAAAGGAATTTAGATTTACTGTTGTTTCCTCAGTTTTAGTTCTTGAAAAAGTTGTTAGTTTCTTGCTTCTGTCTCTTTGACGGAATCTCACCGCAAAGGTTTAAACGCTTGCTTGAATTTTACAAACTTTAACAATTAACTGCTTTTTCGCGGCTGCCAGGCGCTTGCTGTTTAAACGAAGTAACGAAGTACGAAATAACGAATTCTTCAACGTAGAACGTAATTATTTTTGTTTTCAACGTAGAACGTAATTATGTTGTTTTCAACGTAAAACGTAAACGTAGAAACGTAATTCTTTTTCGTTTCTTCGTGATTCGTGGCTTCGTGATTCGTGGCTTCGTTTAAACCGGTTACACGGTTGCCTCAGCTGCGCACGTAGTGCGGGAGCTCCTCGGGGATGACCATGGAGATTTCCACCAAGCCGGCAATTTGGCCACCTTGGCGCCAAGCTGCTTGGTAAATCATCTTGCGCTGTCCGCGTTTGGAGATGGTGTAGGCATTATAACCACCTTCGCGCAACAGGCGGTCGATGATCTCGATGGCCCGCGGCGGGTGGTATTGGCGCAGGTTGTGGCCGATGATGTCGACCTCGGGCGAGTTGATGCGGCGCGAGGCATCGTTCATATAGATGATGTTGGCGTTGGCGTCGCACACGGTGATGGCGCAGTCCATTTCGCGAGCCCAGTCGGGGATGAAAGCACCGGCTTCCTCCCCTGAGAGGGTGGAAGTCGATGCCGAAGATTGAGATTGGAGCATATTGGGATTATTAAATGCCGAAAGAAAGAGTGGTGAAATAGCGGAGCGAACCGTTGTTGGCGTAGGCGTTTACGATCGACAGGCGAATGTATTGATTGCCGGAGCCCCACCAGGTGGCTTCGATGCCGCCGTTGATGTTTTGCACCAAGTAGGGGTTGCCGTAGTTGGCCACAAGACGCGAGTAGGCTTGGTTGTAGTAGCAGGGGTCGTAGTAAGGCGTTGAGCTGATGAACGACGAGCCACACAGGGCGTTGCGACTGTAGTAGAGCGTGGCATCGTCCCAGCAGATGCCGAGCATGGGCACGGAAGCCAGATAGATCACATCGTTACCATATGAGGTGATGGTGTAGCCGTTGTTCCATAGCCAGTTGATTGACACGTTGACCGAAGAGCCGAACGAGATGCCGCAGATGGTGGTAAAAGGACGCCAGTAAGAGGGGCAGTGCCAGTGGCTGGGGGGCGCGGGACGGTGGTAGTGGCAGTGGGGATGAGCGTGGGGACGATGGTGATGGTAATCGTTGTGGGGATGGTGCGAGGGTTGGGGGCAGTGACCGCCATGGTGGTTGTCGTGGCGGTTGGCGGGACGATTGTTAGCTGCCTGCTGGCCGCGGTTGGGGCGCGAGGATGCGCTACCGTGATTGCTGCTGCCGTTGCCTTGGCCGCTGTTGCTGTGGCCTCGGCCGCTGTTGCCGGGACGAGTACCGTTGTTGCCGGGACGCGAGCCGTTGTTGCTGCTTTGCTGACCGTTGTTGCGGTTCGAGCTGCCGTTGTTGCGGCCGGAGGTGCCGTTGTTGCGGTTCGAGCTGCCGCTAGTGCGGTTCGAGCTGCCGCTATTGCTGTTTGAGCTGCCACCGCCGTTGGTACGTGTGCCCTGCTGCCCGGATGTGGAGCGCGACGACGAAGGCTGACTTTGCTGACGGCCGCGTCCGCTGTTACCGGGGCGGCTCTGCTGCTGTTGCTGTTGCTGCTGGGGGGCTCCGCTGCCGCTGTTATTGCGGCCACGGGCTTCGGCCGTGGGGGCCATGAGTGCTGCGCTTACCAGCAGAATTGCTACGGTGTGGAGCATCTTTTTCATAGTCGGAAGTGTTTAGTTGGTTTGTAATGCTGTTTATCGGTTAGATATTATTTGCGGCCGAAAGTTTAACGGCCACTCACCGATTACACCTGCAAAGTTAGCAATTTTTTCCAAAATGGACAAAAAATTCGCCATTGGGAATAAAAACTTCAGCCCACGTTTCTTCGAGTAGACCGCAAAACATCGCGATAGCGCTTCGGTAAGTGCATAAAAAAGCCACTTTCCGAAGTGCTATCGCCACTTTTTCAGATTTTTTTCGTATCTTTGCGCCAAAATACCCACCACCATGCTCTATCGCCTCACATTCATTACCACCGCCGGAATCAACCCCAATAAGTACGCCTCGACCGTGCAATCTTCAATCACCCTCAATCACCTATTTGCCCAATGAATACCGGCTACTTTGCGGCGGATGTAGAGGCCGCTATCGTGGAGATGGCCTGCGACGATAAGCGCCGCCAACTCATGCGATTCTTCAAGACCGCGCCCGGAGAATACGGCCACGGTGACCTTTTCCTCGGAGTCACCGCGCCACAAGTGCGCTCAGTGGTCAAGGAGGCCAAGCGGCAGGTCGATACCGACCAAATCCACCTGTTGCTGATGTCGCCATATCACGAAGTGCGATTGTGCGGATTCCTCCTCACCGTGGAGCTCATGCTCGCCGCGCGACCCCAACGGCGCGGCGATAACACTGCCCGTGCACGCGAGCGCCGGCGCATCGCCCGCTTCTACCTCGACCATGCCCGCCAAGCCAACAACTGGGACCTGGTGGACATGTCATGCCCCAAAATCTTGGGGACATACCTGGTTTACCCCGACGAGCACGGCCACATGCCGTCCACCGACATCCTGCTCCAACTCGCCGCCTCCACCAACCTGTGGGAGCAGCGCATAGCCATGGTCACCAACTGGATGCTCGTGCGCCACAATATCTTCCAACCGCTCATCACCATTGCCGACCGTTTGCTATCCCATCCCCACGACCTCATCCACAAAGCCGTGGGATGGATGCTCCGCGAGATGGGTAAGCGCCAACCCGACTTGCTCCAGCAATACCTGCGCACCCGCCTGCCCCAAATGCACCGCACCACCCTGCGCTACGCCATCGAACTCCTCCCCGAGCCCGACCGCCTACACTACCTCCACCTTCCCACCTAAACCCGCCGCGCCAACGCTACGTGAATTGGCCCCAATTGGGTTATTTGGGCCAACTAATCAGCTGTGCCGCCCGGCGGCGGTGAAGATTTTTTTGGAGGGGTGCGGTTTTTTTCGTACCTTTGCGGTATCAATACAATTATCTACTGACCTTGTTTTAATACCTTGAATATGAAGAACGTATTATTTGCTTGCGGTTTGGCGCTGCTGTGCGGCGGTGCTGCCATGGCCGAAACGGTGACCATCGGCGGCACGGAGTACGCGGTGGAGCGCAAAATCGACCGCGTGATTGGCCCGGGTACCACACACTTGCGCTTGCGCATCCCGGATTATCCACTGAATGTGAATGTGCTGATGGTGGATGTGACCAACCCCTATAACCGTATCGAAACCACGGTGGCGAAGGAGTCGTCGCGCGGCACCGAGAGTTTGGTGGCCGCCGCCTCGCGCCAGAGCTACGAGGGCCATCGCGCCTTGGCCGGTGCCAATGCCAATTTCTGGATAGTGGGCAGCCAGCCCGAGGGCGCGGTGCTCTCCGGCATCACGCGCAACGTGTCGCTGCGCAACGGCAAGCTCATCACCGAATCCAACCAGCACCGCGACCAGTGGGACGGCGGCACCATGCGCACCGGCATCGTGGGCTTGAGCTACGACCGGCAGATGTACGTGCAGCCGTGCACATCCACCATCAAGGTGTGGAGCGACCGCTTTGCCGCCACCGAAGTGCACCAGTGCAATAAGGGCGTGTGGCACGACGAAATGGCCATGTACAACAGCCATTACGGCGCCTCCACCGCCTTCATCCCGCTTTGCTACAAAGAGGGCACCAACGAGTACGCCATCGACACGGCCAACGACGCCACCGAGGTGCTGCTCGACTTCGCCGACGGCGGAGAATGGTTCAGCGGCGCACCTATGCAGTTCGTAGTCAAAGAGATACGCACCGCCGCCGGCCACGGTTCCATCGGCTCCCACGACCTCGCCCTGGTGGGGCGCGGTGACAATGCCTCCACCCTCAACCTACTGGCCGAGGGCGACGTGGTCAATTTGGAATACAACTGGACCTTCGACCCCGACGGCTCCGCCATCACCCCGCGGCTGGAGCAAGCCGTGGGCGGCAACGCCTTGGTGATGCTCGACGGCGAGCTTTTGGACAACAACTACAACGAAGCCTACAACTCGCAAGTGTACTCCCGCACCGGCTACGGCTGCTCGGCCGACGGCTCCACGCTCTACATCATCGTCATCGACAAGAGCTCCGACCCTGTGTACGGCACCTCCAAAGGCTGCCCCACCTCGGTGATGTGCGAGATAGCCAAGTGGCTCGGCTGCGACGACATGGCCAACTTCGATGCCGGCGGCTCGGCCGAAATGCTGGTGAACGGTGCCATTGAGAACAAGACCACCGAGGGCACCCCGCGGGCGGTGGCTAACGGCTGGATTGTCTACTCCATCGCGCCGGAGGACGACCCCGCGCCCACACCCGCGCGATTGGAGTTCTACGACGCCGAGCTGACTCAGCCCATCTACGCTTCGTCCACGCCCGCCGTGATCGCTTACGACCAATACGGCGCGGTGATTTCGTATGCCTACTCCGACATCACATTCACCTGCGACGAGGCCATCGGCACCTGCGCCGGCAACGTGTTCACCGCCGGCAGCTCTGCCGCCGTGGGCACCCTCACAGCCCATTGCGGCGAGGTGTCCGTGTCGAAGCAAATGACCGTGGTAGGCGCCGAGGTGGCCATCCGCTGCGAGCAAATCCTCATCGACGGCCATCGCCAATACCCCATCGAGGTGGAAGCCGTGGCCGACGGCAAGACTTATGCTTACAACCCCGCCAACGTGGCCTGGACCGTGGCCGACCCCTCCGTGGCCACCATCGATGCCGACGGCGTGCTCCGCGGTGTGAGCGAAGGCTCCACCACCATCGCCGGAAGCATCGGCGAGTTCACCTCCGAAGCCACAGTCACCGTGGAAATCGCTCCCGCAGCCGAGATGGAGTTCGCCGCGCTGAACACATATAATATAAAGGTGCCGTCGGGCATCTCCGAGGTGAATCTGGCCGAGGACGGGGTGATTTCGTTCACCTACGGCTCAGCTCGCGCTCCCTACATCGAGCTGACCTGCGACGACCGCTTCTACTCGCTGCCCGACGGAGTGTACACCCGCTTCACCCCGTCGCTGACGCTGTCGGGCGTGCTGTTGGCCGTGATTCCCGCCAACGAAACGCGTGAAGTGGTGATTCGCATCGAGCCGGAGGAAGGCTTCGCCGCCGGTCAGGAGCATCGCGTCGACTTCAACCTAAGCGAAGCGTTCGACCCTACGGACATCGCCTGCTATCCGCTGACATTCAAGCGCTTGCGCTTCACCATCAAGCCCGATGCCGACGCCAAGGGCGCATGCTCTCTGGCCTTCGGCGGCCTCAAGGCGCAATACAACCACTACGATGCCGTGCAATCCGTAGCCGTGGACGCTGCTCCCGCTCGCCTGCTGCTGCCCGCCACCCACTGCGGCGCTCCGCTGACCATCGACCTGCCGAACGTGCGCTTGGTGAGGGTCTACACCGTAGCCGGCGCGTTGGTGACCGAAAGCCGCTTTGATTCGGCCGACAACGCCGCCATCACCGCACCCGCGCTGCCCGGCACTTACGTGGTGACCGTGGCCACAGCCGCCGGTAACCACAGCGGCCTGCTTATCATCAAATAATCCTAACTAAATACCTGTTACCAATGAATTTACGCAAACTACTGACTGTCAGCGCCCTCGCCGCAGCTCTCGGTGTATGGGCAGCCGCTCCCACCCCGCTATCGGTGGAAGCGGGTGCTCACCATCCTGTCCTCTCGCCCGACGGTGCCACTGTGCTCTACTCCACCATCGACCACCAAGGCCTCAAAGCGCTCGACCGCGCCACAGGTAGCGTCACCGTAATCGACGCCGATGCCGCCGCCGGATTCGCGCCGGTGTTCTCCGCCGACGGCCGCACGGTCATCTACCGCACCGCCTCCACCGTGGACGGCCTGCTCTATCGCGACGTGCGCTCGTTCTCCCTCGCCGACCATCGCGCCACCCGCCTTGCCGCCCCCTCGCGCCAAAGCGTCGACCTCAACGCCATGGCCGCCAACACCACCTACGCCATAGCCAACTATCGCACCATCCGAGTGGTGCGCAACGGCGCCGCGCAGGAGCTCTCGCCCTTGGCCGATGCCCACTCCTACCTGTGGGCATCGCTCTCGCCCGATGGCTCGCGGATAGCCTTCGTGGAGCCGTTCAGCGGCGTGTACGTGGCTAATGCCGACGGCTCGGACGTTCGCCGCGTGTTGTCCAAAGGCGACTACGTGAGCTGGGCCGGAGCCAACACCCTCGTGGCCGTGGTCAGCCATGACGACGGTTACCAAGTCACCGACTCGCGACTGGTAAGCGTCAACACCGCCACCGGCATCACCACCTTGCTCACCGACGATACGATGATGGTGGGTGAAGCTTCCGCCGCCCCTTGCGGCGTGGTGGTCTTCTCCGACATCAACGGCCAAATGTACATCCTCAACCTTAACGACTAAAAGCTACCGCCATGAATATCAAACGCATCTTCCTATTTGTCTTTGCAGCCGTGATGGTAGCTTTCGCCGCCGATGCCAAGCGCATGAGCGACCTCAAAATCTACATCAACCCCGGCCACGGCGGCTACACCTCCAACGACCGCCCCATCCTGCTCTACCCCTTCGAGAGCGCTACTGACACCCTCGGCTACTGGGAGTCGAAGAGCAACCTCTACAAGGGTCTGCACATGTATCACATCCTCGATTCGTTAGGCGCAACGCCGTATCTATCGCGTATTAAAAACACAGAAGAGGACGACCGCTCGCTCTCGGGCATCTCCGCCGAAGCTAACGAACTGGGCGTGGACCTGTTCTTCTCCATCCACTCCAACGCCGGCGAGGCCGTCAACTACCCGCTGATGCTATACCGCGAGCAAACCATCGGGACGCCCCGCTATCCCGAGAATGTCACCCTCAGCGAAATTGTAGGTAACAATCTGTACTCCAATCAGTTGCCCGTGTGGACCCACAAGCTGCAGATAGCCGGCGACCTCACATTCTACCAAAACATGTGGTCGGGCGGCTTGGGCGTGCTGCGCTATCTCTACGTGCCCGGCCTGCTCTCCGAAGGCGGCATGCACGAACACCGTCCCGAAGCCTACCGCCTGATGAACGACGACTATTGGTGGCTGGAAGCATGGCACTTCGTGCGCTCCATCATGGAGTTCTACGACACCGAAGACCGCTTCGTCACCGGCAACGTGGCCGGCATCGTCTACGACGACCACAACCTCCGCGAGAAAGACATGACCGTCAACTTCACCCGCCACGGACGCGACATCTACGCGCCGGTGAACGGCTGCCTCGTTGAGCTGCTCGATGCCGAGGGCAACGTGGTGCAACGCCGCACCACTGACAACATGTACAACGGCGTGTTCGTCTTCCGCAACGTAGACCCCGGCAGCTACCGCCTGCGCACCACCCACTCCGAATACTACTCCGAAGAAGTGCCCGTCACAGTGGTGGCCAACGAGGTGACTTACAATGACTTGCCCCTGTCGATGAAGCGCCAATTCCCGTTGCAAATCCTCAAGTACACGCCCATGGATGTGTCGCAGCCCATCTCCTGCGCAGTGTCCATCGAGTTCGACTTCAACACCGACATCGACACCGAATCCTTCGAAGCCGCCTTCTCCGTAACCCCCGCCGTCGACGGTTACTTCACCTACTCCAAGAATAACCACCACGCAGCGTTCTACCCCACCACCGCCTTCGAGCGCAACACCACCTACACCGTGCGCCTCGACCGCTCCGCTTCACACCCCGATAAGCGCTACGCCAACCCCGGCATGGAGCAAGACTTCGAACTCACCTTCACCACATTGGACCGCAACCGCCTCGAACTGCTCAGCCAATTCCCCATCGACGGCGGCCAAATACATTTCGACAGCCCCCGCCTCGAGTTCCGCTTCGACAACAAGGTCGAAACCTCCGGCATCTACGACCGCCTCACCATCCGCGACTCTCGCGGTGCCGTGGTGAGCGTCAACAAGCGCGGCTGCTCGTTCAACAAGCTCTCCAACGGCTACGGCAACGCCATCTTCGCCCTGTCGTCGAACCTCGTCGCCGGCGAAACCTACACCGCCACCCTCTCCGGCGATGTGCGCGATGCCGAGCAACTGCCCATGGGTCAGGACGTCACCTTCACCTTCCAAGCCGTGGACGTAAGCGCTGAAGCCGCGCCCGAAGCCGCCCTCATCGACGACTTCGAAGCCGCCACCGTGCCCTACGCCTACTCCGCCGACGACTCCGAAGGCATCGGCGCCGCCACACCCGCCACCTCGCGCAGCACCACCTCAATCCTCGGCACATACGCCGCCCGATTCGGCTACGCCTTCGCCGACCAACGCGGCGGCGCATGCGCTTGGACCTACTCCGGCCAAACACCCGCGGTAATCAACTCCGGCGACATCATCTCATTCTTCGTCAACGGTGACTTCAACTACCACCACCTCGAAGTGGGCCTCACCGCCGGCACCGACATCAAGTGGTTGCCCGCCACCCAACTCACCTTCCTCGGCTGGCAGTACGTGCAGGTCGACACCTCCGAGCTCGACCCCTCGTACACCTACCTGTTGGCCGGATTCCGCCTGGTCCAAGAGCAGAGCCTCTACACCCTCAGCGGCGCTTTCTTCATCGACCACCTCCAAGTGGAGCGCAACGCCGGCATCTCCGACATCTCCGCCGACACCCCCGCCTGGCAAGTTGAATACTACAACCTCCAAGGCATCCGCGTCACCAACCCCACCCCCGGCCAAATCTACATCCGCCGCCAAGGCCCCGCCGCCACCACCATCCGCCACTAATCCCTCATCCTTCTCCCGCAAGCCACGGCCCCCCGGCCGTGGCTTGCCTTTTTCGGAATTTTTCCTATTTTCAGGACCATTTTCATCGGAATTTTTCCTTTTTTCAGGGACATTTTCATAGGAATTTTTCCTTTTTTCGAGAGAAATTACTCGGAATTTTTCCTTCGCCCTTGCATAATCCGCAGAAAATGAGTACCTTTGCATCATCAACCCAATTGCAAAGGTATGCTGTACAGAAAAATTGCCCAAGACATCGAATCATTTCTGCTCAATGAGCCGCAGAAAATCCTGTTAGTGAATGGTGCACGCCAAATCGGTAAGTCTTTCATCATCCGCGAGGTGTGTCGCAAACTTTTCCCAAACTATGTGGAGCTAAACCTCAAGGAAGACCAAGAAGGTGCGCAACTGTTCTCACAAGTTTCCACCACCACCGACTTCTACCTGCAGCTAAGCGTGGTAGCCGGAGCGCAATTGGGTCAACGCTCCGACACCATCGTCTTCTTGGACGAAATACAAGCCTATCCGCACTTGATGACAATGCTGAAGTTTCTCAATGTCGAAGGCCGTTACCGCTACATTGCCAGCGGCTCGCAGTTAGGCGTGGCCTTGGCTCAAACGGCCTCCGTGCCATTAGGCAGCATCGCCATCCGACAGATGTATCCGCTCGACTTCGAAGAGTTCCTTTTAGCTATGAACTGCTCCGCCGAAGCTATTGCATCGATGCGCGGGAGCTTCGAGCGTATGGAATCCCTATCCGAGCCGTTGCACAACTATATGATGCAGCAATTCCGCACCTACCTGCTGGTGGGTGGAATGCCCGATGCCGTCAACAAGTTCATCGCCACGCACAATATCGTGCATGTGCGTCAAATCCAGCACGATATTCACTACCTCTATCGCATCGACGCCTCGCAGTACGACCAACAGCGCCGCTTAGTCATTCGCAAGGTCTACGATTTGATACCATCGGCCATGGAGAATCGCCACAAACGAATCGTCATCTCACACATCGAACACAGCCGCAGCCATCGACAGTTCACCGACTACCTCGACGAGTTTGAATACCTCACCAACAGCGGCATCGCGCTGCAAGTGCAAGCCATCAGCAACCCCAAATTCCCGCTAATCGAGTCCGAGGTCAAGAACCTCATTAAATTGTATCTCAACGATGTGGGTCTGCTCACCGCAATCCTTTACGACACCAACATCCAACCGATTCTACACACCGAACCGAGCATCAACTTAGGCTCGGTGTACGAATCTGTCGTTGCCCAAGAACTACATGCTCACGGCCTATCACTGCATTATTACGACAACAAGCAGCGAGGCGAGGTTGACTTTCTAATCGATGATTACAACCATCTCTCCGTGCTACCCATCGAGGTAAAGTCGGGCAAGGACTACACCGTACACAGCGCGCTCAACACCTTTCTATCCACTCCCGACTACCACATCCGTCGAGCTGTAGTGCTCAGCAACGAGCCGCAAGTGCTCCAGCGCCACAACATCGTCTACATGCCAATCTATTACGTAATGTTCTTCACCAAATCCACCAACACCGACTGCATCATCCCGCCAATCTACTTACCTCCATCCTAACCGGCCCCTGTGGATTTTTGCCAACTGTGCTACTCGCGGTGAACTTTTGACACACTTTCTT
>CAMGBT010000033.1 GCA_946011725.1 uncultured Bacteroidales bacterium | reverse complement strand
CTGAATAGAGCATCTGACTACGGATCAGAAGGTTACAGGTTTGAATCCTGTGCGAATCACACTCGGGTCATCATCTACTAAAGATGGTGACCTTTTCTTTTTACTCTTACCAACCTAACATTCAATCACTTACATTTTATAACTCTCTGGCTTAGAATGTTTTAGCAAAATCTTTGCTAAATTTTGCTGGTACAAATTAGCATTTTTTAGTTTCAAATAATATGCTTAACTTTGTCACACCAAACCGAAAAGTGTACCACAAGTGTACCACAAAATCAGACTAAAAAATCTCGATTTTAGCCGGATTTGACGAGGTAGTGGTACAGTTGCGGTACACTTTTCAAAAATGTGGTACACCATTTCGCGAAGGCATCCCACAAACCGCAAACGAACAAAATTAATAACTTTAAACCGCTCTTTTCAATCATTGAAAACGCAAAAGTGCTCCACAAATGACCATAAAATTGGGCTAAAAAGCCTCGATTTTAGACCCTGTTTTCGAGGTTGTGGTACAGTTGTGGTACACTTTGCTAAATTTATGGTACAGTCTTATTGACTGTTTACCAGTGACTTACAAAGCATATTTACTAACTTCAAACCGCTTGTTCAAAACAATGGCAAATGCACCTATAATAAGAGTAATCTTTGACCGCCGAAAAACTGCATCGGCTGTCAAGAAAGCCTCGGTAGAAATCGAAGTGTATTACAACCGAGAGCGCACACGCTTCTCGACCGGGGTGAGTGTACTAAAACAGCAATGGCGCGACGGAATCGTTATCAAACACCCGGAAGCTCAAAAGCTCAACGAATCTATCCGCAGTCTGTACGATGCTATCTGCGCTAACGTAGACGCGATGCTCCGCGAAGGCACATTCAACTTAGCTCAGCTCAAACAAACAAAAGAAATTGAAGAGGAGAAGAAGACAGACTTTCTCGAGTGGCTCGAAGACCGCATCTACAAACGTGGCGTCAAGGAGTCTACTCGCCGCCAGCACCTCGTGTTAATC
Organism: uncultured Bacteroidales bacterium; assembly: GCA_946011725.1. GTDB lineage: Bacteria > Bacteroidota > Bacteroidia > Bacteroidales > Muribaculaceae > CAG-873. Next base: position 23,578 of record CAMGBT010000033.1, on the reverse strand, counting down.
AACGAGCTTCGCTCTTTTGGGCGAATCCGCACTTTCGCCGACCTTACTACCCGAAACATCAAACTTTGGGACGATTCTCTCAAGGCAAAAATTCGGAGCCAAGCTACAATACACAGCTATCACAAGCGCCTCAAACCGTATATCATCGAGGCTATCCAACTTGACCTAATCCAAAGTAACCCCTACGATGGAATCAAAATTCCGGCAGGCAAGAAGGAGGTAATCAAATACATTACCGACGAAGAACGAGAACGCATCGAGGATCTTGAGATTCAAGGACCTGCAGCAAAGGCAAGGGATATGTTCATCTTCGCCTGCTACACCGGTCTGTCGTTCTCCGACCTTATCAAAATAAGCCGAGATGACATCTTCGAGAGGGAGAACGACCTGTGCATCATCGACAAGCGTATGAAAACGAGCAACCCCTACACCATCGTACTTCTGCCTAAAGCAATCGAAATACTTGAGAAGTACAACTACAACATCAACCTGATGTCTAACCAAAAGTGCAACGAATACCTCAAGATAATTGCATACATGGCAAAAATCCCCATCAACCTTACGATGCACGTGGGACGGCACACCTTTGCCACGTGGGCGCTCACTAAGGGCGTGGGCATCGAGACAGTGAGCAAGATGCTCGCTCACTCCGACATCGCTATGACTGAGAAATATGCAAAGGTACTAAACACGAGCGTCATCTCCGGCTTCCACAAATTGCGTGGAGCCTTGTAACACTCTCGACAACCTAACGCTGATAAGGGGTAGCCGCTACGGCTATCCTTTATTTTTTAGCTTCTGCTCTAAAGCGTTTATCCGCTCTTGGTGTTCTTCTATCTTTACGGACAGCGAACGCATATAGTTGGTGAGTTGCGCAATCAACTGTGATTGACTCGCCAAGATGTTCACCAATGATTCGCCGATTACATCCTTGTCGGTCAGTATAGACTTGATTTCATCACGCTCCTCACTTTCAGGCTTGAACATTTCGCCCTCACCGGTTTCGAGCCATTGCCGGTTCAATATGGGATTTTTTGAGCATAATGTGTTCATGAATTTGCTCGACATCGGCACCTTGCCGTTGAGAATCTGGGACAACGCTGCATGATTATACCCTAACAATTGAGCTAAGCATTTTTGGTTATTCGCGTAACCGTTTGAGATTAGCCATTGCACAATTTTTCGCGCTCTCTCACATCTCGATTTGTCTCCGTGTATTTGCATAATATTTATATTTTGCTAAATCGAATTTGCATTTGTAAATTACTTTGAAATTCCTTTGGAGGTTGTGAAATTTACTCCTAAATTTGCCTAAGTAATTCTAAATGCAAATATAATAACTATTTTGAAATTAAACACAAAATGGTATAGAAATTAACAAAATATAAACATTTTATGGAAGAAACCGAACTGAAAAAGATAACAGTTAAACTCCGACAAATCGAGAAGAAGCTCAACAAGGTGCTGGAGCAATGTTCTACCGACCCGGTGGAAGACCGGCTTATTTCCGTAAAAGAAGCGGCCGAAATTCTATCCATTTCGGAATCAAGACTCCGAAATGAAATCCGCCTCGGCAATATTCCGGCTCACAAGACCAAGCGGGCCTACAAACTTTCATACATTGATGTAATGAAACGCGTGGGCTTCGACTTTAATCAAAAAAAACGGTTTACATAATTTATAAACACATGACACTCAACGAAATCAAGGTTGCAGAAGCGCAAATGCTCAACGACTACCTCGATACTATTCCATCTTGCGACCGAAAATACTTCGCTCGCGAGGTCGTGAAACGTTGCGGCAACGGCATCACGATGAAGACTTTCTATAACTGGAAGTATATGTCGTGCCGCATTCCGGTTTTTGCCAAGAAAATCATCGAGGAAGTGGCAGGACGGCAAATTTTCATTTGGGATGACGAATTTACTTCATAACCGGGTATGATTGATAATAGGACGATTGAGGCTGTGAAGGAGCTGGGAGTGGTGGAGGTGCTGCGGAAGTATCTGCCACTGCAAAAGCATGGGGTGAACTTTATGTGCAGCTGCCCTTTCCATGCAGACCGCTCGCCGTCGTTATCGGTGAGTCCGGCCAAGCAGATGTGGCACTGTTTCAGTTGCCACCGTGCGGGCGATGCCATCAAGTTCGTGCAGGAATACAAGCAGCTGGACTTTCAGCAAGCGATTGAGGAAATCGCCAAGGACAACGGCATCGAGGTGGTGTATGTGAAGGAGCAGTTGTCGGAGGAACAGCAGGCGGCAGCGAAAAGGCGCGAGCAACTGTTCCTCGCCATCGACGCGGTTCAGCGCTTTTTTGTGGCCCAACTCCAAGCCGACACCGAGGAAGCTCGGGCGGCTCGCGAATACGCGTACCAACGTTGGCCGAAGGAGTTCTGCGACCAAGTCGGCATCGGATTCGCTCCAAAAGATTCAAACTTACTATTGAGCTACTGCCAAAGTCAGTCGCTCGAATTTGAAGTGTTGAAGGAGTTGGGCGTTATCGAGGACAAAAAATCGACTTACGCGGTGCTACGCTCGCGTATTACAATCCCGATTTTCTCTCGCACCAACCGCGTGATTGGCTTCACCGCCCGCACCACAATCGACAGCAACATTAAGTATATGAACCTGAAGACCTCGCCGCTATTCACCAAAAGCAAGGAGCTATTCGGGATCAACAAGCTATCGGCGGCCATGCGCGAGTTCGATTTCATCATCCTGGTGGAGGGTGCTCCGGATGTGCTGCGCTTGCAGTCGCTCGGGCTGACTAACGCCGTGGCAGCGCTCGGCACAGCTTGGAATGAGGAGCACTTTCGCTTGCTGAAACGCTTCTCCACTTCGCTTTGCTTCGTGCCGGACAGCGACCCGTCCAAGGGCGGGCAACCGCTTGGGCCCGGATTCAGCGCAGTGCTCAAAAGCGGTGCACTCGCTATGAGCCTCGGCTTCAACGTGACGGTGAAAGAGCTGCCTTTTGCATCCGTAAACGGCTCTCCGGCCAAGAATGATGCCGACAGCTTCATCACCTCGCGCGATGTATTCGACAGCCTGACAGAGAAGCACTTTCCGGTGTGGTACGCCGAAAAGTCGTTCTCTGTGAACCTTCCGCTGTCGAAGATCACCAAGACGGTTAAGAACATCGTGCAGATGTTGGCGGTCAACAACGATGAGTTCATCATCCGCCAGTGCGTAGAACAGCTTCCGCAGTACTACGGCACTCGCGAATTTTGGCTGGGCTTGCTTGTGGAGGGTGATACGCAGATTGTAGAGCACACGACTTCCTCCACCGAGGTTGTGGCCAACGCGGAACCTGCGGACGAGCCGCAGTCCGCCTCGGTGGAAGAAATGCCATCGCAAGAAGAACTGCTCAGTAAATTCAACCTCTACATAAGCAAGCACCGCTATTTTTACAACGGAGGCGAAGAGCCGTTGCGACTTTCCAACTTCATTCTCGTGCCACTCTACCACATCAAGGATGATTCTAACGGCACTCGCATCTTTGAGATGGTCAATGAATACGGCGCTAAATCCGTGGTAGAGTTCCGCGAGGCTGAGCTTGTGTCGCTCTCCAACTTCCAACAGAAGGTTGGAAGCCTCGGAAACTACATTTGGCGCGCGAAAGTCGACAAGCTCAATGTGGTGAAGGAGGTGCTTTACACTCTCACCGCTTCTGCCGAACTAATCACTCAGATGGGCTGGGATGCTGCCCGCGAGTTCTTCGCGTTCGGCAACGGCATCTACAAGGCCGGCAGCTTCCGACAGGTCGATGACCTCGGAATCGTCACCATAAGCCCATCCGAGAAGTATTACATCCCGGCCACATCGAAGATTTACCGCAATAATGCTTCGATGTATCAGTTCGAGCGGATGTTCCAGCACCAAACATCCAGTGCTATCACTATGGAAGATTTCGCTCGCAAGACCATCGACGTTTTCGGCGACAACGCAAAGGTAGGCCTTTGCTTTTTGTTCGCCTCGATGTTCCGCGACATCATCTTCCCCATCAAGAACTGCTTCCCCATTTTGAATCTCTTCGGACTAAAAGGCACGGGCAAGACCTCGTTGGCTACCACGCTTCAGTCGCTGTTCATCCACGGCATCGACCCGCCGAGCATCGGCATTACATCGATTCCGTCAATGAACGAGCGCGTGTCGCAGGTCTCGAACATTATGGTTGTATTCGACGAGTATAAGAATGACCTCGACGAACGCAAAATCGCTTTCCTCAAGGCCATTTGGGGCGGCACCGGCCAGGTCAAGAAGAATATGAACAGCGATGGGAAAACTTCCCACACTGTGGTGACTGCCGCGGTCTGTATGTGTGGCCAAGATATGCCCACACGCGACATCGCGCTTTACTCTCGCGTCATTCACCTTACTTTCTCTCGACCTTCTTTTTCCAATGAGGAACGGCGCCGTTATGATGAACTCAAGGACATCAGCAATCGCGGCAACACACACCTCGCAATCGAGGTGCTTGGCTTGCGCTCGCTGATGGAGAGTAACTACCGGCCTAACCATTTCGCCGTTCGCAAGGAGCTGTCGGTGGCATTGACCTCCGAAGAAATCGAAGACCGCGTGCTCGACAACTGGGTTGTGCCGCTTGCCACCTTCCGCACCTTGGAGTCTTCTCTGCACCTTCCTTTCTCTTATGCGGAGATGTTCAACATCACCCTCGCCGGCATCCGCTATCAGAACGAAGGCTGCAAGAAGAATACCGAAATGGCGGAGTTCTGGGAGGTCATCGACTCCCTCCACTCCCAAGGCCGCATCATTGAGAAAGCGCACTTCCGCATCCGATATCTGCGCGAGTTCAAGGCCATCGGCGATGCCGAGGCCATGGAGTTCGAGCCACCGCGCCCGGTGCTCTTCCTTAACTCGTCCGCAGTTGCTTCGCTATATACAGGCAGAATTGCCGGTGGCGCAACCATTGGCCGAGCCAACAGTTGGGCCACCGTTCTCACTTATCTCAAAGTGCAGCCTTCATACCTCGGCCTCAAACAGGACCGTTTCTATCTGCTTACGCAAAACGGCCAGTTTGACTACGAAACTGACACATCAGACGGCTTCGCTCAGCGCAAAATCAAGGTCAACCGCCCGAAGGCGTTGTGCTTCGATTATGAAATGCTCAAAGCGAAGTATTCTCTCAATCTCGAAACTATTTCCGTGGCCATTCAAGACATCGAGCGCGAGGAGAACAGCGCTCAGTCGGTCAGTCCAAATGCTAAACCCACTGATAATCAAGAAAATGAATTTCCTTTTTAGTCTTCAAAGCATCGCCGAAAACGGCTCGGCTTTAAGTTTTTGCTCCGAAGGAGCGAAAAAATCAAGTCGGCGCATCGCTGTTGACAACGTTGACAGCGTTGACAAAGCTATCACTCAATCAGTTAATCGGAATTACCGCGTTGACAAACGTTGACAAAGGTAGTCAATTTCTCCGTTGCCCTCAAAATTTGGAGCCAAACGTTGACACTTTTATTTAATTACTCTTTTAGAAGAAAAAGATAGATAGTTATATATCAGCCACTTAGCTTTCGCAAATTTGGCTTGTCAACGTGTCAACGCTGTCAACCCTGAAAATATCGCCTTCTAAAAACTCACTACCAATATCAACTCAAATGGATCGCATCTGTATCTACATCGAACTTCCCACCTATCTTGCTCAATGGTATATCCACGACGCCGGCGGCTCGTTCCCGGTGGTGCCGCGCAAGAACTCCATCGAGCGCCGCATCCTCGAAGTGTTCTTGCAAATCCCGCCCGCGAGCTATGTGCCACCGCAGCGCTCGGCGCAGGCGGTGGCAATCGCTCTGCCGGATTCGCGCGTGAAGCCGCCGCAGTTTTACTTCTACTTGCCGCCAAGGGCAATGGCGCAGTTGTGCAAGTGCATCCGCGACCGCTTCCTCATCGAATTGTGGAAGAGCCTTCACTCGTTCGGCTACATCGGTCGACGGCGCGACAACCTCATCTACCAGTGGATGGAAGACAACGGCATCGACACCACGGAGCGCAACTGGAACGCCATCGCCAAAATCTATCTGCGGCAGTATAAGTCGTATCTTCAGCGCCAAGCGTACCACGCGAAGAAGGATGCCACCGCTGAATCGGTCGAAAATCCGCAAAATTAACTATCATTTCCGACACTCTTTTGTCAATTTGTGTAACAGTTTTTGCAATGAATACAACCACTCAAATCTTACCGGGAGTAAAGACCATCGGATGGGTGCGCTGCTCCGACCTCATCCCCGACATCGCGCTGCGAGGCATCGCCGGAATGTCGGTGCCGGTCTTGGCGGAAATCGTTCCGGTGCACTTCTTCAACTCACCGAGTTGTAAGTGCGTCACAGAGAAGGACAACGGCAACCGCACCGATTCCGCCTCGCTGTCGTTCATCTCCGATGACCTGCTCCCTTCCGACCGCGAACTCGCTTTCGTGGTCTCCGCCGTCAACGGCGAGCACTTCCTAATCGGTGCTCGCGAAGCTCCTTTCCCGGTGGTGAAGCGCACGCGCTCCACCGGCGACTCTTCCTCCGACCCTGCCGGAACGCTCTACGAGGTCACTCACAAGGCGATTAAGTCGCTTGTGAAGTGTCACATCACTTCTTATTAACTTCTTAAACCACTTTGAAATGGAACAAACAACTGCAACAACGGTTGACAAGTCAGCCAAGCAATCGGCTTTTGAAAGCCTGGACATCACCCGCCAAGAGGTCTTGGAGCTGATTGGCTCCTTCATCGATGCAATGTGCAACACCAAGGCGCTCGACAACAAGTGCTCGTTTGAAATCTCGCAATCGGTGTTCGAGAACTCGCGCACTCTGTGCATCTCGCTCTCACGCGGTAAAGCAGAATCATTCTAAAAGTAACTTTGACTGTTTCTTGGCCGCCTGTCCGTGAGGATCGGCGGCCTTTTTCAGCGGAAGGGAGCAGCCTTGGCGGCTGCCCTGCCGAGCGGAGAGAGCGGCTTGCGGACGGCGGCTCACTTCAGGGTCGCTGCAGTGGTCCCTGAGGATGAGGTCTCCGGCGGCCTTGTGGTCGAGTAGTCGGGGGTGTCCCATTCAGGTCGAGGTCGTTGTTTTGTTGACTGTCGCAAGCGGTCTGCCTCGCTGTCGTATCCGCCGACATAGTCGCAGCACCCACCGATGAAGGCATCGCCATCCTCCTTGAGCACGGTCTCCGAGGGCGATTGCTTGATGTGAAGCGCCCTTGAAGTGCACTCACCGCGAGGTCGCAGGGGCGCTGCCGTAGTCTTTAAACATAGGGCTTGTTCATCTTGTGGAGCGCCTTTCCGAAGCGTTGAACTCGTTGTCGCCGAACGGTCGCTGCCGAGCCGAGGTCGGCACCATCACCGTATTGGCGTAGTGCCGCAAACGTTCGGTTCTAACTTTTATGGTCGCGCTGTCGCGAGATTCGTCGTCAAAGCCATTCGGCATGCTACGTTTGGCTTCTCCGTCCGGACTAATTCCCATATCATAAACACAGTTGGGATTAAGGGGATAAAAGGGCTGGCTGCGCAAAGTACCTTTTCCACCGCAAAGTTATGAACTGACACGGTACGCCAACGGCAAGCCCTCCGGGTTCCTCCGATTTTTTTGTCGGGCCCAAAAAAATAGGCAATCACTGTTGTCTCAAAGACCGCTTACAGTCCATTCCTGAGCAGTGTTAAAGGCAACTTTTACGCAGTCAACCCATTTTATTAACCCCTTAATTCCCCAAACTATGTTTATTATTAGATATGGAAATTTAGTCATGGACGAAGCCGCCAAACTCCGCATCGCCGAATTAGGCTTCGACGCCGAATCGTTCTCCCGCGACATCGCTGACCACAAAAGTTCACTCCGTGGCGAACCATCCGTTTACTGCGGCACTTACGCCAAATACGGCGACGGTGACCTCTCCGGCCTCTGGCTCGACATCGACTCGTTCGACGACTACGACGAGTTCATCAGCTTCTGCAAGGCGCTCCACGCCGATGAACAAGACCCGGAACTGATGTTCCAAGACTACGACAGCATCCCCTGTGACCTCGCCTGCGGTGAGTGCATCTCCAAGGACGACTTCGACAACATCAAGCAATACGCCGACCTCTGCGACCGATACTCTAAGGAGGCTGTCGACGCCTTCATCGGTTGGGGCAGCGAAAAACTCGAAGACTTCGAGGACTGCTATGTCGGCGAATACGACAGCGAGGAAGACTTCGCTCGCGAGTTCGTCAACGAAAACTACGACCTCGAACGTCTGATGGGCCACCTCGCCGACTACTTCGACTACAAGGCTTTCGCCTACGACCTCTTCCTCTGGGACTACTACATCGACGAACCTTACGTGTTCCGCCATCCGTAAGCCGCTGTCTCTCTCCTCTCGGCAGAGCCGCCACCAAGGCGGCTCTTGTTATATATTTATTTACTTTTAATACTTCCTGTATCTACAAAAACGATTTGACCGTCCTTATTTTTTACTTTGCTTACAGCAAAACCACAGTCTAACATCATTACTTCATCACCAGGATTTAAGACACCTACTTCTCCATTTAACACCATATAATCTATGCTTGATAGGTCATTGGAGTTTGCATATTCAATCAACCTATTATAACCATCTTTCGTTGTTGTCACATATGTTTGTTTCTTAACAACATATATGTTAGCTCCAGCAGGAAAAGGAGAAGCAGAACTACGAGAAGTATATGAGCTTGCAGATGTAGTATTATCGCAATGAAAAACGTACCTGTCTATATTTAGAGGTACTGTTTTTTCATACAATGAATCAAAATCAGTGAAATTATCAATATTATCAATCGCATCACTTAACGAGGAAAGATAGAACGTATGAATCGAATCATTTTCAGTAAATTCTTCGAAAATTTCTTCTGTTTGACGACTGTTTTCATCCAAAAAGTGACAGACTAATTCGTTATCCTCATTAAAAAAGAAATAATGTTTTGTGCCATATTTATTCGTATTTATAATTATGACCGATTGGAATACTGGTTTAAAAGTAGTTATTCTTCCTTTTAATATGGCTCTCAATCGAACTATTTCAGGGAGTAATGCCACAATTTTCTTATAGACACCGAGTTGCTTATCAGTTAGTTTTCCTACAGTGGTCTTAGTCTTTCCTTCTGGGAATAATTCCTCCAAAGCAGCATTTAAACAACGATACTCATGCATCATAATACCAAGTTCTATTGCAGTTTTTACAGCTATAGAATCAAAATGTACATCTTTTATGGTATCTTGCTGAAGTTCATACCGCCATTGTGTTCCTCCATTGACATTTTGTGGGCCAAGAATTTCGGAAATCTTATCTTGCCTCTCCACCATCTTTTTATATGATTCAGGAACACAACTGTTTAATAAAAGCAGTAAGGATATTAATAAGATTATTCGGTACATAGTTAAATTTGAATTTGTTTGCAAAGGTACGAACTTTTTTCAACAAGTAGTGTCTTTTCATCACATTTTTATTATTGATAATTTTGTGCAAAACATTTGTTATGCCGCAAAATCAATATAATCTCCATCTCAAAGGCTTTGTCGGAGGCGCCGACTTCGACCGCAATTACGTGGACTACGTGCTCGACCGCTGCGCCGGCAAGCCGGTAGCGGTGCTCATCGATTCGTTGGGCGGAAGCGTGGCCACGGCTCTCTCAATCGCCGCCGCGTTCCGCAATCACGGCCAAGTGTCGGCTCACTTTGTGGGCATGAATGCTTCGGCCGCCACTATCGCCTCGCTCGGCGCCGCACACATCTCCATCGACCGCAACGCAATGTACTTGGTGCACAAGTGTTCGTCGGCTTTCTTCGAGTGGGGCAGCCTCAACGCTGACCAGTTCCGCACTCTCATCGCCGACTGCGAAAAGGTAGCGGCTGACCTCGACAAGCTCGATGTCAACATCGCTTCGATGTATGCCGCCAAGTGCAAGAAGAAAACGCAGTGCCTGCTCGACCTTATGAAGGTCGGCGGCTGGCTATCTGCTCAGGATGCTCTGGAATGGGGCTTCGTGGATGAGGTCACCGACCTCGCCGACGAGCCGGCCCCGGTGCTCACCGATGCAGTGGCTTCGGAACTCACCGCAGCAGGCATCCCCATTCCGAACGTGCAGGTGCAGAAGTCGGACGCTTTCTCGGCTTTCTTCGCTCGCCTGGCAGCTCTGTTCCAAAGCAAACCAAAATCGCAAATCTCAATGAATAAATCGTTTCCCAAAATCTGCTCGCTGCTCAACATCGATGCAGTATCTTTCATCAACGGCAAAGCCGACCTTTCCGAGGAACAGCTCGCCGGCATCGAAAAAGCGTTGGTCATCAACGCCGATGCAATCGCCGCCCTTGAAGAAAAGGTCAACGCGCTCAACGCCGCGCCGGCTGACACTTCTTCTACGGTGGTTAACGACGTGGCCTCCGAAGGCGCTCTCCAAAAATCCGAAGTGGAGCTGTTCTGCGATGCGTACAACTCCGCAAAACTTCTCTACAAACAAGTCTAATCAATCACCCAATTCTATATGGCAGGTAAATTCTCTTTCTCTCCGCAGGAGTACCAGGAGGCCGCGGTTAAGTATCGCCGCGACTTGCTGATGCTCCCTATCATCGGCATTGAGGACACGCTCAAGTTCATGACCGGCCGACCGGGCATCCGCTACCGCGAACGCGTCGGCACCATGACCGGCGATGCTCAGTTCGCTCCTTACAACCCCGCTCGCTCGGTCGATTTCGACCTCAACCTCTCGTTCCGCGACCTCGAAACTTATTTCGGTTCGGTCGTGGCTAAGTTTGAGCCGAACTCGGCCATCTCAACTCTGCTCGGCACCGGCGCCACCAAAGGCGACGGCCAAATCTCCACTCCCACGGCCAAGCACGTGCTCTCGCACATTGCCAAAGGTCTGTCGGAGCATCTCAACGATGCTATCTGGAACGGCGTGCGCAACGCTTCCGGTTCCACCACCAAAGACCTTTTCAATGGCTTCGACACTATCACCAAAAATGAGGTGACCGCGGGCAACATCTCCGCCTCCAACGGCAACTATATGAAGCTCACGGACCCCATCACCAACTCGAACGCCGTGGACGTGGCCAAGAACATCTTGTTCTCGCTCGACCCGCGCCTCCGCTCGCAGGACCTCTACCTCTTCTGCTCGCAGGACTTCGTCGACAAGTACAACGAAGCCTATCTGCTCACTCACGGCAGCGTGCCTTACAACACTCAATACGGCCAGCAAGCGGTCGAAGGCTCCTACGGTCGCCTCAAGTTCGTGCCGCTCTACAACAAGGCCGACTCGAAGTATATCCACGTTACCACCAAGGCTAATATGCTCGTTGGTTTTGACCAGATGGGCGACGTGGAATCGGTTATGGTCAAGGAATACGAACCGTTCATCCTCTCCTACATCGCCACCATGTTCTTCGGCGTGCAGTTTGAAACTCTCGACAAACGCCGCCTCAAAGTCATCGAGCTGGCCGACTAAACCGCTCACCTCTTCACTCTCCACTCTCCACTCTCCACTCTCCACTAAATCTATGGCTGATTCTTGCATTACTATACAAAAATCGCTCGCGTGGTGCCAAGGCACACCTGAGCTGCCAGGCGTAAAGCGCCGCATCTACTATATCGCCAAAAGCGCTATCGTTGGCTGGCCCTCGCTCGAACGCGATTCACTCGGTCGTCCCACTTCCGCTACTCTCAAAGGCGAGTTCGCTCTCGCTGTCGACCAAAAGTGGAAGTACATCGACATTCTCCCCGACAAGTCGCAACTGACTTCCGAAGCGCAAGGTGAGTTGCCGAGTCAAACTCAGCTCAACAAGCTCACCGCCGTTCACCCGGGCGTCGGCGAAGAGGCTTCCGCTGCCGCCGCCTACATCAACAACTCCGACAACGTGTTCCTTGTCGAAGATATGAAGGGCAACATTCGTGTGCTCGGCAACGATAAGTGGAGCACCAAATCCACGGTGGCCCAAGACCTCGGTCAAGGTGCAACCGGCACGGCTTCCACCACCATCTCGGTGGAGGTCACCGATGAGGTGCCCGCGCCTTTCTATACCGGTACTATCGAAACGGAAAACGGCGACATCTAAAATGCTTTTCGAGGGTGCAGGCGTTGGTTCGCAGGCTATGGACGAGATACTCAACGAGTTCAACGTGCCATCACTGCATGTTCCACAGCTCTGCTCCCTCGATTCTGCTTCGCCTGACATCTTTTCTGCCCACAAGCGCAAGGCTTGGAAAGGTGCTGATGTGGACGAAGCAAGGTGCGACTTCGCTCCCGACCGCTTGCGCATTACCATCCGCAGCGATGTCTGTTTCATCTCGTTGTGGAAGAAGTCGCTCTACGGGCGCACGCTCACGGAAATCAAGGCGGACGATGCTATGGTCGGCTTCTTCGCCCAACACATCGCCGCTCTCGTTCGCTCGACACTCGGCGAATACCTCTCGCCGGAGGACTTCGCCATCGTCACCACCCCGAAGCGACGCCACAAGCAACGTAATTTCGCCTCGCTCATCTCCGCCGACATCGCAGCCGCGCTCTCGCTGCCGTTCTTCGAGGATTGTGCTTACGCTCCCTCGAAGCACCGCGTCGGAACGGTGTTCACCGCGAACAACATTCCGCCGCAAAGAAACGTCATCGTCTTTGATGACTTCGTCACAACAGGTCAAACGCTCGCGTCGATGAAAGCGTTGCTCCATTCTCTCGGCAAGAATACCATCTTCTTCGCCGGCATCAATAACAAAATCTAAGACTTATAGAACATGGAAGTTATCTCGCATCGGCATAATCTCTGTACGATATCCAAATTTCTTAATATCTGGAGTATCAAATAAATTATGCATATCTAATACAGTTTCACCATAATTTATCCATTCATTAATAGGAATGCTAAAATACTTAAGCGAACCGGTCAAGTCGTTTCTAACTTTTGTGTAATATTCATCGTTTTCGGAGAATATATTTGCACGTTGTTCTTTCGTAAGTTTTTTGGAATAGTCTAATGAGCTTCTGGATTCTTGAATAATGACACCCATATGATAAATTTGCATTGCGAGCTTTTGCCATTTTTCAGGAGTAAGTCCAAGTATTTCCAAGTGCTGTTTAAATTCATCATCAACTTTTAAATACTCTTGTAAAGTCTTACCTGACCTATCCCAACTTCTTATTCGGTAAATTCGACCATGTCGATATGCCAAAGCATCTTTGGCAAGTCTTATCTTTTTATCATTTTCTGGCTCAGTAAGTTTAAAAGCAGCATCTGCCACAGTGTCTGCCGCAGAGTGTACTAATTCGCCCAAAGCCTCGCTATAACGTTCTTTTACAGTTTTCTTATTGGAACCATCTGCTAATGCGATAAGAGCCACAATAATAATTATTATTAAAAGTATTACAATATCCATATTTGTAATTACGATTTACTTCAAATTAAGAGGTAAGTAGTTGTCTTTTCGGCTGCAAAAATAACGAATTATTTTTGTATTGCAAAATATACTTCTCTAAAAATGGACCCGAAATTCACTATCCTGCTCCGCATCTGGCTCGAAACTCCACCTGCCGAACGCGACTACGCGGTCGGCGCGCTTTATCTGCTTAAGTTATCCGGAAACCAAATTATGTACCGTAATTTGGTCGCAAATCCACAGGGCAAAGCGGAGTTTATCGAGTATCAGTTGCAGAAATACTACAACTTCCGTGTCGCCGAACTCACCCACGAGGAGGTTGCCGAAATGCAGCGGCAGGTCGAGGACATCGTCGCTCGCAACATCTCGCTCGCTGCCAATGCCGACGCCAACAAGGTTGGCCGCCGGCCCGACCACGACGACCTCCCAGAGGAAATTCAGCAACTGCTCCACGATAATATGAAAATGATTGAGGAGATGCGGCAGCTCCACGCCACGCTCCGCGGGCTTTCGTTGGCTGATTCGCCGTGCCCGGATTCAGAACGTTATCCATTCCTCAAACGGCTCATCGAACTTGACAAAAAAGTTCATGCCAACTGGGAGCGGTACGACCATTACGTTGTTACTAAATGAAGAGAACGGCCAACATATCGGATTTCCTGCGCCCGCTCTGCGAAGTTACTTCGCAGGCCTATCTCTCTAATGCCGTCCAGGTGGCCGACATCCTCGAATGGGTGCTCGCGCAGGTCGGTGTCGCCGAGATTTGGCAGACGTCGTTCTCGATTTCCGAAGAATTCCTGCGCCGCCTTTTTTTTATCACTCGTGATAAAAAGGTCTCGCGGATTAACCTTGTGCTCGACCACAAGGCCACCAACAAAACGCTCAAGCTGTGGGCGTTCATCACGCAGGTCATCGAGAATACTTATCTCGCCGACAACCACAGCAAGATTTTGTTGGTGCGCTCGGAAATGGGTCACTCGGTGTCGATTGTCACTTCGCAAAACCTCACACGCGGTAACCGCGCCGAATCCGCTTTTATCTCCACCGACCCCATCATCTTCTCCAATCTCCTCTCGCAAGTTCAAGACCTCATCCAAAACCACTCCGTTCCGCTCAATGACTTATTCCGACAACGAATTGCAGCAGATTGAAAAGTTCGCTGCCATCTACCTGAAAATCTCCGACATCGCCGTTATTCTCGACATCCCGGCGGAAGTCTTGCGCGAAGACATCGCCGACCGCTCGTCGGATGTGTCGAAGGCTTATCGCCGTGGCAAAGCCGCTTCTAAGGTCAAACTCCACTCGCAGGAGATGACGCTCGCCTACGTCGGCTCGCCTCTTGCCCTTGAAACGGCTCGCCAAAACCTTATCGAAATGGAGGACGATGAGTAACCCATCAGCTCTTGATATCTGCCGCACCGACCTTTTCACCAAGGCCGACGAACTGCGCCAACGCTTTCCGCCCACGGTGGTCGAGAAAGTGTTGCGCATCCGCGAGATGTACAACTGGTTCATCTCGAATCCGGACGCCTCCGACCGTGAGTTCGCCGCCGAGATTATGCAGCGCCACGGTGTGGCCAAGTCCACTGCTTACGCTGACTTGGCCATCGTCAAATCGCTTCTGCCAATGCTTGCTACCGCAAGCCGCGATTTCCACCGGTGGCGCTTCAATGAGATGATTATGCGCACGTACAAGAAGGCAGCCGCCAAGGGCGACACGAAGACTATGGAACGCGCCGCGTCCTCTTACGCGAAATACAATCGCGTGGATCTCGAGGACGAGCAGGCCGTGCCTTACGATATGATTGTGGTGCAGCCGTTCACCGCTACCGACGACCCGTCGGTGCTCGGCATCAAGCCAATCCCAAACATTCAGCAGCGCATCGCGCAGCTCATCGACAAGTACCGCGCCGAAAGCATCGACATCCAAGATGTCGAATTCGAGGAGGCGGACTTGGAGTTCGACCAACTCTTCCCTCTTTCCAAGAACAGCGATGGAGAAGAAAGTCTACTTCAATAACCCGCAGCGGCTCACGCAGCTCATTGGCGCCAACACCACGGTGATTGTCGCAGGCCGGCGCACGGGCAAAACGGACAGCATCGCTGCGCCGTTCCTCTTGCGCAATATGCAACGCATGCCGGGCTCGACCGGCGGCATCGTCGTTCCGACGTTTCGCCACGGTCTCACCAACACCATCCCCGGACTGCTCGCCGCTTGGAAGCGCTGGGGCTTCATCAACGGCCTGCACTATGTGGTGGGCCGCCGTCCGCCCAAGTCGTTCCAACGTGCTATAATCGAGCCAAGCGATTATGAGCACGTCATATCCTTCTACAACGGCTCGTGCGCCGTCATCATCTCGCAGGACCGCCCCGGTTCTTCGAACTCGCTCACGCTATCGTGGCTATTGGTCGACGAGGCGCGTTTCATCGACTTTCAGAAACTGAAAGACGAAACGCTGCCGGCCAACGGCGGCATTAAATCCTACTTTGGCCGCCACTCGTGCAACCACTCGATGATGGTGCTCTCGGATATGCCGCAGACGCAGCGCGGCTCGTGGTTCCTCAACTACCGCGAGAAGATGGATATGGAGGTCATCGAGGCTATCAAAGGGCTCGTCTACGAAATCTGGCGCGTGAAGCAACGCATCCGCTCGCTCAACGCCA
Organism: uncultured Bacteroidales bacterium; assembly: GCA_946011725.1. Classification (GTDB taxonomy): domain Bacteria; phylum Bacteroidota; class Bacteroidia; order Bacteroidales; family Muribaculaceae; genus CAG-873. The sequence goes on along the minus strand of CAMGBT010000033.1, from coordinate 7,538 downwards.
AGCACCTGCCGGTGCCCGATTACTTGCCGAGCCACCTCCGCTCGCTCGACCGCCGCCTAAACCAGCTGCGGTCGGTCGCTGTTTATTACAAGGAATACAGCTCCATCGAAAACCTCCAACTCTTGGGCGAGAACTACATCCGCCAGATGAAACGCGACTTAACGCCGCTCACCTTTCAAACCTCCATCCTTTGCCAGCGCATCGGCATAGCCAAGGATGGCTTCTACTCCTCAATGCGCGAAGGCCACAAGTATAATGCTTCGGATTTTGAATTTCTTGATGAGAAATTCAAAAGTTTTGCGGTCAGCGGTTACGGGTTAGAGAGCACTCTTACCTCTGACCCCTTACCTCTTACCTCTCAGTGCGACGCGGATGTAAATCCGGACGCGCCTATTTGCATTGGTATGGACTACAATGCAAATATCAACTGGATTGTAGCCGGGCAACCAGACGGGCGCCGTCTCAATGTCATCAAGTCGTTCTACGTCAAGTTTGAGCGTAAGATTCCCGAAGTCGTGGCCGACTTCTGCTCTTACTACACCTCGCATCGGAATAAGACCGTGGTCTATTACTACGATGCTACCGCTCTCGGCTCAAACTATGCCGTCAACGAACAGGACTTCCGCTGGGTGGTCATCCACGAATTCGAGCGCCACGGCTGGACGGTCGAGGCCGTCTACCTCGGCAACCCTATGCGCCATGACGAAAAATACCTCCTCATCAACCAAGGCTTTGCCGGCAAGCAACGCCTTATGCCTTTCTTCAACCGACAGAATAACGACGACCTAATCCTCGCCATACAAGCAGCAGGCGTGAGCCGCGGCCGCAACGGATTCCACAAAGACAAAGGCGGCGAAAAGTTAGCCGAGAGCGAAGAAGACCTCCTCGAACACCGCACCGACGGCACAGATGCCTTCGATACGCTCTATATAGGTTGTGAAAAGTTTCCCTATCGAGATGCTTTCTCTATCAATGTTTCGGGGGTAATTTGATACCATTATCTTTTGGGCGATGCGTTGAAATGATTTTGCCCTCGCAAACGCTGTGCTCCGGGCAGTTCCATACGGACATTCGAGAAAATCATTCCACCGCCGGGCTTTTGTAAATCGAGCCAAGGTCTCGACCGAAAGGCTACAATCCCTATCGCACGTCAAAAATTTTTGCCTTTTTTCTTGCACAAGCAACAAATGTTTATTAACTTTGCGGAAGCAAAGCAATAAACTATGGACTACTTTACACAACAAGACAAATTTGTCGCTGATATGGTCGAAGCCTATAAGACAGGCAAACTCGGTGGAGTTTTTCGACCATACATCGAGTGGAAAACAGGCGGCCATAAAATTTTTGACCCAAATCAAGATATACGTAATCATCAAGCCAGTATTCCTAATGGGTTTGGAGCTCGCACAATTGACTCAAAGTACATCACACCTTTCTTGAAGTCAAAAGACTTCCCTGCTATGGCAGAATCTGGATGGCTCACAAGGGCATTTGAACACCCAGAGCCTTATACGTTGGATTATAAAATTTCTATGAAGAAGAAAAATCTGGCTAACACATTTCTTCATCTCATAGACAATGTTCAATGCAATGGCACCTCACCTTGCGAAGTGTTGGTATATATGTTCAAACTGCTTATCAAGCAACGTGACGACCGCAATATAGAACTTGCCAAGCCTCACAGCTTGACCATTGCTCAAATCATATCTTTGCTTGAGCAGCATTTCAATTACAAGTATTCCGGACATGGAGCCTCGCGACTCCCGACACTCGCTATTTACGCCGCATACCAATGCATGATGAGTCAGGTCGCACGATATGAAGATAAAATTTTGTGTGAATTGGAGTCTCATACTTCTTCTGATGCTCAGTCAGGACAGATAGGCGACATTCAAGTCAACAACGCAGATGACACTCCTTTTGAAGGAGTTGAGATTAAACACAAGATAGTAATTACTCCGGACCTTGTTAAACATGCCTTCTCCAAACTTATGTTGCATAGGACGGACAGGTACTATATGCTGACTACTGCCAATATGGACTCTGCCAATTGGGAGGAAATCAACAAAGAGATAGACTTAATAGACCGCCGTCATGGTTGTCAGGTTATTGTAAATGGCGTGTATTCAACACTTAAATACTACCTGCGATTGCTCAAAGACCCGGCAGAGTTTATCGAACGCTACGTTGAACTTCTCAAATCGGATGAAAATGTAAAGTATCCTCAGCAGCTCGCTTGGAACGAACTAAATAGCAAATAAAAATTATAAGTGATTTACTTCCATTTATGAAATTTCACTGGACAAATAGCTCTCAGCGATGGAAAGACAGCATTTCTGTTAGTTTGGCCTTACTTGCGTTTATCCAAACTATTGCTGAGGTTATTGGCCTATTTGAAATAGATTTCGTTAAAGGTATTTCTTGGTGGGGCAAGTTGGTTGTAATCGTTGCCCTTTTCATCGTTCTTACCTTCTCGGTTTTTATTTTTAAACTTGTCAGGGTTCATAGGGGCTTACGTCTGAAAATTGCAGACAATGACGTTATTATCAAGGAAGCCGACATATTCAAGCAAGATGGATGGAAGTTAATTCCTTTCAATGAAAGGTTTGACACCACTGTTGATGATAAGATTATCGCTCATAATACGCTTAATGGTTATTTTATTGATTCGCTCGACGAATCTGATAAACACAATCTCGAAGATTGTATTTTACATGCGGCGAATGTGTCAGGCCTTAATAACTTATCTAAGGGCAGTGGTAGAAAATATCCGCTTGGCAGAATAGTTACTTTTTCTAATGAGTTTTTATTGCTGGCTTTTACCCATTTCGACAATAATAACAACGCATATCTCTCTCATTCTGATTTCGAGAAATGTCTGTTGACTATGTGGAAAGAAATCAGTCGTGTCTATGCTAATAAACCGATTTATATCCCACTTCTTGGCTCTGGTATGACTCGGTTCACAGACACCCCACATAAGGATAACCTTTCGCTTGCTCAATGCTTGCTCTGCACTTTAAAAATGAGTGGGGTACATTTGAAACAACCTATAACAATTTGTCTTACTCCGCAAGTATTGGACGACATAAATATCTACGAATTAAAATCCAAATAATATGGCATATAGAACAAAAACATATATTGCTGGCGACTGGACTGGGGATAAATCAGCCATCGAACAACTTTATAAATGGAAGGACAGTAAGTATTGGTCTCTTTCATTTGTTGACGCTCATGATCTGCAACAAGCAAAAGATTCGAGCCTTAACTGCACTATCAAAAAGTCTCTCGGGACCCGTATGGATGTTTCCAAAGCTTTCGTCCTTATTGTAGGCGATAATACGACATCTCTCCGGGCTGGCCGTTGCTCCTACTGTATCTATTATTCAACATCTCCTTACACGCGTTGTACTCTCGGATATGGACTTAGCGAAAAAAGCTATATCGAATATGAATGTGATAAGGCTATTCGTGATGGGCTGAAAATTGTTGTTCTATACAACAAAACGTATAACGCCAAGTCTCTTTGCCCTGCTGCTCTTAGAGATGTAGGCACTCATGCGCCTATGAAGAAAAGAGATGCTTCGGGCAATGTTGTATGGGATTACGAGAGTGTACGTAAAGCCATAATGGACTAATTTTATATTTTGGGCGTTGCGGCACCGCCGCCGCGCTTTCGTGAATCAAGCCTAAGGTCTTGACCGTCCGGCTTCAATCGCATAACGCAAGAATATGAAATATACAATAGTAAGTTGGAATTGCAACGGGGGCTTTCGCAATAAGTTCCTTGAATTGCTCAAAACATACCCCGATGCTGACATCTTCGTAATCCAAGAATGCGAAGACCCGTATTTCTACGATGTTGAAGAATTTAAGAGATTATTCAACAACGGTTTTCGCATTGGCGCCAAGCAGAAAGGCTTGGCCGTTATTGCGCGTGACGGCATCACTCTTAAACGGCTTGATTGGCCCAACAACTCCGAATATTCCTTTGCTCCCGTTCTTATAAACGGAGAGTGGAACCTCGTTGCTGTATGGACGCAATCGGACTACACCGAAGAATTGCACGACTTCCTCGATGCCAATATTGAAAAATTCGGGTCAAAGACACTTATGCTTGGCGACTTCAACAGCAGCGTTGTTTTTGAACGCAAGAGTCAAAGCCGAGGTCATGCGCAACTCGTTGAAAGGTTTGATGAAATCGGGCATAAGCCTCTCTATCATCACCACTCAGGCGACGAGCAGGGGAAAGAAGCCGTGCCTACTTTCTACTGGCGTAGAAAAGAAGACCAGCCTTTCCACATCGACCACGCTTTTGCAGCCCCAAGCTATGTTGTGTCGTTCGAGATCGCGCCACTCGACACTCATGCTTCCTGGCTCAAACTCTCCGACCACATGCCTATAAAGGTTGTGTTCGATACCGATCCACAACCTACCGAACAGCCATTGCCGCAGATTGAGGAAGATACGGTCTATGCTCCCAAACGCATTGTTCGCCCAATGAGCGAACTTAAAAAATCACAAGATGAAGCCGCACAACCCAAGATGTCAATTCGTATGCCTGACGGCACACTCATTCGTCGCGAGAAGATGACTGACACTTCCCGTGACTTCATCATGGGTATGGGCTGGGAAGATGTGCGTTATCTCAATTTCGACGTTTACGGTCAAGACCTCATAACGCAAGAACACCCTACGGGTTGGTACAAGGAGCTTGTACCTGGTTGGTATGTCAATACCGGCATGAAAGCTAACACCATGCGCACAACGGCTTATGAAATAGCCCGTGCTCTTGGCAAAAAGATAGTTGTTTCATGGGATTAAGATAATTGCCTTTTGATATGAAACTTTTATTTTTTGATACAGAAACCACTGGATTACCCAAATCTGATACTGCTTCATATAACGATATTGATAATTGGCCAAGACTTGTTCAACTCGCTTGGATAATTTGTGATGAAAATAAAAAAATCATATCTTCTGGTGATTTTTTAATAAAACCATGTGGCTATATAATTCCTAAAAGCTCTTCAGATATTCATGGTATATATCATGATATGGCTTTAGCTAAAGGAGATTTAATAGAGAATGTACTTGCCAAATTTCTAAGTGAACTCGAAAACGTTGATGCAATAGTCGGTCATAATATTGATTTTGATGTCAATGTCGTTTCTTGCGAAATGTATAGGCTAAGCTTACCTACTTCTTTAATCAGTGAACTCACTAAGATAGATACAATGATTGAGGGGACGGAGGTGTGTGGCTTTCGTAATAATCATTATGATTATAGATATCCAAAGTTAACAGAACTATACAGTAAGTTATTCTCAAAAACATTAGAAAATGCGCATAATGCTTATGCGGATATAGAAGCTACATATAAAATATTTTGGGAACTTGTAAATCGTGGATATATTGATAAGGAAGAATATCCTTTTCTACTTACAAAAGAAGAAAGAAATTCAAAAGCTTATAATTATAATAAACAAGCGATTGAAATTATTTGGGGTACACGAAGCGGGAGTCGTGAGGACGCAGAAAAATTGTATATAAAATCTGCTAAATTAGGCAATACTGAATCGATGTACAAAATTGCCTTATTTAATATGGGTGGTATTGTAGCTATTCGTACAGATTATGGTATTGCCATAAAATGGCTTAAGGAGATTATAAGATTATATAATTTAGGCCAGGACACCTATAATGGTCATTATTATATAGATGCGCTCAAGTCATTAGTATCTATCTTTAAAAAAATAGGTGATTATACCCAATTACACAAATATCAAATTTTATTAGACGAAGAAACTAATCGTCAAAAGATTGATATTATAAAGAACGCACATAAGTCTAAAGAGGCTCTTTATAAATTGTATCTATGTTACTCAGAAGGAAACAATGGTTTCACTAAAGATAAATCTAAAGCGGAGCAGATTCTTTTAGATGCTATAAAAAAGGGTTATAGAAATTTCTACTGGACTTATGTCAACTATTTAATCAATATTAATGATCCGGAGTATTTCTATTATTTGATAGAAGACATTAAAGACACAGAACATGCTTTAGATGAAGAATATAAGCATCTGTCCTATTCCCATAACAAAATAACCGCTTCCTATATGTATAGGACCCACAAAGATTACTGGCTGACTAAAAAATACAGATTGGTTGCGAATGGTTATTTAACAGGGTTTGGTGTTGAATACAATGTTATTAAAGCTATCGAATATCTTCGTAAGGCTCTTCAATGTGATTCTACAGATTACGAAACATCCTTCCTTTTTGCAAGAGTTATGAACGGTGAATTTGGTAATTCCAAGGTTGATTTCGATAAAGCCATTAATCAATTAGAATGTTTGCCTATTAAATATATGGATGAAAAAATTGTGTGGGCAATTCTTGGTGACTCATATTTTGGTAAAGGGTTTTTACATTATTTTAAGGCAAAATCATGCTATAATAATTACCCAGATATTGATAAATACAAATCTCCATTGAGGAACAAATATAAGAAATTTTGCATTTGTATTAACTTATTCATCCTTGCTATGGTATTTTTGTTGGTAGCTATTAAGCTTTTATAGAGTAATATCAAGATGACCAGTACTTATCGTTCCAAGTTATTTATAAAGTCAGTTATATTTCTATTGACTGGCTTAATCCTATGCTATTTTCTTAATTCTCATTTGATTACCACTCATCAAGACACAGCAGTTATCTGGGCGTATAAGGCACATACTTTTCTCGACTTTTCCCTTTATATCTGTGTTTGTTTGGCTGCTTTTACTTTATCATCGCTTTTGTTACCTGTCAATAAGAAGGTGTTGACTTTTGAGGTAGTTGCCTATTCTATTGTGGCGTTGTCGCTCTGTTTATTTGGAGATTGTATCTTGGCTTCAATTCATTTTGACTGGCCGATAAATTATACACCAAATCCGATTTAGGGCGTTCCGGCACCGCAGTCGGGCTATCGTGAACAGAGCCACGGTCTCTGCCATTCGGCTTCTATCCCTAACGCGCACCTCGGCCAAAGGCCGAGGTGCCGATTTTTCGCCGTACCGCTCGATGGCTTGGCCGCAGGCCCGGGCGGTCGTTCGGCTGGGGCGATGATCTTGCTGCGCGAGCTATTAAGTGTTGAGGGAGATGGCCGAGGCGGAGCCTCGTCGAGTGGTGTGGCGCCGGTGTCCGTCGGCGCGGTGGCGATGATGTTCATGATTTCGAGCGAGTGGTGAAGCAGAGCTTCGAGTTGTTCGTTGGTAAATTCAGTGGGCCATACGTTAAGGGATGAGATGAAAGATTTGTCAGTAGTGCAGGCGGTGAGGCTTTTGGCCTTCGATTTTTATGGTCCGATTGTGTCGCGCCGGCAGTTGTTATCGGTGGGTCGAAATCGCCGCGGGCTTAGAATCTTTCGGCGAGGTGATTGTAGTAGATGAAAAGTCCCATCGAAGCGGCTGTTGGCCCGCAAGGGGGATACCCTCTTGCATAGCTTGAAGCGTCCGTAGTGTTTTGGCCGCGCCGCATCGACTGCTACGCAG
>CAMGBT010000032.1 GCA_946011725.1 uncultured Bacteroidales bacterium | reverse complement strand
ACTGAGGTTAATCCGCTGCAGCCGTAGAAGGCGTAGTTGCCAATCGAAGTTACGGCGTTGGGGATAGTCACCGAGGTTAAGCCGCTGCAGCGTTCGAAGGCGCAGGCGCCAATCGAAGTTACGGAGTTGGGGATAGTCACCGAGGTTAAGCCGGTGCTGCCTTGGAAGGCGTAGCTGTCAATCTTCGTTACGGAGTAGGTGATGCCGCTGTAGGTGACTTGAGAGGGGATGGTTACGGAGCCGGAGTAGGAATTGTAATAATAACCATCATCGTAATAATCTTCATAGGTTACTCTGACAGAGGTGCCATCGTAGTTGTAGGAGTAGTAAATGCCGTCGACATAGAAGTCGAAGGCGCTGGCGGCGGTGGCTGTTAGCGCTAACAGTAGCACCACGAGGAGGCGGGGTAGAGGCGGGTGTTTCATTGTTAATGAATTTTATAGGGTGAATTATTATGCCGCGGGGTTCTCCTCTTTGGCGGGTTAGTGTGTATAAAAAAAGCGTGAGAACCTGTACTGTGCTCTTCCCGCTTGTGTAGGCTCTCGCATTGCCCGTCGGATAGGAAGAGCAACGCCGAAGCCTCACGCTGTATGATGATATTGCCGTAGGGAACCTCGCGATTCCCTCGGCTGATTATTATCATACCTGCGAAGGCATCTACTCGTTGCTGTATCCTTGATCCGACTTTGAATTTGCGAGATTCACACAAACCAAGAATAAGCGAAGTAAACGCTTTCTGTTAATTATGTCTGCATCCCGCCCCTGACCCCATATCGGGCTTCGGAACGATATGCACCGCAAATTTACACTTTTTTCTTTTGTTTTGCAATAGTTTGCGGAAATTTTTTTGCGAGGTGGAGATTTTTTGACGATTTCGACGATTTTTTACGATTAGCCATCCGGGTGCGGATTTTCTCACGCAGATTATGCAGATTTTGTGGAGGTGGGTGAGGGGGATCACAGGAGTAAGTATGCCGCCGTCGCGCCAACAAAAATCAGTATAACAGAACCCGCATCGAACCATCCTGTTGAAAGCTGCCGACCGCGGCCAAACGACGGACGATTCCGGCACTTTAGCAACCATGCCGCGGAGCGGTATGGAAGTACGCGCGGAGCGCGTTCTCCGGGGGTTAACCCGTGGCTGGTGGCGCGGAGCGTCTCCTGCCACGGGTGCGCGGTAGCTACCGCGCACCCTCTGTTGCCCGGAGGGCATCTCTTCGCTCGCCGTTTTCTGCAAAGTGGCCGCAGAGATCCCCTCCGGGGAACGGTGGATGTGGTTACTCATAGGCCGAGGGGAGCACCCGCTCCGCGGTAGCACCCCCCGGTTAACGCCCGGAGAACGCCTCCGGCGTACTTTATGCCGCTCCGCGGCAAAGTTCTAAGCGACTGATTATCAACTAACCGCAGTGCGTTGATAATCAGCGTATTATGATAATTTTTGCAAATCTTTGTCCGGATGGCCAACAGCTTCGCTGTTGCGCATACCCCTCAACCCCACATTGGCGAAGCCTATGTGGGGATAAAGTGCTCTATATCAACCATGTACCGCGGAGCGGTTCCAATTACCGAGCATCAACCGGCGGACGTTTTGGAACCGCTCCGCGGTATGGGATGGAGGGGGCATCCAGACCCCACAAAGGCACTACGCTCCGGCCGCTTCGCTTTACCCGGAGCTCCGTGCCATTGTGGGGCTGGGGGGTATGCAAAACCGCTCCGCGGTTCATGTTATATCCATCTTCGTGGGCGCGACGGCGGCATACCGGCTCCTGTCCTCCTGCCAAATCTCCTGTTCCCATGTGAATCCCTTGCCCGCCGTGCCGACCACCTCCGCCAAAATCTGCTGAATCTGCGTGAAATTGTCCGCGTCCGGATGGCCATCGTAAAGCAATCGTTCAAATCGTCTTCCTCGCCCACCTCTGCGTGAGGCGGTGGGGCAGAAAAAAGGGCGGCGCGTTTCACAACGCACCGTCCCATCACACAAATCAACTTATGAAATTTTTTCGAAGTAGGAGTTTTTAAAGTGGATCGTAGGCACCTACTTCAGGGTTCTAACCTAATTTTAATTCACTCTATTATTGCTTTGATGATGTTGGCCGTAAGTTAGAATGGGCGACCGCCGCCGGGGGGAGGACCCATGGGGCCGCGGCCTGCGCCGGGGGGAGGACCGGGACGGTCGGGGTCGCCGTTGAGGCTTGCGGGTTGTTTGCCGGCACCGAAGGTGTTGAATTTCCATGCCAAGGTCACCATGAAGTATCGCCCGAGCGAGTTGTAGGAGTTATCTTCGATGTAGTTGGCGGTGATAGTGCGCGAGATGTTGGAGTTCTGGCGCAGCAAGTCGTAAGCCTTCAGGGAGAGGGTAAGGGAGCGGTCTTGGAGGAACTGGTAGCCGATGGAGGCGTTCCAGAGCCAGCGGTTTTCGTCGAAGCCCTCGGAGTAGCCGCTGGTGGCGGTGTAGCTCAAGTCGGAGTTGAGCACCAGGCCGAAGGGGGCGTTGTAGGTGGCGTAGAAGTTGCCGCCGTAGGTGTGCACGGTTTGGTTGCCGGCGGATTGCACGGTGTTGTGCACGGTTTGAATGCCGTAGGTGGGTCGCAGTTCAAACTCGAGGTAGTCGGGTCGGAAAGCGATGCCGAATGATTCGTTGGCTACCACGGAGTTGGAGCGGTTGCGCAGGCCGTTGTTGAAGCCCACGGAGGTGGAGTACGACACCATCAGGTGGTTATTGAATGTCCACTTCTTATTGCGGAAGGGGAATGAAATCATGTTCATGGCGCGGACGTTCCACTGGCCGTTGACGTTGGTGTATGTGGTGGTGCGGCCGCCGGTTTCGCTGTCGTAGATGGTCTTCGACACGATGGAATTTTGCATCACTTGAGCGTGGAGCATGGTCATGATTGAGCGCTGAGCTTCGCTGTTGAAGTTGTGGAAGCGGAGCATGATGTTGTGGGTGAACGAGGGCTTGAGGTCCGGGTTACCGATAACGATAGCCAAGGGGTTGGATACATCGGCCACGGGTTGCAACTGAGTCATGGTGGGCTGCGAGCTACGGCCGCGGTAGTCTATCATCAACTGCTTGCTCTTCGAGGGCTTCCAGCGGTAGCGCAGGAAGGGGGCGAAGTTCCAGGTCCAACGTTCGGGAATGTTGCGCTCGGAGTTGATGAGGTCGATTGATTTGGAACGCTGGGGCACCAACGACAGGCCGACTTCCATGTTTACTTTCTTTTCTACGTGCTTGAAACCCAGACGGATGTCTTGGTTCATGTAGTCATTGCGGAAGCGGTTCGACAGCAGTTCGCTGAACACCGGGTCGGTGCCGATGATTGCCTCGCCGTTGGGGTAGTCGATGTACTCCACGGGGTAGTCGTAGGTGAGCTTGTCGGCATTGTTCCAGCGGTATTGGAAGCGGTAGGCAGCGGTGAGGAAGTTGCCTTTGGCGGGGTTGCCGATGGGCTCGGTCCAGCTGAGGCGGGCCGACAGGTTGTTGCTCCAAGTGTGGTTGTCGCTGTATTGGTCGTACACGTCGAGCGAGTCCATGCGGAAGAAGCGGTTCCACGAGTATGCGTTGCCGTATTCTTGCACGTCGCTGAATTTGTAGTCAACGTAGAGCGACAGAGAGCGACCGCGGCGCGAGGCGAAGTTGTGGTTGACGATGAGTCGGCCGCCGAATTCCCAGCTGTCGCCGTGCGAGGTTGAGCGGTTGCGGCTGGAAGTCACCAACGAGCGGTTGGCATCGCCGGCAAAGGTCATGGCTGAATCCACCGACCACGAGTTGCTGTGGTTATAGCTGAAATAGGGACGGAAGTCGATGGTATTGAGCGAGTCGGGCTTCCATTGTATGCGGAAGTCGGCGCGGAGATTGTTGCCGATGTCGCGCGAGCGCTTGCCGGAATTGTAGTATGAAGTGGAGTCGGCAAAGAGGTACTGGCGCGAGGTGCTTTGGCGGGCGTCGCGGTCGGAGCGCGAGTACATCACATCGCCGCCGATGCGGAACTTCTCGCCGTTGCCCACGTTGAAGTTGATGCCGAAGGCTTGCGAGGTGGTGATGCCGTTCCGGCCGCCGAATCGGCGGAAGCGCGAGGAGGTACCGTCGGTGAAGCTCAGGTCGTTAACGTTGTTGAGTGCGCCGATGAAGGTGACTTGGTTGCCGTTCCAGAAGTGGTTGACGTTGAACGAGCCGTTGTAGCGGTCGTCGGTGCCGTAGCCGCCTTGGATGGTGCCGAACCATCCGTTCTGCATATTCTTTTTGACGGTGAGGTTGATGACGGTTTCGTCCTCGCCATCGTCCACGCCGGTGAGGCGGGCCAAGTCGCTCTTGCGGTTAACCACTTGCAGGCGGTCGACCATGTCCACCGGGATGTTGCGCGAGGCCACCGTAGGGTCGTCGCTGAAGAATTCTTTGCCGTCGATGAGGATTTTGCTGATTTCCTGACCGTTGACGGTGATTTTGCCGTCGGAGCTGACTTCGGCACCGGGGAGGCGGCGGATGAGGTCTTCAACCACGGCGTTGGGGGCGGTGCGGTAGGCACCGGCATTGTATTCGATGGTGTCCTCCTTGACGGTGATGGGGGTGCGGATGCCCACCACTTCAGTTTCGTGGAGCATGATGGCGCTTTCGCGCAGGGTGATGGTGCCCAGAGAGACATTGCCCTGCCGCAAGTCCACATTATTATATATAGGTTCGTAGCCTACGTAGGATGTTTCCACAATGTACCGACGGCCTCCAAGGTTTTCGAGCTTGAAGTTACCGTCCACGTCAGTCACTACGCCATTTACTGCCGAGCTGTCGCGAGCCGAGAGCAAACGCACCGATGCGCTGATGAGCGGCTCGCCCTGCGGGTCGGCCACTCGTCCGGTGATGGTGTATGCTGCGGCCACCATAGCCGAGGATAGTAGGAGAGAGAAAAGCGTTTGGCGTTTCATTGATTTGATGTTTTAACGTTGCAAAGTTAGTTATTAATAATTATCGCGGCAATAAATATAGACCAATCGAACATAATTGCCGACAAAATCCGTTTGCCGTCGAGCGATTCTTTGACCCCATCCAGGCCCGAAAGTTTAACTGAAAAGTGCCAAAAAAGCGAGCCAAAAAAAAGCGAAACAGCCGAGCTTCACAACCCAGCAGACACTTTAAAACCTTTATCTTAATCTAATACTATAAAAAACACACTCACAAAGGTACATACTTTTTCGCATTCCGACCAAATAAATCAGCAAAAAAATGCGATTCCTTAATAACTTTTAACGAAACTATACCCGAAAACTTGCACATACCCCAGTTTTAGCCCCATTTTTTCACCAAATTGTCACAAATTACATCGGCGAGCAATAGCTCGAAGCAAATGCAAAAAGGCTGCGCAACGCCGCCTTCGCTAAAGCTCAGAGCATATTTTGCAAATTCCCTCCTGTTTAGTTAATTTGTGTTAATGTTAAATTATTTAACGCAATTAGCCGTTTTTTTGCCATTTTTGCACATTTCTTCACCCCTTTTTATGTCGCCGCTTGCATATTTGATGAAATTTTGCTAATTTTGCACCACTTTATTTTTAGAGAAATGTCACGAACTACCTCCACTTACGCCTCCCCTCGCGGCGAGATTACCTTATTTACTCTTACCAATGCCTGTGGCGCACAGGTGGTGCTTTCCACCCTTGGCGCCGGCGTTGTGGCCATCCGTGTGCCCGATGCCAACGGCAATTTGGCCGACGTGCTTGCCGGCTATGAAAACATTGAGGACTACATCTGCGATGGTCCGTGCATGGGCAAAACGCCCGGCCGATTCGCCAACCGTATTGCCCACGGCCGTTTCTCGCTCGACGGCTGCAAGTATGAACTCGCCTGCAACTGCGGCCCGCACCATCTGCACGGCGGCCCCGAAGGCTTCCAAAACAAGATTTGGCAGGTGGACTTTCTGGCCGACGATGTGGTGCGCTTCGCCTTGGAATCGCCCGATGGCGACGAAGGCTACCCCGGCAACTTGCGCGTGGAAATCCGTTACCGATGGAGCGACGACTGCGCCCTACACATTAATTATAAAGCGCGCACGGATGCGCCCACGGTGGTGAATCTCACCAACCATGCCTACTTCAACCTCGACGGCCACAATGCCGGCTTCGCCCTGCATCACTGCTTGCGCATCGCAGCCTCGCGTTGGCTTGAAACCGACGAATCGCTCGCGCCCACCGGCGCCATGCCCTCAGTGGCCGGTACGCCCATGGACTTCACCTCGCTCCACGAAATCGCTCGCGACTTCAATGCCGAGTTCCCGGCCTTGCGCCATGGCAAAGGCTACGACCACTGCTTCGTGCTCGACGAGCCCTCGCAGGCATCCGTGGCCGTGGAATTAGTGGCGCCCACCTCCGGCCGTCGTCTCGAAATATTCACCGACCAGCCCGGCGTGCAGCTCTACACCGGCAATTGGCTCACCGGCTCGCCCATGGGCAAGGACCACACCGCGTACTCCGACTACTGCGCCGTGGCCCTCGAATGCCAAGGCCTGCCCGACGCGCCAAACCATCCCAACTTCCCCTCGCAGGTGCTCCGCCCCGGCGAAACTTACCAACGCTCAATAATTTATCGCTTTTCAACAATATAGTTTTCCAATAGCTTATGAAGCCTACACTTCTCGTTCTCGCTGCCGGTATGGGCAGCCGCTATGGCGGCCTCAAGCAGCTCGATGGTCTCGGCCCCAACGGCGAAACCATCATGGACTATTCCATCTACGATGCTCTTCAGGCCGGTTTCGGCAAAGTTGTATTTGTGATTCGTAAAGACTTCGAGCAGGATTTCCGTGAGAAAGTCCTCTCCAAATACGAGAACCACATCGCAGTGGAAGTGGTGTTCCAAGACATCAACGCCCTGCCCGAGGGCTACACCGCTCCCGCCGACCGCACCCGTCCCTGGGGCACCAACCACGCCGTGCTCATGGGCGCCGACGTCATCCGCGAACCGTTCACCGTAATCAATGCCGACGACTACTACGGCCAAGACGCCTTCCGCGTTATGGCTCAGGAACTTAGCCGCGAGCGCACTCATGCCGGCGACTACTGCATGGTGGGCTTCCGCGTGGGCAACACCATGTCGGAAAGTGGCGCCGTGTCGCGCGGCGTGTGCTCCGTCAACGACGGCCTCCTCACCGGCATCGTTGAACGTGGCGGCATCGCCTTCACCCCCGACCACCGCATCGCATTCCCTGACGCCGATGGCAATCCGCAGTACCTCGATGCCAACACCCCCGTGTCGATGAACTTCTGGGGCTTCACTCCCGACTACTTCGACTTCTCCCGCCGCGAGTTCGTCAAATTCCTCGATAATCTGACCGACCCCACCCGTGGCGAATACTATATCCCCACCGCCGTTAACACTCTGATTAGCAGCGGCGAAGCCACCGTGCGCGTGCTCGACACCACCTCCCAATGGTTCGGCGTGACCTACGCCAACGACCGTCAACACGTGGTGGATAAATTCGCCGAGCTCCATGCCAACGGCACCTATCCCGCTCACCTGTTTTAACACCCTCAGATATGGCCTCACTTCCACTGACTCGCGACCTCATCGACGACCCCGCCAACTACCGCTTGGCTCTAATGATTGCGCCCGACGCTATCGACGTGGTGCTGCGGCGCGTGGTCGGGGAAGCCGAGCCCATCACCGCCCATATTGCTCTGCAACAAGGGGTTGACTACGCCTCCGCCGTGGAGGAAGCCGTGTACGCCAACCCCTTGCTGCCGGCGCAATTGTTCAACCGCGTGGACATCATCCTGCGCCCCGAGCGCTTCCAAATCCTCGATGCCGCCACGGCCGCCGATGCCGAAGCCATCGAGGCTATAGTGCAGCTTATCCACGACGACGCCACCCCGCCCGCGCCCGTGGTTTGTGCGGTCTGTGCCGACTTATCCGTGGTGGCCCTCCTGCCGACGCAGGTGGCCCGATTCCTCCGTCGCACATTCGACCAAGCCCGCTTGCTGAGCCACCTGTGGCCGCTGGCTTCTTACTTCGGCCGCCAAAGCCGCCAAGGCAACTGCGACAAGCTCTACGCCGTGATTCACGGCGCCAACCTCGATGTGCTGGCATTCACCTCCGCCGGATTGGTGGCCGCCAACTCCTACCGTTGCCCCGACATCAACGATGCCGCTTACTACGTGTTGGCCCTGGCTAAGTCGCTGAATCTCAACCTCGAAACGGACCACATCATCGTGGCCGGCGACTCGCCCCTGCGCGCTTCGCTGTTGGCCGTGCTGCGCCGATTTGCCGCCAACGCCCTGCCCGCCATCGTGCCCGCCGACGCCTCCGCCGTCAACGCTCCCTTACACCTCCAAATCCTCCCACTATGCGAATAATCCGCGGTATCTACGGCCGCCGGCGCTTCGACGTGCCCACCAATATCACAGCCCGACCCACCACCGACTTTGCCCGCGAAAACATTTTCAACGTCATCGAAAACCTCGTGGACCTCGAAGGCCTCACCGCCTTGGACCTCTTCGCCGGCACCGGCGCCATATCCTTTGAATTCCTTTCGCGAGAGTGCCGCCAAGTCACCTCCGTGGAGAAGGCCGCCACACAGTACAATTTCATCCGCTCCGTCAGCCAAAAGCTTGGCGCACAGAATCATCGCGTGGTGCGCGGCGACGTGCTCCGCTTCCTCGAAACAGCCGCCCAACCCTACGACGTGGTCTTTGCCGACCCGCCCTACGACATGCCCGGCTTCGCCGAAATCCCCGGCCGCATTCTCGCCTCCAAGGTAGTCAAGCCCGGCACCCTGGTCATCGTGGAGCACTCCAAAGCCCACGACTTCTCAGCCCTGCCCCACTTCCTGCAGCACCGCGCCTACGGCAGCGTCAACTTCTCCCTTTTCCTCCTCCCCGAGTAATGAGATTAACGAAATAACGAATGAACGAATTAACGACTCTTTTTGATTCAAATCTCATTACAATCTAATACAGCAACCCAAAGCTATACAGCGGCAGAATGTTGCCGGCGGCATACTCCGTGTCGTCGCGCACCACGTAGCCATTCTCCACGTCCTTGATTTGGCGGGTGCCTTTCTTGGCGCCGCCTACTTCGAAGGTGTACTTGCCGATGGCGAAGTCCGACACTGCCGATGAGGTCACCGGTAGCACCTCGCGGGTTTGGTTATAGAAGAACGTCTCGCGCACGTTGCCGATGTTGGCATTCTCGCCCGTCAGCGCGTAAATCAAGTTGGGGTTATCCAAGTACACCTTCTCCACCTTGCCGAGTGAGCGCATGCCTCCCACATCGTTGCGCAATTGGCCAATCATGCCGGCACGCTCCAAGTAGAGCAGGTACGAAGGCACATCGTTGCGACTTGCCTTGATTTCATTGGCCAAGCCGGTGATTTCCGGTTTGTAAGGCACGTTTTGAGCTATGATGGTGAGCATTTGGTGCAGCTTGCGGCCGGTGGCCGGCGTCATGTTGGCATATTGCGGGATGTCCATCTCCATGGTCAGGCGCACAATCTGCTGAATGCGCTTGTAGAAAAAGCCCTGTAGGGCAAAGGGATAGTAGCCTTGCCGCAGATAGTCGGCAAAGAGTGGCAACGGGTGTTCCACGCTCTCAATCTGCACGTTGCCGGCCAGCACTTCCTCAAGCGAGCGCACCGGGGTGGTGATGTGGTGGAATAGCTCCAAGTATTCGCGGAATGACAGCCCTTGCATGTTGAAAATCAGCGCTCTACGGCTGAGGTCGGCTTCGCCTTGAAGAATGTCGAGCACCGACGATCCGGTGAACACAATGTGCAATCGCGGGTGAGTGTCGTAGATTTGTTTCAGCTCCACCGACCAGCGACTGTACTTGTGAACCTCATCGATATACAGCCACTCGCCGCCGTTGCGGACAAACTCGTCGACCGTCTCCACCAACGTGTGGATGGTGAAATAGCTTTGCTCCGCCGAGATGTACAGCGAGCGAGCTTGCACATCGGCCGGCTGCTCCTTGATGCGCTGCAGAAGCATGGTTGATTTGCCCACACCGCGCGGTCCGGTGATGCCAATCATTCGGTCGGACCATGGCAATTGGCCGTAAAGATAGCGTTTAAAATCCGTTGACACTGCGGCCAACTGTTCCTTCATATAAGTAACTAATAAAGCGTCCATAATCGTTCAATTTTGGTAAATGCAGCTTTAAAGGTGCAAAATTAGGTCTAACTTGCACCTTCCAAGGTGCAAATTTACAAAAAAATCGATTATTTCGCAAAAAAAAGTCGAAAATTTGGTCGGCGGAACTAAATTTTGCGCAAATTTGCGGGTGATGGTGCTAACTTTGTGCCATAATTCTTTAATACTATAAATTATGACACACGAATTTTCCACCCTCAGCACCATCCTCGCCCGTTGCGGCGAAAAAGTAGCCAACCAAGCCCTCGAAGAAATCAAGGCCGCCGTCAACCAAGCCGTAGCCGAAGCCACCACCCCCGCCGAAGTCGATGCCGCCTTCGACCCTCTCGCCACCTCCATCACCACTGCCCGCGCCGCTCGCCGCGCTAAATCCGCCGCCCGCCGCGCCGCCAAAAAGGCTCAAGAAGCTACTCAAGCTACCGAAGCTCAAGAAGCCTCCCAAGCCACCGAGTCAACCGAAGCAAAAATAGCTAAAGCAGCTAATATGGCTACCCAAGCAAATCAAGTTCCCGAGGTCCCCGATGCCTACATCACCCCGGCCATGGTCCAATACCTCCGCCGATGCCCCGACGCATACCTCCTCCAAGTGCTCAACACCTACATCCACCTGATTCGCACCGGCAACCTCATCTTCGCAGCCGACGACCGCCGCTACATCTCCAACTTCCTCCTGCTCGCTCGTTCCGCCGGTATTATCGTCCACGAAGACGCCCCCATTACCCCACAAGAAATCACCAACTACTTCCTCGACAATCCCGCTCTGCCGCTGCCCCGCGCCCAACGCCGCGCCCTCGAACGCGCCCAACGCCGCGCCCGTCGCCACCAAAAATAACCTTTCCTCCACCCTCACTCCGCTTTGTCGCATCAAATTAATTGGTCTATTTTCACGGCTCTTACATTTAAGGTGGAGCCGTAAAAAAACTTACCGAGTTGGTTTGAGAATGTTGTTGTAATGCTGAAGCGAGCAGCCGGCCCGGATGGGTGGTTGCTCGCTTCGCTGTATGGGGCGGGATTATTTCTTGGCTTCGGCGGCGGGTGCGGCAGCGGGTTTGTAGCGTTTGTTGAGACCTTCGATCACGGCTTGGGTGATGTCCAGCGCGGGGTCGATGTAGTAGGTAACTTTGTCGTCCAGCACGGCGGTGAATCCGTGCTCGCGCGACAGGTCGCGGATGAAATTGCGCAGCGAATCGTTCAGGATGGAGTCTTGTTGAGCCATCATTCTGCTGATTTGAGCTTGGCGTTGGCTGAGCATATTGCCGGTTTGGTTATAGCGCTGTTCGAATTTTTGGCGGTCGGAGTTCAGAGAGGCTTCCGACAGGTAGCCGCCGCTTTGATATTTTTGGGCGATGCGATTTTGCTCTTGTTGGAGTTCGTTGCTCTTGCTGGATTCCAGAGATTGATATTCCATCAGAACGCGTTGGCGTTCGGCGATGAACTCTTTGGCCAAGGTGTAGTTGGCCAGAACGGTGTCAACGTTGATGTAGCGGACGTTGAGGGCCGGAGTCTCGGCGGAGATCTCGGCGGAAGGGGTAGTGGATTCTTTGTCGCTGCAGCTCACCATGGCCATCGACATGGCCAGCATGGCTAATGCTGCAAGTTTGAGTTTTTTCATTTGATTATTTGTTTGGTTGTTTAGTTATTTTCGTTAGATGAGGCGCAGTGGATACCCTTTTTGCGCAGGGCGGGGTTGTCGTGCACATGGCCCGAAGGAAATTTTCCTCCGCGCACAAACAGCACCTTCACTCCTAACAGCACGAAGGCCAATCCGATGATGATTATGGCTAAAATTACTGTTTTCATACACAAAAATCGGTTTCCGACTGCAAATTTAATGCAAATTTTTGAAAGGAATGCGTTTTTTCTTGCGAATTATCGATTTATTTTGTAACTTAGGGGTCGAAAATAGAGTTATTTAACATTACGAAAGGTTTTAATAAGTTTTTTAAACGAAATTTCGCTAAAACTACCATAAAACAAGTAACTAACATGACAATCAAAGATCTCCAACCGGCACTGCTGTTCGACATCTTCGATCAAATCAACCAAGTGCCCCGCCCCTCCAAAAAAGAGGAGAAAATCCGTCAATTCCTGCTGGACTTCGCTGCCAAGCACGGCATCGAAGCCAAGACCGATGCCATCGGCAACGTGGCCATGCGCGTCCCCGCCACTCCGGGCTGCGAAGACGCTCCCACCGTGGTGCTCCAAGGCCATATGGACATGGTATGCGAATCCAACGACAAATCTTTCGACTTCGACAATAATCCCATCAAAACCATCGTGGAAGGCGAATGGGTACGTGCCGACGGCACCACCCTCGGCGCTGACAACGGCATCGGCGTAGCAGCCGGCTTGGCCGTGTGCGTGGACAAGACCTTGGTTCACGGCCCCGTGGAATGCCTCTTCACCGTGGACGAAGAAACGGGTCTCACCGGTGCCAACAATCTCGGCGAAGGCATGATCACTGGCTCCATGCTGGTCAACCTCGACTCTGAAGACGATGCCGAAGTGTTCGTAGGCTGCGCCGGCGGCGTCGACACCACCTGCGAATTCCACTTCGAACCCGTGGCCGCTCCCGCCGGTCTGCACTTCCTCAAGCTCGACGTGGCCAACGGCCTCGGCGGTCACTCCGGTTGCGACATCCACCTGGGCCGCGCTAACGCCAACCGCTTGGTGGCTCGCTTCCTCTGGGCTCAACAACAAAAGCACGAACTCGCTCTGGCTGAAATCCTCGGCGGCAACTTGCGCAACGCCATCCCCCGCGCCGCTCATGCCATCTTCGGTGTGAAGGCTGAAGAAAAGGACCAAATCGTGGCCGAATTCAATCAATACGTAGCTGACGTTAAAGCTGAATTCGCCGGTGTGGAAGACGCTCTGACCCTCACTCTCACCAGCGCCGACGCTCCCGCCACCTGCATCGACCCCACCACCGCTCGCAACCTCATCGCCGCCCTCTATGCCGCTCCCAACGGCGTCATCGGCATGAGCCGCGACATCGAAGGCCTCGTGGAAACTTCCACCAACCTCGCCTCCATCAAGCTGTTGCCCGACAACGTAATCCTCGTCACCACCAGCCAACGCTCCTCAGTGGAATCCTGCAAGTGGGACATCGCTCGCCGCATCGAAGCCATCTTCGCTCTGGCCGGCGCCAAAGTTACCCACGGCGACGGTTACCCCGGTTGGAAACCCGACATGAACTCGCGCCTGCTCCAACTCGCTTCGGACGCCTACGAAGAACTCTACGGCATCCGTCCCGCCGTTAAGGCTATCCACGCCGGCTTGGAATGCGGCCTGTTCAAACTCAACCACCCGCACCTCGACATGGTGTCGTTCGGCCCCACTCTCCAAGGCGTACACTCGCCCAGCGAACGTATGCACATCCCCGCCGTTCAACGCTTCTGGGGTCAACTCACCCTGCTCCTTGAAAAGATCTCCAAACTCTAATCCACTCCCTTGAACAAACGCTACCGCACCCGACTGCTCCCCGCGCTACTGATGGCCGCCGCCATCGGGTGCGGTGGCTTGTTTGCTCAATATCGCTATACCAACCCGCCCGATTCGGTGCGCTATCTCACTCCGAACCGCGACGAATTCGTAATCGGTGGCGACACCGTCCACCTCCAATTTATCGCCGACGCCGAAGCAGCTACCTCGCGCCGCTCGCAAACCCTCACCGAGCGCGACTATGTGGAAGTGGCCGCCGAACTTGGTGTGGAAGTGGCCGCCATCAAAGCCGTGGTGGAAATCGAAGCCGGCAAGGCCCACCAAGGCTTCTGGAAGCCAGGCCATCCAATCATCAACTTCGACCTGAGCGTGTTCCGCCAAATGGCCGCGCGCCACAAGGTCAACCTCAGCGGCGCCCAAAGCCGCTACCCGGTGGTGTTTAACCGCCCGAATATCAGAAAGTACGGCTCGCAACAGGCAGCAGTGCAGGCCCGCCTTGATGCCGCCATGGCCATCGACACAGTCAGCGCCATTGAGGGCACATTCTGGGGCATGTTCCAAATCGGCGGCTTCAACTGGCGCCAGTGCGGCACCTCCGGCCCGCGCGATTTCGTCCGCCGCATGTCCACCTCCGAACGCGACCAACTCGAACTCTTCGCCGAATTCATCACCCGCGCCGGCCTCCTTCCCCACCTCAAATCCAAGAACTGGAGCGCCTTCGCCCGCGGCTACAACGGCCCCGGTTACGCCAGCCGCGGCTACCACACGCGCCTGGCCACCGCCTACGCCCGCTTCAGCAAATAACGCCCCGCCCCACAGTCGGTAAAGACGATTACCCACGATTTTTTACGATTGCCATCCGGGTGATTGTGTGTCAAAAGGTCGGAATCAGTAGGGGCGCGGCTTGCCGCGCCCGCGCCTGCTGTGTATAACCGCCTGAATATCTGCATGTTGGTGCGGACGCGGACTGCCGCGTCCGCACAGGTCTGAGCTTTTCTGCTGTGGTTTAATGGGCACAGCGTCCTTAGATTGAATGGCTTAGAGGTCGGTGGGATCGATTGTAGTGGAGGGGGATGTGTTGAGGGTGATATTGTACTCGGCGCGTACACCGAATTTGGTGATGGATACTGTGATGGAACCCCATGCGGTGGTGTACTCGCTGCGGTAGTCAACGTTGCCGTTGTCAATGGCCTGCATTTCGTTGCCATCGCCATCGCGGTAAGAGCCGGAGAATGATGTTACGGATTGGGTGCAGGTGTATTTGCTGTCGTAGATGTTTTTGAAGGAGAAGTATTGCTGTTTGATTGCCGACCAAGTTGATGGCTGGGGGAGGAATACGCGGAGCTGGTAGATTTGGCCGGTGCCGGGTTTTTCGTTAACGAAGATGTCGCAGTCGTTGTAGCCGGCGAAGTTGCCTTTGAGGCCGATGCGTTGGATGTTGCTGTCGTTGGTGATGCGGCAGTTCTTTTGGCTCACCAAGCGGTTGGCGAATTCTTTGGCGGTGCCGTACACGGGCAGGCTGAAGAAGGTGAGGGAGGACGCCGAGGAGCCGGAGGAGTAGCCTTGGCTACCGTAGGGCGCCGATGAGGGCGCGGCGTTTACGGAGCCGAAGACCGAAGAAGCATCGGAAGCCGAGGCGCTGTAGTGGTTGCGATAGTCGAACGATGAGGGAGTGTTGGCCAAGTCGTATACGGAGATTTGCACTTGTTTGAACATGCAGATTCTTAGTACTATGTAAACTTGGCCATTGTAAAATGTTGATTCATAGTTGCATTTATCAGAAGCAACGGCCACCATTTCGTCGCCATCGCCTTCGCGGTAGGGGGAATCGAAGCCGGTGGAAGACGATTCTATGCGCAAGCCCGAGTAGTTTTTGAATCGGTTGAAGTAGGTCATGTAGCGGCTTTTCAGAGCGTCCCATGAGGATTGCTCGGGCAGGTACATGGTGACCTTGTACACTTTGTCGGTGTCGTTGTTATCGCTTACGTAGAATTCGGTTTCGGGCATACCTTCGAATTTGCCGTAGTATACCCAGATGTCTAAGGTGTTATTGTCGTAGCGCATGCCGCTGATGGCGGTCATTTTGCACTTGAATTGTTCCTGAGAGCCGTTGATTTCCACGCCCAAGATTGAGAAGTGGCCGGCAGCGAGAGCAGATGTGCATGCTATCATAGATAGCAGGATGAATGAGAGGAATTTTTTCATAATGGATTGGTAATTAAACGATTAGTTGACGAATTGGCATTAAATAGGATGCAGACTTTGCCTTGCTTGCGCATTATCATACGGTTGAGGTGCGGTCGGAGGCTTAATCGGGGAGGTATAGGATACAAATCCGGCATTCATTGGATATGGTAATAGCCACTGAGCCATTTTCGGCATCGTATTTGGTGACGTAGTCTATCTGCTCGTTGCGGATGGCTTCAAGTTCGCGGCCGCAACCATCGTAGTAAGAGTCGGAAAACGATTCGTCGCAGTAAGTTTGGGTGTACTTGTTGCCGAGGTGCGCTTTGAGGGCGAAGTATTGACTTTTCAATGTTGCCCACGAGGTACACTTTGGGAAGAGTACGCCGATGTTGATGCCACCGTCGTTATCGTCAAGCATCACGCCCACGGTGCAGTTGTCGAAGCCGGCGAAACGGCCGGAGACGAGCACCGAGCCGGAGGAAGTGCGCTCTTTGAGAGTGAATCCTTTCTCGCGCATGAGGCGGTTGGCAAACTCGTTAGGGGTGCCGGTGATGGGCAAGCCCATGAATAACATGTGTGCTTCAGGTTCTTCGCAGGCGAAGTTTTCTTTGTCGCTAACGATGATTTTGACTTGCTTAAATTTGGAAATTTTGACGATGATTGTGGTGCTGCTGTTGTTGTAAACCGACATGTAGTTGGCTTTTTCGTTGGCGACGGCCACCATTTCGTCGCCATCGCCTTCGGCGTATGGAGCCACAAACGATGCTTCTTGTTTAGTGAGTTGGAAAGCGGAGTTGCTATTGTATTCGCCGCAGATTTGGTTGTACTGTCGCTTGATTTGTCGCCAAGAGGAAGCTTCGGGCAGGTAAACTACCACGCAGTAAACGTTGCCGCACTTTTCGAGCGTGTAGAACTCACAGTTGTCGTAACCGGCGTATGAGCCGATGTATACATATCCGTTGTCGTCGCACCGGCTTTCCAAGCATTTGATGCCGCCCACGCTCAGGAGTTGGCGTTTGAACTGTTCTTGCGAGCCGTTGATTTCGATGCCGAGGAATCGGGCGTGCTCGGCGGCGGCTGGCATAGCGATGGCCAGTATTAGCAATAGAGAGAATAAGATCTTTTTCATAACCGGATGTTAATTGGATGGTAAAGTGGAGGGTGTCTTGTAGATGTTTCCGCCCGGGAAAGTGAAAGGTGCTTGCTGCGACACTTCGTAATAAAGTGCTACGCGAGCGTATTTTGAGATGAAGAGGGTGGCTGAGTGGCGGTTGTTGATGCGATATTTGGTGAGGTACCAGCATTTGTCGTTGCGCACGCCTTCCATTTCGTGGTCTTGGTAGCTGTAACCATTCTCCCAACTGTGGAGATCCTGCTCGATTACGAAGTTTTGGGCGTCGTAGATTGATTTGATGTCAAAGTATTGCTTTTGGAGAGGGGTCCAGCCGGTGTGAGCGGGGTAGTAAACGGTGATGCTGTTGATGAGATTGTTGCTGCCGTTTGAGATGTAAATTTCGCAGTCTTTGAGTCCATCGATGGTGCCTTTGAGGAAAATTTGCTCGGGGTTGGAGGCGTTGGCGATAGTGATACGAGATGGGTAAGCTTCGGCTAATTGGTTGGCGAAATCGGCGGCGGAACCGGTTACCGGAAGCCCTTCGAAGTAAAGTGCGAGTTTGTTTGCAGAGGATGTGGGCTTTTCGGGCGAAGGCCATTGAGGTGTGGGCTGCTCTTCAGCGTTGGCCGCCGGTGAGTCGGCAATGGTGGGGTCGGCGATGGGGACGGCTATCGAATCATTGTCGGCGAAATCGGGGCCGAAATCGAGTGCGGGTTCTTGCTCGGCAAGAATGTTTTGGTATGTGGCGATGGTGATTATGCCTTGAGCACCGGAGGTTATTGTGGCCAAGGTGGAGAGGTTGCCGAATTCGGCGGAGCGCTTGTAGAATCCCAGGCAAAGTGCTTCAAACTCATGGCCATCGCCCTGAGCGAAGGGAGCGGTGAAAGATTCCACGGGCTCGCCCACCGGTTTGAGAGAAGCCTCGGTGCAAACTATGGCCGTGGCTTGGTCGAAGAGCTTGTCGAACTTCTTGAAGTCGGCCGGCAGACAGTTGTTGAGGCAAATCGACACGTTGGTGAGGGCATCCTCGGAGAAGAATGCCACGAAGTGGCATATGCCGAATGATTCGAAGTTCTCATCGGCCGTAACTATATTGTCCTTCTTAATGGGCTTGTTGAATAAGAGGCAAAATTCAGATTTGGACATGCCGATGGAGATGTCGGTATATTTGATGGAAGAAGCTGCAAAAGCGTTGATACAGAATAAAATAGCAAGGGTAAGTGTCAAAAACTTTTTCATAAAAATGTGGTATTTGGGGGTTAGAGGTAAAGATGAAATAAAAATATCCCCCGCAGCCGCAGTCGGGCTGCGGGGGAATAATGAGAGTTGGTGAATTAAATGTCGGAAGAGTTGATGTTGCCGGATGATGGGCTGGAGTTATCTACTTCGTAGACCATTTCCAATTGCATATACTTGGAGATGTAGAGCAGGATAGTACCGCCGGGGGCTTGGTACTTGGTCATAAAGTAGCATTCGTCGGCTTTGACGCCTTCGATTTCGCGGCCATCGCCTTCTTGGTAACCATTGCGGAATTCGGCGAATTCGTATACGACGGTGTATTTGCTGTCGTATTGCGCTTTGTACTCAAAGTATTGACGGCGGATGGATTGCCAAGAGCTGAGTTCGGGCAGGAACAATAACACCTTGTAGAAACGGGAACCTTCCGACACCAGGTAAGCCTCGCTGTTAGCTTTGCCGGTGAAAGTGCCGCGGAGAGCGAGAAATTCGGGGTCATCATCGTTGGACATGCGGAAGCCTTTTTCGTTGATGAGGCGGTTGGCAAACTGGCGCGCGGTGCCGGTGATAGGGATTCCCATCACGGTGAGGGTGCCGGAAGAGCTTGAGGAGGAGTAACTGCTTGAGGAGGAGCTGGAGGAGCTGGAGGAGCTGGAGGAGCTGGAGGAGGAGCTGCTGCCTTCGTTATCGTCGTCGAAGTCGTAGAAGATGATGTATACTTGTTTCCATTTGGAGATTGAGACTTTGATGTAGCCTTCTTGGCAGATGAAGGTAGTGCTGTAGTTGCACTTGCCGTTTGCCACGGCTACCATTTCGTCGCCGTCGCCTTCGGAGTAGGGTGATTCAAAGGAGGCTTCTTCTTCATAGACAGTGAGACGTGAGTCGGCTTTGAATTCGGCCACGGTTTGGCGGTATTGGCGTTTGATTTGACGCCAAGAGGAGGCCTCCGGCAGGTAAACGTCCATGTTGTTAACGCGTCCGTAGTCGTTGCAGAAGAGGTAGAATTCGCAGTTGGAGTAACCGGCATACTGGCCGCTGAAGCTTTAGTTGCCTTCTTTGTCGACGCGCACGAAAGTGATGCCTTCTTGGAGGAGTAATTTTGCTTTTAAAGCTTCGGGGGTGCCGCAGAGTTCGAGGCCCATGAATTGGAGGTGCTTCTTAGCCTCAATGGGAGCAGCGGCGCAGAGTAGCAGTAACAGAATTACAAGTATCTTTTTCATACCTATGTTAATTTAAGTTAAAAAATTATCGTTCGTATTTGTAGACCATTTCCACCTGCATGTATTTGGAAATTGAGAGGGTGATAGATCCGCCGGGGAGGCTGTAGGTGGCGGTGTAGTTGCATGCATTGTTGCGGACGGCTTCAACTTCGTTGCCATCGCCTTCGCGGTATCCGTTGGTGAATCCGGTTGTGGAGTCTACGAGGGTGTATTTTTGGTCGTAATTTTGCTTATAGGTGAGGTATTGCTTTTTGATGGCGTTCCACGAGGATTGTTCGGGAAGGAATATCATGGCGAGGGTTATTTCTTGGGATTCTTGGTCAGTGGCCAGGTAGAGTTCGCAGTTGTCCAGTCCGGTGAAGCGGCCGTTGAGGGCCACGGCCATGCCTTCGATCGAAGCGTCTTCGTTGATGACGAACCCGCGCTCTTCTTCAAACCGTTTGGCGAGTTTGGTGATGGAGCCCACCAAATCAATACCCATAATGCGGATGACGTTTTCGGGTGAGGAGGATTCGGAGCCGTTGTCGTGGAACACCAGTTTGAGTTGGCGGTATTTTGAGATAGAGATTGACACGTAGCCTTGCGGGCAGGTGAAGGTGGAGTAGTACGAGCAGATGCCTTGGTCCACAGCTTCGAGTTCGCGGCCGTCGCCGCCGTTGTAAAAGCCTTCAAACTCTTCGGAGTGCTCTGCCAGGGTGAAGCCTTCTTTGTCTTGATACTCGGCCACGGAGGCGATGTATTGGCGTTTGAGCTGGAGCCATGATTCGGCTTTGGGCAGGTACACGTCCACGGAGTAAACCACGTCGTTATCGGTGTAGGATACATAGTATTCGGCGCCATCGTATCCGGAGTAGGGGCCGGAGTAGGCGTCGACGCCTTCCACTGAGGTTACGTATTCCACACCGGGTATCTGCAGGAGCTGCTGTTGGAAGTCTTCGTGCGAGCCGGTGAGGTCAATGCCGAGAAATTGTATGTGATCTTGAGCCATAACTGCTGAGGCGGCTATGAACATGCTGACTATGAGTGTGAGTAACTTTTTCATAATGTAGTGCTATTTGATATGTTATTATTTATTGTTGAAGAAAATATTTTTCAGAGAATTATGATTGTTATGACTTAAAGACTTGGATTATCCGCAGAATCTATCACTGCAAACGGCGAAGCCGCAAAATTTTGTGGCTTTCGGTGCTTGGGGATGTGGTGCGAACGGGTTCATATTTAGGTGATTCTCAGTGAACACTACAAAGTTAATGAATATTTTTTACAAATCTTTATTTTTTTGGGAAAAAATTACGAATTGTGGCGGTTTCTTGATGAAATTGCTGTTAGGCGGGTGTCGACGAGGTCAAGTAAGGCGGATAAGACCCACGGGTTGGATGCCTTGTCTGGAGAGGGTGGTGGCCACGATGGCGGCGAGGTCGTAGAGTCCGCTGTGGAGGATGGTGGCGAATTCGGGCATCGCGCTATGGGATTCCAAGGAGTCGGTGATTAGGATTCGGGCCAATGCCGAGGGGAATGCATTGGCGGCCTGCAGGAGATCGTCGAGGGAGAAGGCGATGATGGCTGATGGGAGCTGATCGCGGGCGGCGAGGTCGGCCTTGAGTTGGTCGATGCCATCGGGGTAGAAACGGCCGCCGGCGGTTTGGGCGATGGAGGCGCCGGCGGATGCGGCGGTGAAGGCCACAGTGGCGCCGGCTTGGACTAACTGGGCGATGAGCTGCGTGCCGCCGGGGTGGTCAGCGCTAAGTACGGCCACGCTTTGCGATGGGTATTTCATGGGATAGATGCCGGGGCGGCGGCCGCCGGAGTGCGACACGGGGTTGCGACGGCGGCCGTTGCGGTAGTCGTCCATCTGCTTTTCTAAGAAGTTGTCGGCCATGGGGTTAGCAGTTTTGGAAGTCGTCGAAGTCTTCGATGGCAGCCATGAAGATTTCGCCATATTGATGGGCTTTGTATTCGCCGATGCCATGCACGTCGAGCAGCTCGTCGAAGGTCTTGGGGCGCTTAATGGCCAAATCTTGTAAAGATTTGTCGCTCAGCACCATATAAGGAGCGATGCCGAACTGTGCGGCCAGGCGCATGCGGGTGCCTTTGAGGTATTCGAACAGTCGGCGAGCTGATGGGCTTTCGGGGGTGGGCAGGGCTGTGGGTTCGGGTTTGCGCGGGGCGCGTTCGCGGGGCACGAAGCGGGTGAGCAGCAGCGGCTCTTGGCCGCGGACGATTCGCATGCCTAACGGGGTGACTAACAACACGTTGTTGTGCTCGATGTCGGGGGCGAACACGCCCAGTTGCACCATCTGCTGCACATAGTAGTTCCAGTCGGCAGTGGGGAGGTCGCGGCCGGCGCCGTAGGTTTTGATGTGGTCGTAACCGTGGAGGCGGATTTCAGCGCGGGTGGAGCCGCGGAGGATGTCGACCAAGGTGAACAGGCCCACGTGCTGCTCGGTGCGGAGGGCTGCGCTGATGGCTTTCTGGGCGAGGATGGTGCCGTCGAAGCGCTCGGGCGGATTGTGGCAGATGTCGCAGTTGTGGCAGTCGTCGCTCATCTCCTCGCCGAAGTAGTTCATGAGGATGCGGCGGCGGCACACTTGCGCCTCGGCGTAGCGCTGCATTTGGTTGAGCTTTTCGCTAAATATCTGTTGCTGAGGTGATTCCGAGTTTTCAATGAAGCCGCGGCGGGTTATCACGTCTTGGTAGGAGTAGAAGAGGATGGTTTCGGCCGGGAGACCGTCGCGCCCGGCGCGGCCGATTTCCTGGTAGTAGCTTTCGATGTTGGCGGGGAGGTTGAAGTGGACCACCCAGCGGATGTTGCTCTTGTCGATGCCCATGCCAAAGGCGATGGTGGCGCACACCACTTGCACTTGGCCGTTGGTGAAGAGCGACTGTGCCTTTTGGCGCTGGGAGGCGGAGAGACCGGCATGGTACACGGTGGAGCGGATGCCCAGGCGGGTGAGCTGCTCGTTGGCCGTTTCGGCGTTTTTGCGCGAGAGGGTGTAGACGATGCCCGAATCGTTAGGGTAGCGGCGGATGAGGTTTTGAACGGTCTGGATTTTTTGGCGGGAGGTAGCGCCGGTGATGACCTTGAGCGAGAGGTTGGGGCGGTTGAACGAGCCGAGCCAGCGGAGCGGGTCGCGCAGGTTGAGCTGTCGGGCGATGTCGTCGCGGGTGACGCGGTCGGCGGTGGCCGTCAGAGCCATCACCGGAGTGTTAGGGAAGGAGGATTTGAGTATGCTGAGTTGGGTGTAGACGGGTCGGAAGTCGTGGCCCCACTGCGAGATGCAGTGGGCTTCGTCGATGGCGAAGAGGCTGATATTCAAACGGGTGAGCCAGCTACCGATGTCGGCGAGCAGGCGCTCGGGCGAGAGGTACACCATCTTGATGCGGCCGGCTACGGCGGCATCGATGTCGGCGCGGTTGTCGATTTCGGAACGGTTGGAGTTGATGGCCACCGCCGGAATGCCGTTGGCGATGAGCGCCTGCACTTGGTCCTGCATCAGGGCGATTAGGGGCGATACCACCACCACGCAACCTTCCGACAGCAATGCCGGCATTTGGTAGCAGATGGATTTGCCGCCGCCGGTGGGCATGGTCACCACGGCGTCTCGGCCTGTGCACACGGCTTCGATCACCTCGAGCTGCCCGGGGCGGAAGGAATCGTAGCCGTAGAATTTTTTGAGCAGGGCGAGGGCCTGCCGTTTTAGTTCGGGATTAGTCATGGTGCAAAGTTAGCAAAAAATCCGCGAACGCCCAAGCCGCCGGGCGAATTTTCCGCGGGGTCTTCGCTAAAGCTCAGAGTCGAGATAAAAAAGCGGGCGGGGTGGTGGGTGGGGAGGGAAAAAAGAAAGCCCCGCGGGGCGGGGCTTTCGGTATGCAAAATCAGTTGGAGATGCTTATTTAGCTTCTTCGATGGTAACGGCGCGGTCGAGAGAAACGTATTTTTCGCCGAGGTCACCGCAGAGGCTACCGTCGTTGGTGGTAGCGGTGAGTTGAGATTCGGGCACGCCGTTTTTCACGAGGCGGTTGTAAACGCCTTGAACGCGTTTTTGACGGAGACGTTTGTTGATGGCGTCGCTGCCGGTGTAGTTATCAGCCCAGCCGGTGAGCACGTAGTTGGTGTTGGGGTTGGCTTTCATCACTTCAGCGATAGCGCCGAGCACGTTGTTGTCTTCGCGGGTGAGACGGGAAACGCCGATGGGGTAGTAGATGGTGGCCAGGGGAGCGTTGTTTTCAGCTTCTTTAACTTCCACGGGGCGGTTGAGGCAGTCGCGGAGTTGTTGTTCGAGGTCAGCGATGCGAGCGTCAGCAGCGGCGAGGCGAGCGCGGTAAGCGTCGCAGTTTTCGGCAGGAGGACAAACGGGCACGATGGGAGCTTTCCATTCGCTGTTGCCGAGGAGGAAAGTAACGCCGAGGTAAGCTTGCACGTCGAGGTAGGTGCGGTTTTCGAAGCCGGCGCGGTCGTAGAGGCCGTCGATGGCGGAAGCACGGAGGTCGAGCGAGAGAGCTACGGATTTGCTAACGTTGAAAGAGTTGATGATACCGGCGCGCCAGTGGAGGACGTTGTCGTGGCCGAAGTTCCAGCCATCAGCGTTGCCTTGAGCGTCGAGTTCGCGGCTGAGGGTGAAGTAACCGCCACCACCTGCATAGCCAACGAGGTTGTAAACGCGGCCGGGTTTGTAACCGCAGAAGAGGTTGGTGAGGTTGAGCATCAGGTCGAGGGACGGGCCGATGTGTTGGTTACGGGTTTTGAAGTAACCGTTGGTGGTGTGTTCGTTGGGCAGGTAGCCGGTAGCACCTGCTTCGCCCATACCTTTTACGCTGATCCAATCGATGCCGAGACGAGCGCCCCAAACGGGAGTGAACCATTTGCCAACATAGATGTTAGCAGCGGGAGCGAAGCGGTCGGTGAAGTCGCGAACGACGTCTTTGCTGGAGAAGAACACGTTGGCGCCGCCTTGGAGGGTGACGAACCAATTGCTCTTGAAGTCGTTGATGAGCAGGCCTTGAGCGGGATCTTCAACGTACTGTACTTCTTGAGCTTCTTGAGCCGCAAGTTGGGGTGCAATGAACATTGCACACAAGCTTGCAAGTAAAGTAATTTTCTTCATAGGATAAAGAATTTTATAGGTGTTGATGATTGAATTTTTATACTACACGGAATTTCGGGTGCTAAGTTACGAATAATTTTTGTAATAGAACTAAAAAATCTAAAAAAAAGTTTGAAAAGTTGATAACTTTTTACATTTTTGCCCCGAAAGTGTGGGTGAAAGTCGGCAAAACCGCTGTTGACGGCGGTTTTGCCGGCTTTGTATGTGTTTGTTGTGAAAATTACAGGTTTGCGCGAACTTGTTGGTAAATATTGTCGACGGTGTAGCCGAATTTTTCGTCGAGAACTTTGAAGGGAGCGGAAGCGCCGAAACGGCTCATGCCGTAGATAGTGCCGTGGAATCCGCGGATCATTTGGAGAGTGACCGGCAGGCCGGCTGTAAGGCCGAATTGCTTTTGGTCGGCGGGGAGGACTGCGGCGCGGTAGCTGTCGGCTTGTTGGTTGAACAGGCCGATAGAGGGAACGGAAACCACGCGGGCCGGGATGCCGTCGGCGGCGAGGCGGTCGGCCACGGCTATGAGCAGTGATACTTCGGAGCCGTTGG
>CAMGBT010000031.1 GCA_946011725.1 uncultured Bacteroidales bacterium | reverse complement strand
GGCAGCTTAGGGACTTGCACCCGTTAGACAATACTCATGCCGAGCGTACAAAAAATGCCGGGCGGCCCATCGGCGGGCGGCCCGGCATGCGGAATGTACAGTCGTATGAAGATTATTTAACTGTCACTTTTTGGTTGCCTACGATGTAGAGGCCGCGGGGGAGCGTGTTGAGCTCGGAGCGGGTACCTACGCGGATGCCTTGCAGGTTGTATACATCGTTGGATTCGATGGATTGGTCCATCAGGATGCTGTTGACACCGGAGTCGCCGAATTTCACGGTGAAGGTGGTGTCTTCGGTTACGGTGAAGATGAAGGTTTGCGAGTACTCGGTTTTGTCGAGTTCGATCACTTCTTCGCCGAGGAGTACTTCCACTTGGGCGTCGGCTTCACAACCGAAGTTAATGACGGTGGTGCCGAGCACGGTGAAGTTTTTCCAGTCGTCGTTGAAAGTCACCCAGTCTTTGGTGGTAACGGGGTCGCCTTCTTCGGCACCTTCCACGTTGAAGGTCACTTGGTAGGTGTCGGGGTTGGGGTTGAGGGCGAATGCTTTGATCACGTCGCCGTCGTGGGGGGTGAATTGCCACGAGCTGCCGCCTTCGTAGCGGGGTGAGATTTGCTCGTAATTGAGCCATACGGATTGGTTGCCGTTGGCGGTTTCACCGCTGAGGTAGAGTTGGAGGTCACCTTCGTTGAAGGGGATAAAGTTGTAGCCTTCAACCACGTTGTATTCTTCCCAGTCGGAGTTCGACAGGCCGAAGGTGTAGTCGCAAGCGGCCACGTCTTCCACGTAGAGGACGAACATGTTGGGCAGGTCTTTGTCGGCGGTTTCGATGTTGAGAGTCATGCCGTCTTCGAGGGTGATGAAGTATGAGCCGGTGAGGTCGGTTTCTTCGCCGTTGAGGGTTTTGGTGATTTTGGTGACGGTGCCTAAGGGGCTGTTGCTCACGGAGAATGAAGCGGCGGAGGCGGTGAATTCCACTACGTTTTCACCGGGTTCGAGGGGCAGGGGTTGGTATTGGAGGGTTGCGGAGACGTTGTCGGGGTTGTCGATAATGATGGTGGCGTGGAGCTTGGGCAGGGGAGCTGCATCGATGAAGACTTC
This sequence comes from uncultured Bacteroidales bacterium, assembly GCA_946011725.1. Lineage (GTDB taxonomy): Bacteria > Bacteroidota > Bacteroidia > Bacteroidales > Muribaculaceae > CAG-873. Next base: position 23,915 of record CAMGBT010000031.1, on the reverse strand, counting down.
GGTGTCTGCTTCGGGGGTCAAGGAGATGGTACCGTAGAAGTAGGTAGCGTCTTGGGGCACGCCGTTGAAGGAGTAGCCGCTCACGGAGTAGGCGCTGTTAACGCTGATGCTTACGTAGTCTTGTGCTTGGCAGAAGAAGGAGTTGCCTACTACGTCGATGTCTTCGTAGTTAATCGACACGCTCTTGATGCATTCCATGCCAACGCCTTCGGGGAAGGTGAGGGAGATTAGGCAGGGCAGGTCGGGCCATACGGCTTGGACGTTCACGGTCATGCCGTCGGCCAGAGTGATGGTGTTGGACCAATCCACGGCGAATGGTTCGTCGTTAACGGTGATGGCGTAGAGCTTCTTGGAACCGGTAGAGTTGAGGTAGAGTTCGGTTTCGAGTTCGGGGTCGAAAGCAATGGTTTGTGAACCTTCCACTAAGGAGAGCTCTGCGCCGGAGCCGCTCAGAGAAGCGTTGATGAGTGAGGGGTCATCAGCCACGAGGGTGAACGATGCGGTGCGGCTTTGGGCGAGGTCTTTGGTGGCGACGGTGTAAACTTGGCCGCTGTCATTGACGGAGTAGAAGTACTTGGAGAAGTAGCCGCCGTAGAGCGAGAGCGTCAGGCCGTCCTTGTCGGTGACGGAGGTGATGGCGAAGTTTTCGTTGGGGTGGACTTCCACCGAGGTGTAAAGACCGAAGGTGAAATCGTTGCTACCGGCCACAATCTCTTGGGTTTGGTTGGAGATGGTCACGGTGACGGCATCGGGGTTGTCGATCACTAATGTGATGCTGATTTGGTCCTGAGCGGAAGCAGTCAAAGCGGTAAAGACTGCGAACAGTGCTAAAATAAGTGAGTAGACTTTCTTCATAGCCAGTACGTCTGGTTGGTTGGATAACTAAAAAATTTGAAACGTTTTTGAAGCTTTCGGTTGCAAATTTAAATCAAATTTTTTAATTTGCAAAATATTTTTAATAAAAAATGCATTTTTTCTTACAATCGCACCAAATCCGGCAGTAGCAGAGGATTATTCCGCGGTATTGATGATTTCGGGTGAGTAAGACGTAAACGTAGAAACGTAGGGGGGTGTTGTTCGGGGATTGCTGTTCGGGGATTGTTGCTTCGATTTTTCGTTGCGCGGGGTGGCTTTTTGCGGCAAAGCGGGCGGTTTTGGCAGAAAGCGGGAGGAATGTTTGCGCAGTTGGCGATTTTTTTGTACCTTTGCGGTGAATTTTCGAAAATAAATGAATACGCTCACTCAAACTATCGCTATAGACAAGGCTACCGTGGCTGAAATGCCCACGGTGTCTTTCCCCGGCGGCATCACCGTGGTGGACGATGCGGCGGCGGCTCGCGTGGCTGTGCGCGAGTTGACGCGGGCTCGCGTCATCGGTTTTGACACCGAGACGCGGCCGTCGTTCCATAAGGGGCGTCATCACAGTGTGGCGCTTATGCAGCTGTCGACCGAGGATCATTGCTTCTTGTTTCGGCTCAATATTTTGGGCATCTCGGAGGGCCTGCGGCACTTGCTCGAGGACCCGGAGATTATCAAGATAGGTCTGTCGGTGCACGACGACTTCGCTGTGATGCGGCGTCTGTCGCCGGATTTGGACCCGCAGGGCTTTATCGACCTGCAGGAGTATGTTAAGTACTTTCATATCAGCGACATATCGCTTCAGAAGATTTATGCAATCATCTTCGGTGAACGTATTTCCAAAACGCAGCGGCTCACCAACTGGGAGGCTCCGGTGCTCACCGAGGCGCAGCAGACTTACGCGGCCATCGACGCGTGGGCGTGCTTGCGGCTGTACCGACGGCTGCGTTCGGGCGCTTTCCGGCCGGACGAGTCGCCCTACATCGTGGACCGCGCCGAGTATCTGGCGGCGCATAACCAACCCGTTGCGCAATGAAAGTGCCGCGTTACGTCATCGCTCCCGCGGCCTTGGCCGTGTACTTGGGCGGCATGGCTTGGTGGTGCTACCCCGCGGTGGGGCGCGGCGAGCTGTCGGCCTCGCAGTTCTGGGCTACGGTGGCTGTGACCGGCGCGGTGATTGTGGCACTCTTTTTCATAGGCCGGCGGCGCGACAAACTGCGCCGTGAGCGCCTCGACGATATTGAAAATAACTCCAACAAACAATAACTATGGCTAAAAAAGCACTCCTTATCATCCTCGACGGATGGGGCATCGGCGACCACAAACACGACGATGCCATCTTCTCTACTCCTACCCCCTATTGGGACCACCTTACAGCCACTTACCCCAACTCGCAGTTGCTCGCTTGCGGCGAGAGCGTGGGTTTGCCCGACGGCCAAATGGGTAACAGCGAGGTGGGCCACCTCAACATCGGCGCCGGCCGCATCGTGTACCAAGACCTTGTGAAGATCAACAAGGCCATCGAGAGCGGCAAGATCTACGACAATCCGCAAATCCGTGCGGCTTTCGAATACGCTAAATCCACCGGCAAGGGTCTGCACCTGATGGGCTTGACCTCCAACGGCGGCGTGCACTCTTCGCTCGACCACATCTTCGCCCTGTGCGACATCGCCAAGCACTACGAGCTCTCCAACGTATACCTCCACTGCTTCATGGACGGCCGCGACACCGACCCCCGCAGCGGTCGCGGCTTCATCGAGCAGCTTCTCAACCACACCGCTGCTACCACCGGCCACATCGCTTCGATCATCGGCCGCTACTACGCTATGGACCGCGACAAACGCTGGGAACGCGTCAAAGTGGCTTACGACCTGCTGGTTAACGGCGAAGGCAAGCAAGCCACCGACCTGCTTGCCGCCATGCAAGAAAGCTATGACGAAAACGTTACCGACGAGTTCATCAAGCCCATCAACAATGCCAACGTCGACGGCACCATCAAGGAAGGCGACGTGGTGATCTTCTTCAACTACCGCAACGACCGCGCCAAAGAGCTCACCATCGCGCTCACCCAGCAAGACCTCCCCGAAGCCGGCATGCACACCATCCCGGGTCTGCAATACTTCTGCATGACTCCCTACGACGCTTCGTTCAAGGGCGTGCACATCCTCTTCGACAAAGAGGACGTGCAAAACACTCTGGCTGAATACCTCGCCGCCCAAGGCAAGACCCAACTCCACATCGCCGAGACCGAGAAGTACGCCCACGTAACTTTCTTCTTCAACGGCGGTCGCGAAGCACCCTTCTCCGGCGAAGACCGCATCTTGGTGCCTTCGCCCAAGGTGGCCACCTACGACCTCAAGCCCGAAATGAGCGCGTTCGAAGTGAAGGACAAGCTGGTGGACGCTATCAACAGCGAGAAGTACGACTTCATCGTGGTGAACTACGCCAACGGCGACATGGTGGGCCACACCGGCATCTACCCCGCGATCCAAAAGGCTGTGGAAGCTATCGACGCTTGCCTCCACGACACCGTGGAAGCCGCTCGCGCCCACGGCTACGAGGCCATCATCATCGCTGACCACGGCAACTGCGACTACGCCGAGAACCCCGACGGCACCGCCAACACCGCCCACTCGCTCAACCCCGTGCCCTTCGTTTACGTCACCGACCGCCAAGGCGCCACCGTTGAAAACGGCGTGCTGGCCGACGTGGCTCCCTCGCTGCTGCGCATCCTCGACCTGCCCCAACCGGCCGAAATGACGGGCAACTGCCTGCTGCACTAATCCCCCACCCCGGCGCCCACCGGGTGTGAACGCATACACCGGATGAGGCCACGAACCTTTGCGGTTCGTGGCCTCATCGCTTTCACCTCCATATCGCTGCTGCTTATTCCAACGTTATTTCAGCGTTATTTCAACGTAAGACGTAAACGTAAACACGTAGATTTTTTTAACGTAATAATTCAACGTAAGACGTAAACGTAATAACGTAGATTTTTTTTTGTTGATTCGTTGGGCGGCGGGGTTGGATATGTGGCGGATTTTGCTTAACTTTGCGGTATGAATGACTTTGCTGCAATCGATTTTGAAACGGCTAACCGACACCCCTCGAGTGTGTGTAGCGTTGGCGTGGTTGTGGTGCGCTCCGGTGTGATCGTGGAGCGCTTTTACAGCCTGATTTATCCGCAACCGGACTATTTTGAGTATTGGAACACGCGCGTGCACGGGTTGCGCATGCACCATGTGGAGGACGCGCCCGACTTCCCGCAGGTGTGGGAGCAGATCGAGCCGCTGATCGAGGGCTTGCCGCTGGTGGCGCACAACGCACCCTTCGACAGCGGGTGCTTGCGCGCGGCCTTTGCCGAGCACCATATGGACTATCCCGGCTACCGGTTTCTGTGCACCTGTCGCGCGGCACAGCGCGCGCACCTGCCGCTGCCGAATGCCCAACTCGACACGGTGGCGGCCTATTGCGGGTACGATTTGAAGCGTCACCACCACGCGCTGGCCGATGCCGAAGCGTGTGCGGCCATCGCGCTTAAGTTGCTATGAGCGAACGCTTTGCAACGGTGGAAGTGGGCACAGTGGGCACGCTGATGGTGGCCGCTGATGCTCGCGGGGTGTATCTATGCGACTGGCTCCACGGCCGGCACGACCTCTCGCGCGTTCGCTTGCGCGACGACAGCGCTGCAAGCGGCTGCATTTTGCGCGAAGCGGTGAGGCAGTTGGGCGAATACCTTAGCGGCGAACGGCGCGAGTTCACCGTGCCGCTTTGCGCCGACGGCACGGCCTTCCAGCGCGCGGTGTGGGATGCGCTCCGAGGCATCCCATATTCTACCACCACCACTTACCGAGCCATCGCGGCAGCCATCGGCCGCCCCACAGCCGTGCGCGCCGTGGCGCACGCCATCGCCTCCAACCCGCTGTCGATCCTGATCCCGTGCCACCGCGTACTGCCCGCCACCGGCTCCATCGGCAACTACGCCGGCCACCCTGCCGCCAAGCACTACCTGCTGCAGCTGGAAGCCACCGGCCGACCCGACTGACCATTCGAGCAAGAGCTCGAAGCCGTGTGCAAAAAGGCTCCGCCCGCCGCTCAATGAATCAACGAAAAATCTACGTGTTTACGTTTACGGCTTACGTTGAAAAATACGTCTTACGTTGAAAAGGCGCTGGTTAGGTGGAGCGGCGGAATTCGGCGGGCGACATGCCGGTGAGGCGCTTGAAGTAGCGGCCGAAGAAGCTTTGGCTGGGGAAGTTGAGGGCGGCGGCCACCTCTTTGATGGAGATGGCCGACTGCGAGAGCAGGCGCTTGGCTTCGGTGATGACGAACATTTCAATCCAGCGGGCGGGAGCGCGTCCGGAGCGTTGGTGTACGATGGTGGCGAAGTAGCGCTGCGAGAGGCATTGCTCGGCGGCGTAGAAGGCCACATCGCGGTGGGTGCGGAAGTGGCGGTGGAGCGACACGAAGAAGGTTTGGAACACTTCATCGGCGCGGGTGGGGTGGATGGCAGCGCGGTCCACGTTGGCCACGTAGGCTTCCACCACTTCGTAGAGCAGCACTTGGGCGATGGCGGGCACGATGGTGGCGTTGAGCAAGGTGGGTTGGGCGCGGCGTCGTTCGTACAATTCAATCACTTGCATGATGCGATTGAATTGGGCATCGTCGAGCTGTTGGAACGGGTTGAAGCGGATGTACAGGCGGTTCGACAGGTCCACCACATTGTTGAGCAGCGACAGCACGAAGTCGAAGTCGGCTCGCGCTATCACCCCTTGGGTGTCAGGTGAAAAGCTGCGCACCACGGTGGCGGCGAATCCCGGGTAGATGTACAGCCCGCCGCGACGGATGGTGTAAACGGCACCATCCATCTCCACCTCCACTTGGCCGGCGGTGCAGAGGAAGAACGCGTGCTGCTCGAAGCGAATCACCGCTTGCGAGCTGGCGTCGATGTCGGCGGCAGTGATTCGCCGCAGGTCGATGTGGGCAATGTAGTCGCTATCCATAGCTGTCAAAGCTGAAAATTCAGCGCAAAGTTACACCTTTCCAAGGATTTTTGCAAGCGAAACGCCCCCGTTTGCGCGATTTTTGGCTCATTCGCGCTAAAAATTCACTTTCGCCATTCGCCATTACACAAGTTTGTGTCACAAAGTTGTGTAATGGCGATTAGAATGACCAACCGGTTTTTCAACGTATTGCGGGGGAAAATTAGGGTTTATGGGGGTTGGGCGGGGTGAACAATGCGGGGGGCGGCGGTGTTGTAGATAGGGGATGTGACGAATCGGACAATTTTTTGGTCGATGTGGAACATCGCTTTTGGAGCTTTTTGCTTAACTTTGCAGTATGAATTTTATACATGGAATTATGTGGCAAAATAAATTGTGGATAATGGCGGCGGCAGTGGCTTTGATGGCCACTGCGGCTTGCTCAAATTCGGAGGCTGACAATGCGGCCTCGGTGGCTGTGCAGCTCTGCACCGTGGAGAGCAGTGCGGCCGGTGCTGTGTCGGAGTTCCCCGGGCGCGTTAAGGCGGCTGAGGAGGTGAATATGGCTTTTAAGGTCAGTGGCAACTTGCTGCGGGTGCTTCCGGAGGAGGGCGCGTTTGTGCGCGCCGGTCAGCTGATCGCGGAGCTTGATCCGCGGGATTATCAGTTGCAATATGATGCAACTTTGGCGGAATATAACAAGCTGTCGGCTGAGGCCAACCGTGTGATTCGCCTGTGGGGCGACAGCGCGGTCAGCGCGGATGCTTACGACAAGGCTCGCTACGGCTTGCAGCAGATTACGGCGAAGTTAGACAATGCTCGCAATCAGTTGGAGTACACTCGGATGGTGGCTCCGTTCGACTGCTATGTGCAGCGGCGGCTGTTTGAGGCGCCGTCGGTGGTGAGTGCGGGCATGCCGGTGGTGATGTTGATCTCGGCGGGGACTCCGGAGGTTGAGATCAACCTTCCGGCGTCGAGCTATCGGCGTCGGGCGCAGATAGCCGGCTTCAGCGCCCGCTTTGGGGCGGACGCTGAGGCCACACAGTTGCCGCTGATAAGTTACGCTCCGCAGGCTAATGCCAACGGGCTGTACACGGTGCGCTTGGCTGTACCCTCGACGGTGGCCGAGCGCCCTACCCCGGGGATGAGCGTGATGGTGTCGGTGCATTATAACGCGGCCGAGGAGGCCGACCGCTCGGTGACGCTGCCCACCGGGGCGGTGTTTGAGCGCGAGGGGCGTTCGATGGTGTGGGTATACTCTGACAGCACCGTCACCGCGCGCGAGGTCACCGTGGAAGCGCTCCACACCGACGGCACGGCTCGCATCAGCAGCGGCTTGCAGCCGGGCGAGCGGGTGGTGAGTGCGGGAGTGCACTCGCTCACCGATGGGCAGCGCGTGCATCCTATGGCTGAAGCATCATCCACTAACGTAGGAGGCTTGTTATGATTGACTTAGGCAAATGGGCATACGCTAACCGCAAATTAGTGTACTTCATAGTGGCGGTGCTGCTTGCGGGCGGCATCTACGGTGCTTGGAGCATGAGCAAGCTCGAGGATCCGGAGATCAAGGTGAAGATGGCCATGGTGGTGGCGGTGCGCCCGGGGGCGTCGGCCCACGAGATGGAGATGGAGGTGACCGAACCGTTAGAGAAAAGCATCCGCACGATGGGTGCGGTGGATGAAGTGCAGTCGTGGTCGTATGCCGACATGGCGCTGATTCAGGTCACGCTCAAGAGCACCACTCCGGACGATGATGTGGAGCAGTGCTGGGACATGCTGCGGCGCAAAGTGGGCGACACGGCCGTGCCCGCGGGCACCTCGACAAGCGTGCAGGACGACTTCGGCGATGTCTACGGTATGTTCTACGCGCTCACCGGCGACGGCATCGAGCATAAACGCTTGAGCGATTATGCTCGCTTGGTGCAACGCGAGCTGACCAACATTCCGGGGGTGGGTCGCGTGCTGCTGTACGGCGTGCGGCAGGAGTGTATCAATATCGAACTGAAGACCGAGCGCATGGCCACGTTAGGCGTGTCGCCGGCCGAGATTTTGGCCACGTTCAACGGCCAAAACGAGGTGTGCTACTCGGGATATTACGACAACGGACCGCGGCGCGTGCGGCTCACGGTCAACGATAAGTTCCGCACCGTGGAGCAGATTCGCTCCATGATTATCCAAGGTCACGAGGACGACCAACTGCGGCTGTCGGACGTGGCGGAGGTGTCGGCCGGTTACGCCGAACCGGCGCGTAACCTGCTCAGCTACAACGGCCAAGAGGCCATCGGCTTCGCTGTGGCCGCGGCATCGGGCACCGACATTGTGAAGGTGGGTGCGCAGGTCACCGAGCGGCTGGAGCAGCTGCAGCGCGAGCAGTTTCCGGCCGGCGTGGAGTGTCACAAGGTGTTTTACCAGCCCGAGCGCGTGATTTCGGCGCTGGGCACGTTCTTCATCAACCTATTAGAGTCGGTGGCGATCGTGGTGGCCATTTTGATGCTGACGATGGGCTTCCGCAGCGGTTTGATCATTGGTATGTCGCTGTGTATCATCGTGGTAGGGTCGTTTTTGCTGCTGTTCGGCTTTGATGGGTCGATGCAACGCGTGTCGTTGGGAGCGTTCATCTTGGCCATGGGCATGCTGGTGGATAATGCCATCGTGATCGTCGATGGCATCTTGGTGGACCTCAAAGCGGGCAAACCGCGACAAGAGGCGCTCACCGCTATCGGGCGGCGCACCGCCATGCCGCTGTTAGGGGCCACGCTCATCGCCATTTTAGCCTTCCTGCCGGTGTTCCTCTCACCCGACACCGCGGGGGTGTACGTGCGCGACCTGTTCATCGTGTTGGCCGTGTCGCTGATGCTCAGCTGGCTGTTAGCGCTGACCCACGTGCCGCTGATGGCCAACCGCTATTTCAGCCGCATCGAGCCGGATAAAGCGGGCGCCGACCCCTATGGCGGGCGGTTCTACCGCGTGCTCGACAAGTTGCTGTGCCTGAGCTTGCGCCATCGTCTGGCGTCGGTGGCCGTGGTGGTGGCGTTAGTGGCCGTGAGCGTGTTCGGCTACCGCTTCATGCGCCAAGGCTTCTTCCCCGATATGGTGTACGACCAGCTGTACATGGAGTATAAGCTCCCCGAGGGCACGCACCCCGAGCGCGTGGCCGCCGACTTGGAGCAGATGCGGCAGTACCTGATGACCCGCGAGGAGGTGCGCAATGTCACCGCCTCGGTGGGCGGCACTCCGGCGCGCTACAACTTAGTGCGCTCGGTGGCGAATCCGTCGATGAGTTATGGCGAACTCATCATCGACTTCACTTCGCCCTCGGCGCTCGACCGCAACATCGAAAGCATCCAGCAGGAGTTGCAGCAGCGCTTCCCCGACGGCTATCTGAAGTTGAAACCGTATAATATAATGTATAAGAAGTACCCGATTGAGGCGCTGTTCACCGGTCCCGACCCCGCGGTGCTGCACCAACTGGCCGACTCGGCGGCGCGCATCATGGAGCGCTCGCCTTACACGCGCTTGGTCACCACCGACTGGGAACCGGCGCAACCGTTGCTCACCATCGACTTCAACCAGTCGGACGCCCGCCGTGCCGGACTCTCGCGCAAAGACATCTCCATGTCAATGCTCACCGCCGCCGGCGGCATCCCCGTGGGCACCTTCTATCAAGGCACCCACGCCAACACCATCTACCTCAAATGCATCGAGGACGACGGCTCCAAAATCGACAATTTGGAGGACGTGCCGCTGTTCTCAACCCTTCCCAACTTCAACGGCGCTTTCTCCGACCAGCGGCTGATGGAGCTGCGCACCGGAGCAGCGTCCAAGAGCGACATGATTGAGGCGCTTTTGGGCACCACACCCCTGCGGCAGGTGGCCAACGGCGTGGATGTGACGTGGGAAGACCCCGTGGTGCCGCGCTTCAACGGTCAACGCGCTCAGGACGTGATGTGTTCGCCCGCCCCGGGCATCGCCACCGAGACCGCCCGCCGCAAAGTAGCTGCGCAGATTGAGCAAATCCCGCTGCCGTCGGGCTACTCGCTCCAATGGAAGGGCGAAAAGTACGCGTCCGACCAAACCATGCACTACCTGTTCCTGAACGTGCCGCTCGGCGTGGTGCTGATGCTTGCTATCCTGATCATGCTGTTCAAAGACTACCGCCGGCCGATCATCATCCTGTGCTGCATCCCGCTGCTGGCCGTGGGCATCGTGGCGGCCATGCTCATCAGCGGATTCGCATTCACCTTCTGCGCCATCGTGGGCGCGCTGGGCTTGGTGGGCATGATGATTAAGAACTGTATCGTGCTCATGGACGACATCGACGCCCGCATGGCCGCCGGCACCGAGCCCGCCGCCGCGCTCCGTCAAAGCGCGGCCGCCCGCTTCCGTCCGGTGATGATGGCCTCGCTCACCACCATCTTGGGCATGATTCCCCTGCTGTCGGATGCGATGTTCAACTCCATGGCCGCTACCATCATGGGCGGTCTGCTATTCTCCACCGTGGCCGTACTGCTGCTGGTGCCCGTCCTCTATGCTCTTTTCTTCAAAATTAAGTTATGAAACTCGCTAAACTACTCATAATCACGCTGTTTGCGCCCCTTTGCGCGGGGGCGCAAACGCTCACGGTGGCCGAGTGCGTCGACATCGCCTTGCAGCACAACAGTCAAATCACTGCCGCGCAATCACAGCTATCGGCCGCGCGCTACGACGTGCGCCAAGCCCGCTCGTACTTCCTTCCACAGCTCTCGCTCTACGGCACAGCGCTCTACTCCGCCGCCGAAGGCGGCTACTCCTCCGGCTCGGGCCTGCTGCCGGTGGTCGACGCGCAAGGCAACCCCACCGGACAGTTTGCAGGCTTCCCGGGCATCGACCTGCACTATGACTTCGGACTCGTGTACGGCGGCGGCATCCAACTCGAACAACCCATCTACATGGGCGGTCGTATCCGCGCATCATACCAATTAGCACGCATCGGCGAGCAAGCGGCCATCCAGCAGCAGCGGCTCACCACCTCGGAAGTGGTGGTGAACACCTCCGACGCATACGCCCAACTGGTGCGCGCCACCGAGCTGCGGCGCGTGGCGCTGGCCTACAACACCCTGCTCACCGAGCTCCATCGCAAGGTGCAGGCCGCCGTTAACGCCGGCCTTTCCACCCGCAACGACCTGCTCAAAGTGGAAGTGCGCCTCAACGACAGCCGCCTACAACTCCTGCGCGCTGACAACGGCATCACCCTCGCTCGCATGAACCTCTGCCACTATTTGGGCCGTCCGCTCATCGACTCCATCGCGGTGGACGCTGCGCTCCCCTACCCCGACGCGCTGCCGACGCGCTCCGACATATCCATCGACAACCGTGCCGAATACCAACTGCTCCAACACTCCACCGACGCCGCCGAGCGCCGCGTAGACATCGCCCGCAGCGACATGCTGCCGCAGGTGGGCATGGTGGGCCAATTCGGCTACCTCAACGGCCTCGACCTCAACGGCACCAAGATGATGCACTCGTGGAACTACTTCGTGGGCCTGCAAGTGTCCATGCCGCTGTTCGACTTCGGCCGCAACCGCTCCAAGCTCCAAGCCGCACGCGACCGCTACCACCAAGCCCTCGCCGACCAGCTCGACTCCTCCGAGCTGCTCACCCTCCAAGCCAACCAAGCCTACAACCAACTCTCCGAAGCCTTCCTCGAAGTGGAAATGGCCCGCGCCACCGTAGCCTCCGCCGAAGAAAACCTCCGCGCCTCGCGCCTCAACTACGAAGCCGGCCTCGAAACCCTCTCCGACCACCTCGAAGCCCAACTTCTCTGGCAACAAGCCCTCACCACCCAAGTAGAAACCCGCATCACCCTCTACCTAACCCACCTCCGCTACCTGCAAGCCACCGGCCGCCTCTAACCGCCGCCCCGCAGCCCCGAGCAAGAGCTCGGAGCAATAAGCAAAAAGGCTCCGCGCGCGGCAGCTCGGCTTCCGCCTCGCCACACAACCCACAGCGGGCGGCAGGCGGGCGGCTCAGCTGGCGCGGCGGGGCGGAATTGGGTAGGAGCGTAGGGATTAGTTCCCTACGCGACCTCCCACACCACCGTACATGCCGTTCGGCATACGGCGGTTTCGGGCTTTCTCATCTTTCGATGTGTGGCAAGTTGTTTTCAGCTATCCCTTCGACAAATATCACTTCTATTCTATTGTTGGATTCCGTCCTATCGTCTGAATAGAGAGCTCCTTTCGGACATCTGATTACAAAAGAGTCTCAAGGTAGCAGTCATTTACTATTGCACTGCCCGATTCGGTCCTTCCCCATAGGCACACGTGCCTTAGGTACTATGACCTCTGCTGACTTCTCACGGCAAGCTTTACTCCGCGGCTTTCGTAAAAGCAACTATTCGCCACGTCCGTGAGACCTCCTCGGATAAGAGCACTGTCTTTCCATCTTATACCTACTTCATTTACACCATCCGTTCCGAATAGCTATGGGACTTTGATTTGTCTTGCAATCTCATCCACGGATATATGCCTTATATGAAGTTTCTGTTCGTTAGGCCAGATGTTTGCCGCAGGCTTCCTTCAGATTCCACCTCGCAGTGGACACCCTTGCCTTTGGCTATAGCCTTCCCGCTATTAGGGCAGCTTAGGGACTTGCACCCGTTAGACAATACTCATGCCGAGCGTACAAGCAGGCACGGATGCCCTTTTGGGGCATCCGTGCTTGGTGTATGGAGGGCGGGCGGGTTAGTGGCGGGTGATGCGGTAGATGGTGCCTTCGATTAGGGAGATGTAGATGTGGCCGGTGTGGGGGTCGAGGTCGAGGCCGTTGATTTCGCTAACGCCTAAGGGGAGGGTCCAGAGGAGGGTGTGGGTGGCGGCGTCGACGGCGGTGAGGATGCCGCGACGGGAGCCGGCGTAGATGATGCCGTCGGCTTCGAGCACGATGCAGGGGGCGTGTTCGTAGCCGAGTCCGAGGTCGACTTGCCAGAGCATGTTGAAGGTGTCGGAGGTGGCGTCGATGGCTACGAGGGTGCCGTCCATGGTCTTGGCGTAGATGCGGGAGAGGTCGGCGCTATGGCCGAGGCTTTCGCGGTATTTGACGCTGTTGTCGCGCCAGATTTGTTGGCCGGTGTTGCGGTCGAGGGCGGTCATGTAGCGGTCGGGAGCAACGATGAATACTTTGTCGGGGGTGATGACGGGCACGACGTTGCCGGGGCCGAGCATGTTGGCGGCTTTGCCGTTGTTCCACACCCAGCGGAGGCGTCCGGTGGCGAGGTCGAGGCATCGCAGGTTGGTGTCCCATGCGCCGAATACGAGGTCGCGGCCGTCGACGGCGGGTGCGGCTTGGCAGTAGTTGAAGATGGAGTCGTATTGCCAGATGAGGCGGCCGGAGGAGGCGTTGCGCAGCTCGATGCGTTTGTATCCGCCTTGCACCCAGCCGCGGTCGGTGAGGATGCCGTCGGCCACGTATGGCTGCTCGGGGGCGCTGAATTTGAGGCGTTTACCTGAGGCGATGTCTACCATGGCTATGCCGGCGGGGTTGGGGAATGCGACGCGTCCGCTGCGCAGCACCATGGGTCGGGAGAAGATTGACACGCCTAAGGGGACTGACCACTGCTGGCGGCCGGTGCGCTTATCTATGCAGCGTGCTTGGCCGAGGGAGTTGCCGAAGTAGATGTTGTTTTGGTCGATGGCTACGCGGGTGAACACTGAGGCGCTGTCGGTCCATACTTTTTGCACGTCGAAGCCGTCGGGCTGTTGCCATTGGCGGGATGCGATTTCCACGGGTTGGTGGTTGGTGCGGACGGCGAAGGCGAACATGGCTTGTGGCTCGCAGCCGAGGGGCTTATTATATATGTGTACCCAATTGCGGTCGATGTCGACGATGGAGTATCCGTAGGTGTCGTCGTTCATTTTGAGTGCTCGGAGCATGGCGGCTTCGATGTCGCCGCCTTGATAGCGGATCCAGCGGTGGTAGTGACCGTTGATGTGGGCCACTACTTTGTAGTCGGCGAGTACGTTGACGTATTCTTGCCAGTTGTCGAGGTCGTCTTTGAGGGGGTAGTGGTTGACGGAGAGTATGGGTCGGTCTTTGTATTGTTCGAGTGTAGCGCGGAGCCAGTGGAGGTCTTCTTGCTTGATGTGACCGTCGCCCATCTTCATGTATGGGCCGCAGCTGATGCCTACTACCACGAGTGAATCGAGGTCAACGACGAATCGGTCGTTGCCCCAAGTGTCGAAGATGGTCTTGGTGGCGCTTTGGCTCCAGGTGAGTTCGTGGTTGCCGGGAATTACGGCCAGGGGGTGAGTGATTTGAGAGAGGATTTCGTTGACGTTGGCGAGTTCGGTGTCGCTGCCTTCGTTGGAGAGGTCGCCGGCCATGATGACTAAGTCGAAAGGCTGGGCGTTGATTTCGGCGACTACGGCGCGGAGTGCGTCGTCGCGGTCGTTGCCGGGGGTGACGTGTACGTCGGCCAACACGGCGATGTGTTGGGCGGTGGCTTGCATGGCCACTAAGGCCATCAAAGCCACAAGTAGGGTTTTCAGCAAGTGTTTCATGGCTGTAATATAGATTGTTAGGTAAGATTATTGCATTTCTAATAATTCGGTGTGCGGGAAGTGTTTTTGGAGGTAGCGCTGCACGAATCCGAGGGTGTCGGCGGTGATTTCGGGGTCGTAATCGAAGTGGTGGTTGAAGATTACGTATGCGAGCTCGCATTGGCGGCGCTCGATTGCTTCGAGCGAGAGGATGGTGTGGTTGATTGATCCGAGGCGGCTGTTGGTGACGAGCACCACGGGCAGGTGGTGCTCTGCGGGGTAGTCGATGGTGAAGTAGTCGTCGGTGAGGGGCACCATCAGGCCGCCGGCGCCTTCGATGATGAGCACGTCGTAGCGGGAGGCGAGCAGGCGGCGGCTGCGGTCGATGGCCTCGATGTCGATTGGTCGGCCATCGAGGCGTGCGGCCAATTGCGGCGAGCAGGGATGGGTGAATATCTGTGGGGCGGTGGTGAGGTCGCGGTCTTCGGGCAGGGGGTCGATGCCCATCAATCGACGATGGGCATCGATGTCTTCGGAGAAGCCTACGCAGCCCGTTTGGACGAATTTCTGGGTGGCCACGGTGTAGCCCTCGCTCATAAATCGGCGCGCGAGGAATGCGGTGGCGAATGTTTTGCCGGCATCGGTGTCGATGCCGCTGAGGAAGAATGTACGGTTCATGGTTTGCGAAGTATCAGAATTAGCGGACAGTAGGTTAGATGGTATCGGCCGTCGAGCATCATGGGGAATTGGCGCAGGATTTGGCGGGTGTTGACTTCGCCGCGGGATGTTCGACCGAGGGAGTTGACTCCGGTGAGGCGGAGGTGGCGCAGTGCGTCGGCGGGTGTGGCGAAGTCGAGGTCGCGTTGGAAAGCGTAGGCGTCTTCGATGTCCAAACCGGCTGCGCGGGCTATGAATTTCCAGCGCTCGGCGGTGAGCAGGGGCAGGGCGTTGTGGGTGATGTCGGTGACTTGGTGCAGGTTACCTTGGCAGTAGGTGGAGAGCACGGCGTAACCGTCGGAGCGGAGCACGCGTGCGCACTGCTGCATGAAGTTGTCGGGGGAGTTGAACCAGTGGATGGTCGATGCGGAGAAGATGTATCCGAGCGAATCGGCGGAGAGGGAGCGCAGTTTGAGCTCGGCATCGCAGCGCACGAAGTGTGCGCGATGGCGCAGTGCTTCGGGGCAGTCGGCGGCGATGTCCCACAGATATAGCGAGGCGTTTGGGGCGATGGCGGCGAGGCGGCGCGAGAGTTCGCCGCTACCGCTGCCGATTTCGAGGATGTCACCGTGGTAGTCAGCGAGTTGGCGCACAGCGTTGCGCCCTAAGCGGGCGATCATGATGTCGACCACCTGCCGCTGCACGTCGGCGTTGGCCTCGTAGGAGGCGGTGCCGGCTTGGAAGCGTTGCTGCATGGCTTCCTTGTCGATGAAGTAGCGGTCGACCAAGGTGGAGAAGTCGATGAAGTGCCCGCCGGGCACCATTTCCACCACGGTGGCTTCGCCTTCGGAGCACTCGCCACTGTGCCAGGCGTGCTGCTGGTTGGCGGGCGGGAAGATGCGGTCGTTGCGCGAGATGATGGCTACGTCCCAGTGGGAGAATGTGGATGTGTGGAGGATGCGGCGGTCGGCGATGGCTTGCAGCTCGTCGCGCAACTCGTCCACCGGCCGTTGGGGCCGGTGCTCGTTGAACAGGGCGAAGTCGTCGGCGGTGTCGCACATGCGGCGGAAGAATTTGGCTAATGTGCGGTCGTTCAGGCCGTTAAGCGTGCCGAAGTAGATGGATTCGGGTATACCGTTGGCATCGTCGATGGGGCGGAGGGTGCCGTTGACGGCTATGCGGCAGGTGATTTTGTAGTCGATGGCTTGGGTGGTTTGCGATGCGGCAAACACACCCATCGACCATGCCAGCAGGCATATTTCTTCGTAAGGTTCACACACGCTCCAATCGATGTGGAAGGTGCGGTAATCCCACACCACCATCACATCGTAGCCCGGGCGGCGAACGTGACTGAAGACGTTGGCGTCCATGCCCCATCCGGCGAAGATGAGCAGCAGGCGGTGCGAACCGGTGTCGGAAACAAGTTGGTAGTTCATTGTTTAATCAAGTTAGGTAGTATATGGCCCAGACGGCTCAGCTCGGCCTCGGGCACGGCGGCGGAGAGGCTGAATCGCAGCCGCTCGGTGCCGGGGGGCACGGTGGGCGTGCGGATGGGCAGCACTTTGAAGCCCTCGGCGAGCAGTAGTTGCGACAGCTCCACGGCGCGGGCGGCATCGCCCACGATCAGCGGGCGGATGTGGCTCGGCGCGCCGCCGGGGATGATGGCGGCGAGCTGTTCGGCGCGGCGGCGAAGCTGCTCTCGCACGGTGTCCGCCTCTAACGAGTGCTGCCATATATAGCGGCTCCACCGCGCACACAGCGGCGGCAGGGCCGTGGAAAATATCAAACTGCGGGCGCGGTTGACCATGAAATCGCGCAGCGCGGGCGTGAGGATGGCGAACGCACCGGCTGAGGCCAGCGCCTTGCCGAGCGTGCCCACTAATACGTCCACATCGTCCAACACGCCGCAGCGGGCGGCCTCGCCCAGACCGGCGGGCCCGAGTGCGCCCACGGCGTGGGCTTCGTCCACATACAGCAGCACGTGCTCGCCGTAGTGCCGTTTAAGCGCGGCTATGGCAGCGAGGTCGGCCACGTCGCCGTCCATGCTGTACACGCTCTCCACCACCACCAAAATGGTGGAGAACGCGCCGAGGTTGCGCTCTATAAGTCGCTGTAAATGAGTCAGATCGTTATGGCGAAAGCGCTCAAAGCGCGCTCCGGAGAGCTTGATGCCGTCGATGATGGAAGCGTGCACCAAGCGGTCGGCCACAATGAGCGTGTGGCCGTCGGCGGCCAGCGCCGACACCAGTCCGGTGTTGGCGTGATAACCGCTGTTGAACAGCAACGCCGCCCGCCCGCCGTAGCTGTCCGACAGCGTGCGCTCAAAGGCGGTGAAATCACTCTGATACTGCGCCAGCAAGCGCGATGCCGACGCGCTCATAAGCAAGTCCTGCGGGCGTTGGGCGGCGAAAAAGCGCTCGCGCAACAGGGCATCCGCGCCGAATCCCAAGTAGTCGTTCGACGACAAATCCACCCCGCCGCCGCCATCCACGGTGGGGATGGCGCGGAAGTTGCCCGCGGCGCGAATGGCAGCCAAGGTAGCATTAACGTCCATAATCAATAAAGCTTTTCAGTTTCATACCGCAAAGTTACAAAATTCTTGGCAAACTGCCAAGCCAAATGCCCGCAAACCGCCGGCGCTTCCGCGCCGCTCGGCTTCCGCCTCGCCACCGAACCGCCCCGCTACCGCACCCCCGAGCAAGAGCTCGGAGCATTGACCAAAAAGGCTCCGCGCGCGCTGCTTTTGCTGCGCGCGGCGGAGCCGTATTAACAGGTCAGAATTAGTAGAGGGGCGCTTACAGGGCGAGCAGCTCTTCGATGCGCTCGCGGAGGATGGCTTCGGGCTGGGAGCCGGCTAAGCGGATGGAGGTCTTTTGGCCGTTTTTGTAGAAGAGGAGGGTCGGGATGGACATGATGCGGTTTTCGGCGGCGAGGTCGGTTTCTTCGTCCACGTTGTATTTGCCGATGAGGACGCGGCCGGCGTATTCTTCGGCGAGTTTTTCTACGATGGGGGACATGGCCTTGCAGGGGCCGCACCAAGTGGCCCAGAAGTCGATTACTACGGGTTGACCGGATTCGATTGCAGCGTAAGCTGTTTGGTCGGTGAAGTTGATTGCCATAGTTAGGTAATGTTTATTAGGTTATTGATTGAATTTGTCGATGGTGAAGGGTATTCCGTCCTCGGTGAGTGAGGTGAGGAATGATTTGTTGATGTATATGTGTTTGCTCGAAGTGAGCATGATGTTGCGGTTGATGTCGGGGGCGTAGACCACGAATCTGACCTCGACGCGCTGTCCGTCGCGCTGCTTTTCTTGCTTGAGGATGCGTTCGGTGAACTCGGGGCAGTCAGTGAGCGCGAGGTTGAAGGTGATTCCGCGGATTAGTTTTCCGCGGAATTGTTCGAGGGGGTTGATTGAGGCGATGTTGAAGCGGATGTCGCCGGAGCGGTTGGCGAGGTATCGTCCGCGGACCATGATGGCGGTGCCGGGTTGGCAGAGGTGGCCGTAGAGGTTGCGTTGTTCTTCGAAGATGACGAAGTCGGATGATGAGGTGAAGTCTTCGAGTTTGACGATGTACATTTTGCGGCCGTTGCGGGTGAGTCGTTCGGTGAATTCGGTGACGATGCCGCCGAATGATACGTCGAGGCCGTCGACGGGAATGATGTCGTCGCGTCCGGCGAGGGTGGTGGTGGTGCCGTAGGTGAGTTCGAGGTAGTACGGGTCGAGTGGGTGGGCTGAGAGGTACATGCCCACAAGGTCGCGCTCTTTGTCGAGGCGGACGATGGGTGCCCACTCTACGGCGGGACGGATGCGCGGGCGCGATTCAAGGGCGAGTTCGGCTTCGTCGAAGTCGAACAGCGAGGCGGTTTGCGATTGCTTGGCGGCTTGATGGCGTGCGCCGTATTTGATGAGGATTTCGGGCACGCTTTCGCCGGAGCGGCCGGTGCCTTCGTCCACGAGGTCTTCGCGCTTGTATTCGCCGAAGCAGTCGAATGCGCCGGCGAGGCAGAGGTTTTCGAACACGCGTCGGTTCATGGCTGAGGCGGGTACGCGTTCCACGAAGTCGAAGATGTTTTCGAAGGGTTGGTCGCCGCGTGCTTTGACTATTTCTTCGACCACGCTGTCGCCGATGCCGCTGATGGCTGAGAGGCCGAAGCGGATGTCGCCGTGGGCGGTGACGCCGAAGTCGCGCACGGATTCGTTGACGTCGGGGCCTTTGACGGTGATGCCCAAGGCTTTGCATTCGTCCATGAATCCGGTGAGTTTGGCGGAGTCGGAGCGGTTGTGGGTGAGCACGGCGGCCATGTATTCGGCGGGGTAGTTGGCTTTGAGGTAGCCGGTTTGGTAGGCTACCCACGAGTAGCAGGTGGCGTGGCTCTTGTTGAAGGCGTAGGAGGCGAATTTCTCCCAGTCGGCCCAGATTTTTTCGAGGACTTGGGGGTTGTGGCCGTTGGCTTGACCACCGGCTAAGAACTTGGTTTTCAGGGCGTTCATCTTGTCGATGAGCTTTTTACCCATGGCTTTGCGCAGGGTGTCGCTCTCGCCGCGGGTGAAGTTGGCCAGCAGGCGCGACAGCAGCATCACCTGTTCTTGGTACACGGTGATGCCGTATGTGTCTTTGAGGTAACGCTCCATCTCGGGAATGTCGTAGGTGATGGGGGCGCGGCCGAGTTTGCGGTCGATGAAGTCGGGGATGTAGTCCATGGGGCCGGGGCGGTAGAGGGCGTTCATGGCGATGAGGTCCTCGAACTTGTTAGGGTGCAACTCGCGCAGGTACTTCTGCATGCCGGCCGACTCGAATTGGAATGTTCCGACGGTGCGGCCTTGGCAGTAGAGGTCGTAGGTTTTGCGGTCGTCGATGGGGATGGCATCGATGTCGACGTCGATGCCGCGGTGGCGCTTGATGTTGTTGATGGCGGTTTTGATGATCGAGAGCGTCTTCAATCCGAGGAAGTCCATCTTGATCAGGCCGGTCTCTTCGATGACCGAGCCTTCGTACTGTGTGACCAGCAGCTTGCCTTCCTCCTTGTCGTCGGCGGTGGAGACGGGCACCCAGTCGCTGACGTCGTCGCGGCAGATGATCACGCCGCAAGCGTGGACGCCGGTGTTGCGCACGTTGCCTTCGAGCTGGCGAGCGTATTGCAGGGTGGCTTTGATCTTGGGGTTGGTGCTTTGCAGTTCGGGCTTGAAGGCGTCCACGTACTCGTAGCAGTTGGCCAGCGTTGGCTTGAGCTCTTTGCCGTTTTTCATCGGCATGTGAGCGGGTATGAGCTTGGTGAGACGGTTGGATTCGGGTATGGATAGGCCTTCGACGCGCGCCACGTCTTTGATGGCGAGCTTGGCGGCCATGGTGCCGTAGGTGATGATGTGGGCCACGTTGCGCTCGCCGTACTTCTCGGTGACGTAGCGCAGCACGCGGCCGCGGCCTGCGTCGTCGAAGTCGACGTCGATATCGGGCAGGGAGATGCGGTCGGGGTTGAGGAAGCGTTCGAACAGCAAATCGTACTTCAGCGGGTCGATTTGCGTGATTCCGAGGCAGTAGGCCACCACCGAGCCGGCGGCGGAGCCACGCCCCGGGCCGATAATCACGTCCAACTCTTCGCGGCCGGCGCGGATGAAGTCTTGCACAATCAGGAAGTAGCCCGGGAAGCCCATGGTCTTCATGATGTGCAACTCGAAGTTGATGCGCTCGTCGACCTCGGCCGACAAGGGCGTGCCGTAGCGCTTGGCCGCGCCTTCGTAGGCGAGCTTGCGCAGGTAGTCGGCTTCGAACTTGATGCGGTAGAGCTTTTCGTAACCTCCGAGGTGGTCGATTTTGGCTTGGGCGGCTGCGGGGTCGAGCACCACGTTGCCGTGCTCGTCGCGGGTGAACTCGTTGAACAGGTCTTGGTGCGAAAAGCGCTGACGGTACTCGTCCTCGGTGCCGAACTCCTCCGGGATGGCGAAGTTGGGCATGATCGGCTCGTGGTCGATGCTGTAGATCTCCACCTTGTCAACGATTTCCAACGTGTTCTCAATCACCTCGGGGATGTCGGCAAACAGCGTGCTCATCTCCTCGCAGGTTTTCAACCACTCTTGCTTGGAGTAGAGCATGCGACTCTCGTCGAAGAAGTCCTTCTTGGTGGAGATGCAGATCAGGTGGTCGTGCGCTTCGGCGTCTTCTTGGTTGACGAAGTGCGAGTCGTTGGTGGCGATGAGCTTCACACCGTACTTGTGCGCGATGCGGATCATCTCCGGTTCGATCTCTTTCTGCCGCTCGTATGTCTCGTGGTTGGCATGCTGTACCGTGGCTTTATGTCGCTGCAGCTCAAGGTAGTAGTCGTCGCCCATCAGCTCTTTCCACCACTGCACGCGCCGCTCGGCTTCCTCCACGTTGCCCTGCATGAGCAACCGCGGTATCTCGCCGCCCAAACATGCCGAGGAGATGATCAACCCCTCGTGATGAGCCGCTATCGAGGCCTTGTCGGTGCGCGGATGGAAGTAGAACCCTTCGGTCCACGCGCGCGATACTAATTTAATAAGGTTCTTATAGCCGGTCTTGTTCTTGGCCAGCACCACAAGGTGGCGACCGGTGTCGCGCTTATCCGAGCGGTCGGTCATCGAGTTCTCGGCCACATACATCTCGCAGCCGATAATCGGCTTGAACACCTTGGCCTGAAGCTCGTCGACCTTGGCCTTGAGCGCTTCCTCGCTCTCACCTTCCTGCGGCTCGGCACCGCCCGCACGCTCTTGAATGCGCTTGCGTGTGGCCTTGATCTCGGCCAAGGTCGGCTTATTCTTCTTGCTCACGTAATTGATAAACTCTTTGATACCGTACATCACGCCATGGTCGGTCAGCGCCACGCCGGGCTGACCGTCCCCCATAGCCTTGTCGACAATATCGGAGATCGACGACTGCCCATCGAGCAGCGAATAGTGGCTGTGCACGTGTAAGTGTACGAATTTACTCATAATTACGTCAGAAAACTTTAGAAGGTAAAAAAATCGCACCCCAAAGTTAGCAATTTTTTCTCACACCGCAAGCCTATTCCGCCGAAAAAGTTATCAACAATTTCGCCAAGCCCCGTTTAAACGAAGTAACGAAGAACGAAGCAACGAATTTCTTTCAACGAACCCGCGAATTTTTTTCAACGAAGCTACGAAAAACGAAGTAACGAATTTTTTCAACGTAAGACGTAAACGTAAATACGTAGGTTTTTCGTTAATTCGTGGCTTCGTGGCTTCGTTTAAACCGAAGCCACGGAAAAGATTTCGTTAATTCGTGGCTTCGTAGCTTCGTTTAAACCCGCGGAGGCGCGGGAAGGCTTGCGCGGTTGCGCGGAATTTCGTAACTTTGCGGTATGAAAAGCATTGTTTTTGATAACTGGGACCGTCAACACCTCTGGCACCCGTATACCTCAACCATTAATCCGCTCCCCACTTACAAGGTGGAGCGCGCCGACGGCTGTATCATCACCTTAGCCGACGGCCGTCAACTCATCGACGGCATGTCGTCGTGGTGGTGCGTAATCCACGGATACAACCACCCGCGTATCAACGCCGCCGCCAAGGCGCAAATCGACCGCATGAGCCATATCATGTTCGGCGGCCTCACTCACCAACCCGCCATCGAATTAGGCCAAATGCTCCTCGATGCGGTCTGCCCCTCGATGCACAACATCTTCTACGCCGACAGCGGCTCGGTGGCCGTGGAAGTGGCCATGAAAATGGCCGTGCAAGCCGCCATCTCTGCCAGCGGCTCTCACCTCAAAACCAACTTCGCCACCATCCGCTCCGGTTACCACGGCGACACGTGGAACGCTATGAGCGTCTGCGACCCCGTCACCGGTATGCACTCCGCCTTCGGCTCAGCCCTGCCCGTGCGCTTCTTCCTGCCGCAGCCCCGCTCGCGCTTCGACGGCGAGTGGGACCCGGCCGACATCGCCCCCGTCGAACAGCTCTTCGAGCAGCACCACAACGAGCTGGCCGCATTCATCCTCGAACCCATCGTACAAGGCGCCGGCGGGATGTGGTTCTACCACCCCGAATACCTCCGACAGCTGCGCCAACTCTGCACCCAATACCACGTGCTGCTCATCTTCGACGAAATCGCCACCGGATTCTGGCGCACCGGTCGCCAATTCGCCTGGGAACATGCCAACGTCGAACCCGACATCATGTGCATCGGCAAAGGCCTCACCGCCGGTTACCTCACCATGAGCGCTGTGCTAACCACGCAACACGTGGCCGACACCATCTCCCGCGGCGAAGCGGGCGTGTTGATGCACGGCCCCACATTCATGGCCAACCCGCTGGCCTGCGCCATCGCCGTAGAGTCATTGCGCATGCTCAACGAACAAGACATGGCCGCACGCCTCCAACACATCGAACACAAACTCCGCACCGGCTTGGAACCCGCCCGCGCCCTGCCCAACGTGGCCGACGTCCGCTGCATCGGCTCCATCGGCGTAGTCGAACTCACCCACGCGGTCGACCAAGGCGAATTCCAAGCGCGCTGCGTCGACGCCGGCGTGTGGATCCGCCCCTTCGGCCGCAACGCCTACCTGATGCCCCCCTACATCATCACCGACCCCCAACTCGACCGCCTGACCGCCGCGCTGGTGGACTTAGTGCGCCACACCCCGCAGCCCATTTAAGTGCAGCCGCGAGGTTAAACGAAGAAACGAATTACGAAACAGCCGCGGGGTTAAACGAAGAAACGAAGTACGAAACAGCCGCGGGGTTAAACGAAGAAACGAAGTACGAAATAACGAATTCTTAATATTTCTTCGTTAATTCGTTGATTCGTTTTATTCGTTTAGCCCCGCAGCTTCATCCCACTTCACAAAACAGTCATTAATGACACTTTTGTGAAGTAAATTTGCGTATTTGAAAAATAATCGCTACCTTTGCACTTCACAAAA
>CAMGBT010000030.1 GCA_946011725.1 uncultured Bacteroidales bacterium | reverse complement strand
TACGGTGGTGTGGGAGGTCGCGTAGGGAAACAATCCCTACGCTCCTACCCGATTGGACCCGCCCGGAAACGATGCCAAATATCCGAAAAAGCCACGCACCAGCCCGCCGGGGCAAAAATCCTCGGAGTACAAGAGCCGGTATGCCGCCGTCGCGCCAACTAAAAACAGTATAACAGAACCGCGGAGCGGTTTCGAATACCCACAGCCCCACAATGGCACGGAGCGCAGGGCAAGCGAAGCGCTCGGAGCGAAGTGCCTTTGTGGGGCCTGGATGCCCCCTCCATTACGTACCGCGGAGCGGTTCCAAACGTCTGCCGGTTGATGCTCGGTAATTGGAACCGCTCCGCGGTACATGGTTGATATAGAGTACTTTATCCCCACATTTCAACCGGTTTTTTTACATTGATCCTACAAAAGCCTTCCGCCTCGCCACAGAATCACTGTGGCGAGGCGGAAGTAATGTTGTGCCGGGGATTACAGGCGGGAGAGGACGGTTTCGATCAGCTGGCGGATGCCTTGCTTGTAGTTGGGGTTGGCGTTGTTGTTGTAGCGGTTGGCGATGATGGAGCACACGGTGCAGGCGCGGTGGCCGAGCAGGCGGCCCAGGCCGGCCAGGGGGGCGCTTTCCATCTCGTAGTTGGTGACGCGCTGGCCGCGGAATTCGAAGGATTCGATCAGGCGGTTGAGGTCGGGGTTGGATAGCGGCAGACGCAGTTCGCGACCTTGCGGCCCGTAGAATCCCACGGCGGAGATGGTGTTGCCGATGTGCATGTCGTCGCGGGCGATTTGCTTCACCAAGTCTTCGTCGGCGCTAACGATGTATGGGCGCGCCCACAGCGGGTTCCAGTGGGTGTGTTGGCAGAAGGCTTCCTCGTACTCGAGGTCGGCCACGGAGTTGCGGCCGGCATAGTAGTTGAGCACGCCGTCGAAGCCGAGCGACTTGCCGGCCACCACCGGGGTGCCGATGGTGATGTCGGGTTGGAGCGAGCCGGAGGTGCCGATGCGCACCATGGTGAGGGTGCGATGCTCCGGGCGCACCTCGCGGGTGGTGAAGTCGATGTTGGCCAGAGCGTCGAGCTCGTTGATTACGATGTCGATGTTGTCCGGGCCGATGCCGTGGCTCAGGCACATGATGGGCTGGCCGCCCACGGTGCCGCCGATGGTATGGAATTCACGCGAGGAGACCTCGAAGGTGCGGGTGTCGAAGCATTCGGCCACCATGTTCACGCGGCCGGGGTCGCCCACTAAGATGATGCGGTCGGTGAGCTGCTCGGGCAGCAGGTGGAGGTGGAACACGGAACCGTCCGGGTTGATAATCAGTTCCGAAGGAGGGATAACTTTGTTTGCCATAGATAGTTATGTGTTTTTTTTACGGTTATATTTTCAGTTGGAATTTGCCGCCGGGTAGCGACACAATCAGGTCGTTCATCTCCAAATCCATCACGCGCGAGCTGAGGGTGGAGTAGGGGATGGATAGCTCGTTGACCATATCGTTGAGCGACGAATCGGGGTGCAGGCGCAGGTAGTTGACGATGGTTGTTTGCTCGTTCGACAGCTGCGATGGGTTGAAGTCGAACGACGACTGCGTGCCTTCGGTGGCCTTGGGCTCCCAGCTCATCAGCTCCAACAGGTCCTCGGCCGAGCGAATCAGGGCGGCCTTTTGGTCGGTGATGAGCTTATTGCAACCGCGGCTGTAGCGGTCGGTAACGCGGCCGGGCACTGCGGCCACGTCGCGGCCGTAGGCGTTGGCTAAGGTGGCGGTGACCAGTGCTCCGCCGTGGGAGTCGCTTTCCACCACCACTGTGACGTCGCTCATGCCGGCGATGATGCGGTTGCGTGCCAAGAAGTTGCCGCGGAACACCGGCGCGTTCGAGGGGTACTCGGTGACGATTGCGCCGCCTTGGCGCACCATGCGCGCCGCCACGTCGCGGTGGTCGGCGGGGTAGATGGTGCGCATGCCGTGGGCCACCACGCCGATGGTGGGCACGCCCTCGGCCAGCGCCGCCTTGTGGGCGCTCACATCTATGCCGTAGGCTAAACCGCTGATTATCACCACATTGTCGAGCATCGTATTGAGGTCGGCCACAAGTCGCTTCGTGAAGTCGCAGCCGTAGACCGTGGCATTGCGGGTGCCCACGATGGCCACGGTATACATACTGTTGAGCGAGCAATCGCCGCGCCGATACAGCACCGCCGGCGCGTCCTCGCACTGCGCCAATCGCCGGCTGTAATCATCGCTGTCGATGAACAGCGCGTCCACCGGCGCGTTGGCCAAGAACTGCGCCTCGACATTCGCCCATGACAGCATCCGCTTGCGCTCGCTGTCGCTGCAGAAGCTGCGCGTGCCGCCAATGAGCCGCCACAGCTCGGCTTGCGGCAGGTCGAAATACCGGTCCACGCCGCCTACGGCTTCAAGTATGCGATGTAAATCCACCGCGCTCAGGCCTTTGATCTGCGACAGCGCCAACTGCTGCACGGTTGCGTAGTTCATGCTCATTGTGCCAAGTATTTTTCAAAGTGAGAGAACAGCAATTCGCCGCGAGAGAGGCGTCCATCGACCAACGTGGCTACCTCCGCTCGTGCCTTCACCACCAATTCGTCATCCACAGTGTAGATGTCCTGGTAGAACACGAACAGCGGCCCGCGACGACCCACGGCCAACTTGCTCACCATTCTGTCGCCCAAGCCCAACGGCTTGCGGTACTCAACCTCGATGCGCGACAGCACCGGGTCGACGCCGCGCGAGTGCATCTCGCGGAACGTCAATCCCGCCCACTCGCAAAACTCATGGCGGGTGTGCTCCAGATAATGAAGATAGTTGGCATTATTCACTATGCCCTCGGCGTCGACCTCATAGTCGCGCACCTTCATCGGCAATTCAAATATATAGTCAGGGTGTCCTAATATCATTTCCAAAAAATTGAACCACAAATATAGCAATTTTTTCCCAATTACCCACCACCATCCCCAAAAAAATCCAAAAAAAACGCCCAAAACCACCTCCTCGCCCGGCCACTTGCCGCAGCAAAGCCATATTGACGCCTCTCCGGCACGAATCGTTCAGCAGCTGTGCCGCTACTTGTTTTCGTCTACGGCTTCGCAGCTTAGCTGCGCGCGAAACTGTATCAAAAGCCAATGCAACATGTATATAAGTAGGGACGCGGTCTGCTGCGTCCGCGTCAACCTGCACATTTTCAGGCTATTAGGCACGGCGAACGCGGACGCGGCAGGCCGCGTCCCTACTGATTCTGACCTTTTGATACAGCCTCGCCCCATCCACTTTTTTGCCACTACTCTGAGGTTTAGTGAGTCTATAAATTTTTGTGGAAAAAACACAAGTCTCCCCGTTTTCTGCTTTTTTTGGCCTGTTTTGAAAAAAAATTGCGAAAAAATTGCGATATGTGGCCATAATTTCGTAAATTTGCACTGATATTGCTATGATTAGCGAATTATTAACCCTAACTGCAGGAAATATACAATAATTAATCCCTTATAAATAACCAATTTATAACATGAAAAGAGTTTATACCTTTGGTGACGGTAAAGCAGAAGGTACCGCGGAAATGCGCAACCTTCTCGGTGGCAAAGGCGCCAACCTCGCCGAAATGAACCTCCTCGGCATGCCCGTGCCCCCCGGTTTTACCATCACTACCGAAGTCTGCACTGAATACACCTCCTTCGGCAAAGACGAAGTGGTTAAACGCCTCAAAGACGACGTTGAAAAAGCCATCAAACACGTTGAAGCCCTCACCGGCAAAGAATTCGACAACCCCGCCAATCCCCTGCTCGTATCCGTTCGCTCCGGCGCTCGCGCTTCCATGCCCGGCATGATGGACACCGTCCTCAACCTCGGCATGAACGACGCCACCGTGGAAGCCCTCGCCCAAAAGAGCGGTAACCCCCGCTTCGCTTGGGACAGCTACCGCCGCTTCGTGCAAATGTACGGCGACGTGGTGCTCGGTATGAAACCCAAATCGAAAAACGACATCGACCCCTTCGAAGAAATCATCGACCACGTTAAAGAAGAAAAAGGTATCAAATTCGATACCGAACTCACCGTGGACGACCTCAAGACCCTGGTGAAGCTCTTCAAAGGCGCCGTTAAAGAATACACCGGCAAAGACTTCCCCGATTCCGCTTGGGAACAACTCTGGGGCGGCATCTGCGCCGTGTTTGATTCGTGGATGAACGAACGCGCCATCCTCTATCGCCGCATGAACCAAATCCCCGAAGAATGGGGCACCGCCGTCAACGTGCAAGCCATGGTTTACGGCAACATGGGCGACAACTCCGCCACCGGCGTAGCATTCTCCCGCGACGCCGCCACCGGCGAAAACCTCTTCAACGGTGAATACCTCATCAACGCCCAAGGCGAAGACGTGGTGGCCGGTATCCGCACTCCCCAACAAATCACCATCGAAGGTTCAAAACGTTGGGCTGCCCTCCAAGGCATCTCCGAAGAAGAACGTGCCGCAAAATATCCCTCGCTCGAAGAATCCATGCCCAACTGCGCTCAAGAGCTCTTCTCCATCGCTGACCGCCTCGAAGAGCACTACCGCGACATGCAAGACATGGAATTTACCATCCAAGACGGCAAACTCTGGATGCTCCAAACTCGTAACGGCAAGCGCACCGGCGCCGCTATGGTGAAAATCGCCATGGACCTGCTGCGCGACGGCAAAATCGACGAAAAAACCGCCCTGCTGCGTATGGAGCCCCAAAAACTCGACGAACTCCTTCACCCGGTATTCGACAAAAACGCCCTCAAGCGCGCCAAAGTCGTAGCCAAAGGCCTTCCCGCATCGCCCGGTGCAGCCGCCGGCCAAATCGTGTTCTCCGCCGACGAAGCCGAAGCTTGGGCTGAAAAGAAACGCAAAGTGGTGCTCGTTCGCATCGAAACCTCGCCCGAAGACCTCCGCGGCATGGCCGTGGCACAAGGCATCCTCACCATGCGCGGCGGCATGACCTCCCACGCAGCCGTTGTGGCTCGCGGCATGGGCAAATGCTGCGTATCCGGTGCCGGCGAAATCAAGATCGACTACAAAGAAAAGACCATCGAAATGGCCGGTCAACTCTACCACGAAGGCGACTGGATCTCCCTCAACGGTTCCACCGGTGAAGTTTACGACGGCCAAGTGCCCACCACCGAACCCGAACTCGGCGGCGACTTCGGCGCAATCATGAACCTCGCCTCCAAATACACCAAAACACTGGTACGCACCAACGCCGACACACCCCGCGACGCCCGTCAAGCACGCAACTTCGGCGCACAAGGCATCGGCCTGTGCCGCACCGAACACATGTTCTTCGAAGGCGACCGCATCAAAGCCGTGCGCGAAATGATCCTCGCCTCCGACGAAGAAGGCCGTCGCGTTGCTCTGGCCAAACTCCTGCCCATGCAACGTGGCGACTTCGAAGGCATCTTCGAAGCAATGGACGGCTTCGGCGTTACCATCCGCCTGCTCGATCCCCCCTTGCACGAGTTCGTACCCCACCAAACCGCTACCCAAAAAGAGCTCGCCGACGAAATCGGCATCGAACTCGCCCAAGTCAAAGCCAAAGTTGACTCTCACGAAGAATTCAACCCCATGCTCGGCCACCGCGGTTGCCGCCTCGGCATCACCTATCCCGAAATCACCGAGATGCAAACTCGCGCCATCATCGAAGCCGCTCTCGCCGTTAAAGAACGCGGCATCGACGTACACCCCGAAATCATGATCCCCTTAGTTGGCTCCCTCAAAGAAATCCAAAACCAAGCCAACGTAATCAACGCCACCGCCGAAAAAGTCTTCGCCGAACAAGGCAAGACCGTGGCCTACAAAGTCGGCACCATGATCGAAGTGCCCCGCGCTGCCCTCACTGCCAACGAAATCGCCACCGTGGCCGAATTCTTCTCCTTCGGCACCAACGACCTCACCCAAATGACCTTCGGCTTCTCCCGCGACGACGCCCCCAAATTCCTCAAATACTACAAGGAACACGGCATCATCAAAGTAGATCCCTTCGAAGTCCTCGACCAAGAAGGCGTAGGTCAACTCGTGCGCATGGGCGTTGAAAAAGGCCGTGCCACCCGTCCCGACCTCAAGATCGGCATCTGCGGCGAACACGGCGGCGAGCCCTCCTCCGTGAAATTCTGCGCCAAACTCGGCATGAACTACGTGAGCTGCTCGCCCTTCCGCGTGCCCATCGCCCGCGTAGCTGCGGCGCAAGCTAACCTCGAATAATCGAGCGCTGAATTTATAACTCCTTTACTTAGGCTGTAATTGACTGGCATTAGGTCGATTACAGCCTAAGTTAGCTTTAAGAGTAAAGTACACTTGACCGCACAAAATTATGCCAAATGCGCCGATTTACTTACAAATTAATTACAAATTCAAAAAAGCCCAATTACAAAAAAATTACAAGTAAATTATTAACGTAAATGGCTACACTTAAAGCAGTTATAAGAAGCACTAAATCCACCGGCTTCTTATCCGTCTACATTCGAGTTGTACACAACTCCAAAACGTCCTACATCAAGACCGGAAAAATGATTTCGAGAGAATCCCTTGGGAAATCAGGCGAAATAACCGACCCTGTAGTGAATGAATTTTGCTCGCGAAAAATTCTTCAATACCACGAAAAACTTAACAAAGCAAATGTTGAACGTTGGAGTGTTCAGCAAGTAGTAGAGTACTTAACTGCTGAAAACGAAGATGTATGCTTCAGCGACTACGCGCGTTTGCACATTCGCAGCCTCATCAACAATGGCCAAGAGCGCAACGCTCGTAACTATAAAGCCGCCCTTGGCCACCTCGAACGTTACTTTGGTACGACCAAAGTGATGTTCTCACAACTTACTTCTTACTCCGTCACCCTATGGATTCAGACGCTGGAGAAAACCGCTCGAGCAAAAGAGCTGTACCCCGTGTGCATGCGCCAAGTGTTCCGCGCCGCCGTGATGGAATACAACGATTACGACTGCGGCATAATTCGCATCAAGACCAACCCTTGGGTGAAGGTCGAAATTCCTCAAGCCGACCGCACCACCAAGCGGGCCATCTCGGCAGAAGCCTGTCGCGAGTTCTTCTCCGCGGCCTTGCCCAAAAGCAAGATGGCCGACCCATTGCCCGAGTTGGGCCGCGACGTTGCCAAGTTGATTCTGTGCCTCGCCGGCATCAACACCATCGACATCTTCGAACTGAAGAAAGAGGATTTCCGCCACGGCTGCATCTGCTACAAGCGAGCCAAGACACGCAACAGCCGACGTGACGAAGCCTACATCGAGATGCGCGTGGAGCCGGTACTCTTCCCGCTGTTTGAAAAATACCAAGCGCCTGCCGATGACACCTACCTGTTCAACTTTCACTTGCGCTATTCCACTGCCGACAGTTTCAATGCCAACGTAAACAACGGCATTAAGAAAGTGTGCGCTGCTTTGGGGATGCCAAAAGATAAGTGGTATTGTGCCTATACTTTTCGCCACACCTGGGCAACAATTGCGCAAAATGACTGCGGAGCCAATATCTCCGAAGTAGGTTTTGCGATGAACCACAGTCACGGATCCACGGTAACGCGCACTTACCTAAAAATGGACTTCACACCCGCTTGGGAGTTAAACGCGAAGGTTGTTGACTTTGTGCTGTTCAGCAATAAGAAGAGTAAACAAGGGATAGCCGATGACATCGACAATCCTATCGCCAAGCAGTTTAAGTTGTCACCCAAGCGTATGACCTGCGGCCAAGCCTTTTTTAAAGGTGAAGTTCTTGCTGAAGTCACAGATATCGGTTTCAGCAACGTTGACCAAGTAATAAGACTTCTTGTGCCGCTGTTGCCCGACACCATTCCGGTCGGAAGTGAAGTTACTTTCCGAATCAAGGACCTTGACACGGGATTGGAAGGCATCTACTACCACACCAAAGGCAAGGGCTTTTAGTCGGCCAACGGCCAGAAGGTGCCTTTGAGGAGGTGAGAGAGGCCGGATTCGGTGAAGGTAGCGGTGAGCTTTTCGCAGAGGAAGCGCTTGCCGTTAATGAGGAACACCGCCCGCGGATTGGGGATTGTGTCGCTGATGAACTTAAATGAGTACTTCTTTTGAGTGTCGATTCGGTGCACTCCACGCAGGGCGTTGGAGGTGGCGTTGTTAATGCGGAGCGAGGCCCTCGGGCGGAAGTAGCCCGACCAGTCCTCGGCGATGACAAAATCTTCAACGAACGGGAACGGTAGCTTACCTTTAGTTTGCGAGTTCGTGGAGCCATCCCACCAGGCGATGAAGATTTTGTCGTAGAACTCGCTTCGCTGTTGGTCGGCACCGGCCTCGATTTCCTGCACCGAGCGCGGTTGCATCATCATTCGGTCGATTCGTTCCTTATGTTCTTCGATGGATTCGTTGCGCCATATTTCGACCGAGCCGGACACCTCATCGACACCTTCGAGGCCTTGGAAGTCGAGGAACAGACAGCGCCCGTAGGTGCTGTCCGTGTAGTCGATGGCAGCGGGCACGATGTCGAGCTCCGTTTCCTCGGCAACCTCCGAAGGGTCGACAATGCGTCCGCCGAAAAGATTGACCGGTTGCTGTACACATTTATAATTGTACTTGTTGGGATGGTCGGAGAACTCCTGCACCAAAATCTTTTCGACAGCGCGGACCACGAAGTAAGCATCGATTCCCTTGACGTAGATTAGGTCACTAATCTTGTCAGCCCGCCCTAAACGACCATCCCAGAGCGCGAACTGCGAGTAATTGGCGAGCACGTCTGAGAGGCGGTCGAAGGTGACCGCCCCGCGCCGATAGGCTCTGATGAAGCTGTCGCAACTATGATACTTCCACATCTCATAGCCGGGGTCGGCATAGACAAGATTCTTCGCCTCGCGATAGTCGCACTGCGGGTCCTCGGCTGTGACCTCCACCGAGTGCTCCGAGATGACGCGGTCGATGCACACCGGAGCGACAGCGTTGATTACATCCGCGAGGTATGCAAAGCTGATTGAGCGATTGCGGTGGTCGATGTCGATTTCCGCATCGAGAAAGAGTTCGAGTTTGGCGAAGAACTCCGCCACCGTCCAGTGCGGCATCGAGTAAGCGAAGTTAGGGCGATTCCACGCCCACGGCAGGCAGTTGCACACAAGGAGGAAGCGGTGCTCCTCTTTCTGCTCCCAAGCCGTGAAGTCGTAAGAATAGCCCATCGCGGAGCAGATTCGCTTGGTGATGTAAAGCAAGAACGGCTGCCACGACAGCCCGATTGTCTCCTCATGCCAAGCGTAAGCATTATTGGCATACGTGATGCAATTTTGGATGTTGCCCGAAGCCGTGTTCACCCACGGCAGGGCCACGAAAGAAAGGTCATTCACACCCGCCGACCAGGCGGCCAAAGGTGTGACCGCTGAAGGCTCCGTTGTGAGTGGCGCTCCGAGGTCAAGTTCGTTGATGCGGCCAATTCTGACATATCGCCCCCAACACCCTTTATCATTTTGAAAAATGAGGCATCACTCTCAATGCAATTTGAGACCATGCGCACAAGGAAACGATCCCACAGAGCCTCTAATCCTTCATCTTTTGCCGGCAACTCATTAGAAGCGGCAATCAGCACTTTCATTGGCGACCGCATTATCTGCCCTCCGTTATGGAAGATGTGTTCGTTTATCACGGTGAGAAGTGTGTTCTGAATCGACGGCCCGGCCTTCCATATCTCATCAAGGAACACCACATCCGCCTCCGGCAGATAACCGGTGGTCAGTCTCTCATATCGGTCGTCATTCTTTAACCGAGAAATGGAGATAGGCCCGAATATTTCATCAAGTGTGCTGAACCGAGACATCAGGTAATCAAATGACTTGCCGTCTTTGAATACCATTTTCAAACGACTCGCAACCATACTTTTGGCTGTTCCGGGAGGGCCAAGAAGGAACATGTTTTCTCCGGCCACAACACACAGGAGTGCTACGGCTATAATCTGTTCCTTTTCATAGACTCCCTGCGACATCCATTCAATCAATTGACGGATATGATCTTTCGGGGTAGATGGAAATAGAGATTTAGTTTTGACTTTCTTTGCCATAATAAACGGAGCCAATTAAGCTCACCGCAAAATTAGCTCCGACATGTCGCAAATCCTGATACAGGAGGCGATTTATTGATTATTCAGGGAATATTTCGTCTGTAATTTCATCAATAATACTGCGAAGCTCTTTCATAGCTAAAGGAAGTCTGTTGCCGAGCAGCATGGCTCCGACTACAATTCCGATTCCGGCTTTAATCAATCCGTGATGAGGCGGACCGATGAAGGATGCGATTCCACCGAGTAATCCCATCAACATGGCGTATTTCATAAGTCGAAGATAGACAGAGATCAATCGCTCTCTCATAGTTCATTCCCGGACATAATAATTGAGAATCTGATTAAATCGTAGGGCAATGTGTCATCGAAATTCACTGACCAAATGACATTGATTGATTCGGGGAGACTTGAAATCATCTCTGAAAGATGTTTCATATCAGTCATAGTTATAGTAGGTTGTCTCTCTCTGTTAAAATATAGATGGGCAGAAAGAGATTCGATGTGTTGTGTCGGAACATTCTCCAATTTCTTCTTCATGTTATTGACAGCTTCTTCCACGTTTTTCCTTTCAGCCGTTAGGGTTGTGAAGAATCCGGAATCATGGAGGATGGTACACAAGTCGTTAAAGTCAAAACATATATAGCCTTGTGTGACCACAGGCTGAAGCAATGTCTTTATTATCTCGGGCAAGTCTTCATGCATTGAATCCATCATAACACTATCGTAGCAAGCGATATTGGGTTCATAAACCAGACTTATTGTAAGTACGCCGGCCTCATGATAAGTCTTGGCTATCGCATTAGCGACTTCTTCATTATCCCGTGCAACGATAATGACCATTTTGTCATCATCCATAGGAATGCAGTCACTTGGAGTTTTCGCAAGTATACAGCCAACGCAGTCATAACCGAATGATTTCACCTTTTCAATTATGTCGGTCGCACCCGTACCGGTTCCGATTACTTTGAAACTTACCGGAAACGGCTGCTGATATTTTTTAAGTATTTCTGAATCAGTCATCGTCTTCATCATTGATTGGTTTGTTAGATATGATTATAAATTGGAGAGCAATGTCAGCTTTTGCTTCATTATCAACGCCTTTGATAAATGTAATAGGCACTGTCGGTTCAAATGAGTGAACAACGTTTCTGAGCTGCCGTTCCTCTTCATCAGTCAAGGGTGCGGTCTCCGATGTGTAAGCTACTACCAGCAATTCTTCTCCGCCTTCGCATATATCGCGAAACGTAGGGAAATAATTTGTCAGGAGGTCTTCAAGATAGTTGGTACGATTAGCCAGGTCTGCGACATGTGAGTCACGCCATGTCTCATTGATGCTTCCGGCTGTCATTATCCTGCTTTCAAGCTGGGTGTCATGGGAACCGCAGTTCTCGCGAATCGTATCGATCAGATGCTGACGCTTGTCGAGACGCTTGAGTTCGGCGATGCGCTTTTTGAGACGATAATACCTCTTGCGTTTGGCCCGGTTCTGATGTGTCTTCCCGCGGTGAATCTGCTTCCAGACTTTATCGGTAAATGCGATTCCGAAAGGCATTTCCTCCTTACACTTCAATTTCCGTTTTTCACGTTTATCCCTGATATAAGGCAGATACAATCTGCGTTCAAGGTATTCAGCTCTTTCTCCAAATGATGTAAAAAAGTTCTTCACGAGGCGACATTCTGCATGTCTATTGAATCCATAGAATGTCATGCCCCAAAGAATTGCTCCGGCGAGTTCGGCATCGGTGAAGGGATTATCATCCGGCTTTACGACAGTCTTACCAACAGTGTTTTTCCAATAGTCACCCTCAACATTGTTGGCAAGAAGGGGAAGATTGCGGGACTCATACCATGCTTCGCGAGGTGAGGTAACGTCAAACGTAACCTCTTCACCTTCAAATTCCGTCAAACAGATAATATCGAACGCTTCTTTATAAGCGACGACACCTTCTATCGACAGGCAATTGCGATGTGTATTTCGCAATGCCTTGAGGACATTATCGAATCCTACTGAAAGGAATAATTCTTTTACGGTCATATTAACTTCTTTTCTGCAAAATTAGGTTGCGATTGTATCAGAATTGGTGACAGGCTTTCAAATACTCAGGACCTTCTTCAATACAGATTGAAGACATCTTTTCTGTCATCAGCGGTAATTCCGCGATAGCAATCGTTCCGAAACCAGAGTAAGGGTATATCTTTTACTCGATATTCTTCGGGAATATATTCCTGAAGATCAACATTAACACTAAAGGCCATCTCTTCCAATGACTTGTGACTCATTGCGGATTTGATTGTTTCGACTAATGGCTTGTCGATGTCATTCAATCCAAGCGATTCTACTTCTTTAAGTCTGTCATTGTTCTGCTGGACGACCAGATTTGAAGATGCAATCAACTGCATCCGGGCATTCATTGCGCGTTTTGTCTTCTGTTCTCCTTCAAATCCGTAGGGCATTGAGAAGAACGAGCATACAAATTTACCTTTCAATATTGCATCAAGAGCAATCAACGGAGCATATTTGCTTCCGGTCATGCTGCCGAGAGTGGCGCAGACAATAACCGAGTCCGATGCTTTTTCGACTATGTCATCGACGAAATCCGTATCACCGGATTTTACGCTCTTGCGTGGTTTTTCGAGAAGGAACGACTCCGCCGCATTGACCGAGTTCTTTTCCAAGTCTTTCTCATTGGTATCGCATACTATCAGTCGGGCATCCGGGAATAATCCAGCGGCGATTAGGTCGGTGGCGAGATTATATCCGCCATTACCAATAGCCATTATAGTTTCTTTCATAATTATTTGAGGGTTAAAGTATTTTCAATGCGATGGCGGCACATGCCTCAGCATCGGCGAGGGCGTGATGATGGTTCTCCATGTTGTATCCACAAGCCGCTGCCGAAAGGTGTAGCTGGTGGCTGGGAATATCGAGAGAGCGAGGTGATGCGGCGAGCGTACAGTGGAACTCATAGTCGGGATATGTCATTCCATACTCGGCAAAAGCAGCTTTCAGACAACTTTCATCAAAAGGCCGGTTATGGGCAACAAGAGGAAGGCCCTGAATCAGCGGCTCTATTTGCGCCCATACTTCAGGAAAGATGGGCTGACCGTCTGTTTCTCGGCGAGTAAGACCGTGAACCTCAGTTGTCCAGTATGTATAATAGTTGGGCGTTGGTTGGATGAGAGAGTAGAACTTATCCACTATCTCACCTCCGCGCACCACCACAATGCCGACGCTGCATACGCTTGACCGGCGTCCATTGGCGGTTTCAAGATCTATTGCAACAAAATCCTGCATGGTCAGTCGTTTTTATAGAGTTCATACATTTCCGAAATCCAGCCTTTCATCTGCTTACGGAGCGAGGCCGGACTTATCACTTCAATCATCGCACCCACTTGGAGAAGTTTCATGACGAAATCATAGGTCGGGGACAGGTACAGCTCGAAATCAGCATATTCACCGCAATCCTCAATAAGCCGCTGGCTGTGATGGAGCGGCAAAGACATTAGGTAATACTTATGGTCCTCGTTTGCTCGTATTACAATCCTTTCGGGCTTGACATCGAAACCGATTACAATGCCGTAGGTCGTCGAGAAATAATCATCGGCATCGAAGTTTTTCGGCAGTTTATAGGTTTCATCGGTCACTTCAACATCCTCCAGACGGTCGAGCCCATAGATTTTTATCTCGTCGCGATTGTTGTGAGCCAGGACATACCAGCGGTTGTCAAACAACTTGACGCAGTACGGCTCGATCGGGAATGTGTAGGCATGTGATCTTTTAAAGGGATGGTAAGTTATGTTGACCACACGGTTTTCCTTCATCGCATCCAGCAATGTCGTCAGATGCTCACGTCCGGAAGGAATTTCCTCCACGAGTATGCGTCCTTTAAGCGAGAGGTTTTCGCCGATGAGGTTATGGACGGCAAAGGAATCAAGCATCCATTTCTTCAACTTATCCTCGTCTATGTCTTCGGGATTGGCTATATAATAGAGATAGCCTCCGGTTTTCTGGCAGTCTATGATTATCCCGAACTGGCTGAAGATAGCGTCGCGCCAGCGGTTGAACGTGGCACGATGGAGCGGCCGACAGTCGCTCAGATCTTTATTTCGTTCCCATTTATCGGACAAATCCTTATGGGAAATTTTACCGGCACGGCGGATTGTGTCAATTAGCCAGGTGTATTTTTGCAGTTGGTTCATATCGCATTGAGTTTTTACACCGCAAATTTAATCATTTCCTGTATCATTCTGTGATACGGGATAAGAATAATCATGGATTGAGGTCAAAATTTCCTTTTCATCGACGGATTCTCTTGTGAAAATATTGATCACATTGTTGAAACAATACGGATCCTGCCACCAAATAACTTCACTAATATCCAATAGCCCCTTCATTACCATTGATCACATGGTAGGTTTCATATTCATTGAACCCCAGTGAAATATATAGCGATATATATTTCTCACAGAATGTCAATTCGATGCCGCGGACAGTAAACCATTCATCCCTCTCACTTGCAAATGCTTCGATAGAGGAGTATTGTGTAGCGATCTCGTGAAGAAACGCATGACGCTTTCGCATCATGGCATATCTTTCTTCAAAAGTCATGTAGGTCAAATCCATGCTCCGTATAGTTCTTCGGGAGCATCATCGGGGCGATTGTCCTCTTTTGCATTGCGGCGGCCCTCAGCCAATTCTTTCTCCGTCGGGGGAGGTAACTCAACCATATAAATATTACTCTATCGCTGCTTCATTCCGGGTTTATGACGAAGCCACAAGTTTTCCATCAAGAGCGAAACCCCTTCCGGAGAATGTATTGTTTTCATTTTGATGCCTTGAAGTTAAAGATTGGACGGATGATTGTGTCGATGGTGACTGTGTCGCCGATGTTGGCTATAATCTCCGACGCGGGCTTGTAGACCATCGGGGATTCATCACGTGTGAAGTCGTTAACCGATTCCGAATAGATACCCTGCATGGAGGCCTCGAAGTCTTCCATCGTGATTTTCTCGTAAGCCTGTGTGCGACTCAACACGCGCCCGGCGCCGTGAGGTGCAGAGCAGTTCCAGTCGGGATTTCCCTTGCCGGTACAGAGCAACGATCCGTCGCGCATATTCAAAGGAATGATGCAACGTTCTCCTGCGGCGGCCGAGATGGATCCTTTACGGATGATGTTGTTATCGCTGATGTAGTTGTGGACGGATTCAAACTCCTCCAAAACCGCCACATCCGGAAAGAACCGCATCAGCAGCAACGAGATGAGTTTACGGTTGAGCACAGCCCAACGCTGGCAGATACGCATATCGTGTAGGTAATGCTCACGAGCCTCACCTTCGACATAACAGAGGTCGGCAGGCAACGATGGTTCCGCTGCCTTATGTTCCTTACGCATCTTCTTTATGACATCCTGCAATTCAGAGCGACGTCCGGTGGCTTTATACTCTTCTATAGTGCGCTTGATTGTCTCCTCGAACTCATCGGCTCCGGCAGTAAGATGTTTCACCGCCTTAGCCTGATATATTTCGGCAACCTGTAAGCCGAGATTACGGGATCCGGTATGTATTACGAGATATACATTTCCCTCATTGTCCTTGTCAAGCTCGATGAAGTGGTTGCCGCCGCCAAGTGTTCCTATCGACTTATTAAGGCGCCCCGAGTCCTTGAGTTCCCTGTAGCAATAGAGTTCTGTAACAAGAGACTTTGCCTCACGGTAGATTTCCATCTCCTCGCCGACAAGAGGCTTGAAGCCGAATCGGTCTTCGCGTACTATTTTCCCCGAAGGCACATTGCCGCGTATATGCTCGTGGAAAGCATGGAAGTCAATATCTGCCAGTTTGCCGAGATTGAGGATACGCATACCGCAACCGATGTCAACGCCCACGATATTCGGGATTACCTTGTCTCCAAGGTCTCCGGTAAAACCTATAACGCACCCTGCACCGGCGTGAACGTCGGGCATAATCCTTATCTTTTTGTCGGAGAACACATCGATTGAGAGCAGCTTCTTGATTTGCTCCAACGCATTTTCCTCAATGTTGTCCGTGAATATCTTCACGTCATAACCGTCTATTGTCTTCATGTCATGTTGTTTTATGATTTACGCTGCAACGGTAAATCCATCAAGAGTCTGCCGCAGAAAGCCGGTGCACGGTGGCTTGCCACTCGGACTGACCGCAAAGTTAGATTACCGATGCGCAACCTTTTTACGCAGCAAAAGTAATATCAAGGTGACGCACTTTGCGGGACAGCGTGAAAAAATTAATCAAGTTTGCCGGGTTAAGATTGTAATGGCCTTTTCAACATCTACTGTTGAAATTCCAACAATAGGATTAGTTTCAATATATCGGTCGTGTTGCGATGGATAAAAGTCATCAAGGTCATCAATTATCACATAGTTTGGTTGTCCATGCTGATTCAGCCAACATTCGATGTCTTCGCCCCGTGAGATATAGGTGGCTCCACAAGGAAGTATGTCCAATATTTCCCCCGGCAGTTCACGGATTTCCCACATCATACGCAGACTTCCCAATCGGTGGATATAGCGCCATGAAGACGAAATAACAATTGCGGCACCTGTTGATTCTATAATCTTGCGTAGATTCCCCACGGCGCGAGGGTCAAACAAAGGGCCCCACGCATCCTTCTTCGGCTTTCTATCAACAGCAAGTCGGGCCTGATACTGCTCGGTGTTAAGGACACCGTCAAAATCCAGAAATATTATCGAATCTTTCATTTTTGTTTCGCTACCTAATGATTAATATACCGCAAAATTAATGCTACCATGTATCATTCTGCGAGACAGAACGAATATTATCACATTTTTGTATGTTGTATCGCAAATCAAGACAGAGTCATCATATTTTTGCCGAAAATAATAACTAAACAATACAAGATGACATTACAGGAATTAAACTATACATTTTTCAAAGCCCATATTCTAATGGGTGCAGGATATGTTTTAGGCGAAATAGTCGCAAATGGTCGGGGCATGAGTTGCACATGGGTGTTCGGAATCTTAATGGGATTACTCTTTTCGTTGCGCCTATACTATAAATGCATAACCGCATTATTAATTGAATATAAACGATTAAAAACCAAGAATAGAAATGAAAACTTTTCGTGAATATCTAAATGACTGTCGGTTTGAGGATATTTGGCATTCAATAGTAGAAAATTTCTCGGAATCAGAAGGAATCAGGCCCGTATATGCCGAATATTTTGAGAAACTGAAAGAGCTGCCCCACAAACCAGTAAAAGGAAACATAGACTTGTCGGGTGAACCAACTGAATATCCCGATGGCATGAACGGCGCTCCGGACTGGCTAATAGATAAGAAGGTTAAAACATCAGAAAAAGAGAGCTCTAAAGTTGCGGCAACCTTACTTTACTGGGCCTCGCTACATACTTACCATACATCACAAGAACACGATGCAGACCTATTCAGATATCTTGAGATTATTGATTCTCAGGATGGCAAGGCTTTATGCGACTATATGACGGAGTCAATGAGACCTAAACCATATAGAGCCGAAATAGAGGAAAGCCTGGAGCGTAAAGAAAAACTCTTTTGGAAAGACACTCAAGCCTGTCTCTCATCAGGCGATTGGCGATACACCATCTATATTCTTAAACGAAAACTCCAATACGATATGGGCTTTATGCGCGGCTTCGCCGACCACGCCGGTCGCGAACGAGATGCAGACAGAATGCAGTTATGCTGTCGCCTTATCGATGGTGCGACCGCCCACATCTACCCAGATGAACGCCGTCGACGGATGCTTCACGTCCTCTTCAAAGTCCTCGACCAATACATAACCGACTGGGGCGATTGAGAAAAATTTGGTAGTTTCAAAAATTTGTATTACCTTTGCATATGAAACAATCACTCATACATCTAAAGGATACACTAAAAGGCACTGGCTTTAAGTTTGAAGCTTCAACATCCCTCTATAACCCGATGGAGAGATTTGCTGACTATGTTTCAACAAAGGAAATCGTTCATAGTAAAATTATCGCTGATTTGCTTAATCCTAAAGGAGAACATCAGCTCGGATATGGGTTTCTGGTCATGTTTCTTCAGACAATCGGAATTAGCGTAGAAACGAAGCCTACTCCATCTGTTGAGAATCCTCTTCACGAAGTTAATGTCAAAACTGAATCTTTTGCTCCCACAGATGATTCAAATGGGAGAATTGATATACTGGTGACGTTTGATTATAATGGCAAACGATATGCTTTAATTATAGAGAATAAACTCAATGATGCTCCGGATCAGCCTCGACAACTTGAACGATATAATGAATATCTAAGTAAATCGGGCTATAACGAAAGTGAGCGTATCACCGTATATATGCCTCGTGTAGGCGATAAATGCGACGAGTACCCAACAGCAAAGGTAATTAACGCTACAATGTTGGCAAAAATCATTGACGAGACACTTGGAGAATCTATTAGCCCTAATAAGGCGGCAATACAATCATACTCTAACTATCTAAAAAACATAAGTATAAAT
Source organism: uncultured Bacteroidales bacterium (assembly GCA_946011725.1). GTDB lineage: Bacteria > Bacteroidota > Bacteroidia > Bacteroidales > Muribaculaceae > CAG-873. Next base: position 6,572 of record CAMGBT010000030.1, on the reverse strand, counting down.
AATATAATTATGGATAATGCAAAAATACTTGAAGGGCTAACACCAGAAGACATTCATGAGGCTAAAGCAATCAAAGAGGCCTATGATTTGTTGCCTCAGGCCTTTGCCGAAGAACTGCGCAATAAGTACGAGAAAAAAGGGTATGAGACCCAAATCGCATCAAACTATCCCAACTACTGCTATATTTGGGTCAAAGAATCTTACTCGAAAACTCATCTTTGGTTAGCTGTTGGTTTTTCACATGAAGCCTGTTATTTCTATATCGTTTCCGATGATAAAAACACTTATGAGGATTATACCAATATACTTAATGTCGCTCAGGCAAGTACATCATACGGTGAAATATGGCTCAAACCTGTAGACGGAAGTCTTTCCTATATGGGATTTAAAACTTTACCCGATTCTGAAAAGCTCTCTCAAATCATAAATCATTGGCTTGAAGAGCTTAATAAGACTGCTCTGAGAAAAGAACAATGACAATACTCCATCTCTCTGATACTCACGGTTGCCATCACCGGCTGCGGGATTTGCCCGCGGCCGATGTGGTGGTTCATTCCGGCGATTTCTGCATGGTCGGTAGCGAGCAAGAGGCGATTGACTTTCTCAACTGGTTCTGTGATTTGCCATATAGCCACAAGATTTTCATCTGTGGCAACCACGATGACTGCCTTTATGGAGCCAATATCGACGGTCTTGATGACAACGTGCATTACCTATGCAACTCCGGCATCGAGATTGACGGACTGAAATTCTATGGTGTCCCGATGTTCATGGGCGATTGCATAACCGACCGCCAAAGTCGCAACTATGCACGTATTCCTGAAGATACCGACATTCTAATCACTCATTCTCCTGCATACGGAATACTTGATTTCGATGACGGCATCAACTATGGTTCGGAGGAAATACTTGAAAGATTTCCATCCCTTCCTAATCTCAAAGTCCATCTCTTCGGACATATCCATGCCCAACATGGAATTGTAGAAAAACATGGCGTTATTTATTCCAATGGAGCGATAATGAATGCAGACTATTCATTTCTCAACACCCCTAATTTAATCACATTATCGTAGCCTAAATTAGGACGAAGTATAAAACTTTCCTATTCCACTATAAAATTCTATATTTGTAGTGGAAAAGGAAGCCTAAACTGGAAATAATCTGTCCCCATACTATAAAAATACTTATATGGGGATTTATATGAGGATTGCATTGGATAAGTATTTGTATATCCTTACACAATAGCGTCATACAATGTTACTCCGCATACCGATTTGATACTTGATAGGTGCGGAATTGCGGAGTTTCGACTCCTTGGCAAGTCCGATGAGTTGCTTAATGTTATACCATTTACCTTTGAAGAGCGAAGCGTAATAAGGAATGGGATAATAAGTGCTGTCAGGGGTCGGTATTCGCGACACCACAGCAAACTTGCGGCAGGTCGTGTTCTTGGCGAGCCTGTCTTGCAGGTCTCGCCATGGAGCAGCCGCATCAAGCATCTCAATCACCTCAATATCGCTCCGTGAGGCGATGCACTTTCTCCAGTTCGCATAGAGCAAGCGAGTTATTCTGCCGTCCTTGCCGGCAGGAGCGAAGCGGCAATAACAAGCCTCTTTGCGGAGCAGACGCACGATTTTCGTGCCGTCGCGAGAAAGGATAATCACACTCACGGCAAAGCAAAAATGCTTGAAGTCTTGGCAAACGCCGAGATAATACGAGGCGATGTCATTGTCAAGAAAGAAGTTCTCTATCTCATCTTGATAGGGATTTTCTTCTCGTCCCTCGTTCCTCGTTCCTCGTCCCTGTGCGTAGGGAAGGTACTTGTACACAAGTCCGTTCCCGTAGCACACCTCTGCATTAAACATTTGGCACGTGGAGAGCGTCTCATCGTCCTCGATGAGCTTCAATATGTCGAATGGCATATTGTTGTCGCCTCCCCACGGCATATAAGAAAGCGTGTCGTCGATGATGACCGGCACGATGTCAACGTCTTCTTTGAAGACCGCTGACGAGTTCACTTGAAACGCCGCCCGAGCCGACAGGTTCGGTAGCGTTTCGACCGAGTTAAAATTAAGCGAGTCCATAACATTGTAGTTTTTGCTACAAAGTTATGGACCGTATAAGGTGCGTGAAAAGACGCTTATTCTTGCGATATCAGATTGCAAAAATCATCGAAAAGCAGATGATACTCGGCACCTTTCTTTTCGCCAAGGGTAACAAATATCAGGTTTTGTGTCGGGTCGCAAAATAAAACCTGTCCGTATAATCCTATTGCAAAGAATCGTGGCGAAACTACATCTTTGCCGTCAACTCGGGTAATTATATTGTTCCAACCAAATGAGTATGCTTCATTATCGAGTGAAGAATGAGTTGAGCGGTCAATCCATTCTTTGCTCACAATTCTCTTATTATCATATATGCCACCATTGATATACAACCGGCCAATCTTTGCTAAATCTCGCACATTAGACACCAGGCCTCCATAAGATTTTGCTTGACGATGTTTGCTGTCATCAAGGGTTATTAAGGCATCAGCCTCCATATCGAGCGGTTTCCAAACCTTTTCCTGTAAATATTGCGCGAATGGAACACCGACAGCTCTTTCAATTGCGACTCCTAACAATGCGGTAGCCATTGAATTATAATAATGAGTCGAGCCGGGTGCAGACTTGAAATGTAGTTTTTTGAATTGGCTTACGACATCTTTCCCGTAATATAGTTTTGCCATTTTAGAGAAAGGATTCCAGCCGTAACTTTCTTCAAAATCAAGCCCTGTGCGCATATCAAGAAGATGCTCAATAGTGAGTTGCTTAAACAATGGATCAGCGTCTTTAAGTTCCGGGATATATTCGGTGATAGGTGTTGATATGGAAATATAGCCCTCATCAACAGCTATACCACACAGCAACGATGTAACAGCTTTTGTAATAGAAAAGATATTGGAAGGAGATAGCTCTGAAAAGTTACCATAATACTGTTCGAGTAATATAGTATCGTTCCGAACAATCAGTAAAGCTCCATCACCTCGGACTCGTGAAAAATACTCACCGATTGTTTCGTGGTTGAAGCGACCGCCGGAAAATTTTGAATCCTCAAAATAACGGTTATGTTTAGCCGATGAAATTAAGACTTGCTTAATTGTATCGTAGGTTGCAATAGTATCAACTGCGAAATTGAGATATGTATTTGTAGAAGGAGAGCCACATTTAATTGATTTGAATGTGGTACAGCTTGAAAGAAATCCAATAATAATGAGAATGTAAGAGAGCCTTTTCATAATACAAAATTAGTGATAATATTTGGATTATGAGTTAATTCAGAGGAAAACTTCGCAATCGTTCACGCGAAAGATGCAGCAGTCGCGAATCTTACGGCACTCGCCGGAGGCAAGCAACTTAACGTTGCGCCAGCCGCCGTAGAAATTGTAACGGAGTGAAATGACGTTGCCGAGTTCGAGGATAGAGCCGTCGGATTTCCATACGGAAATATCGACAGGGTCGCCGCTGTTGAGCATCGTGCGAGCGGTGGTAATATGTATAGAGCGTGCCATTATCTGAATGTATAATCGTAAGGTTCTGTGAATATGCCTAAGCCTAACGGATTGCGCTGTGCGATGCGGTTCTCCGCATATCGCCAAGCAAATTTAACCGTGTTAGGCTTCTGTTTGCCACAAAGTTATGGACGGTATAAGTTTAGCGAAAAGACGCAGTATAAGGTCTTATCGAACTATAATTTTGCAGGTTTCTGTGGTGTGGCCTTTATCGGTGAGAGTGATTAGATAAATGCCGGACGTGAGATTGTCAGTTGGTATAGAGACTTGTGTCTCATCAGCTTCTATCTTAAGGCTCATAATGGTAGAACCATTAAGGGCATTTACTCGGATAGTGCGCTCACTTGTAGAAGTAGGTACATTCACGACTACCGGGGTCCCCTTGGAAGCCGGATTTGGGAGTGCAGAAATATGATTTTCTTCCTTGACAATCTTTGCGACACCTCCCGTAGCTTTGTCAATTCGATAAAATCTCACGGTATGCACATATCGGCCTTGTTCATCATACCAATTGTAATTGACCTGTGCAAGAATACTGTTGTCTGATTTGAAAAACTCGACGCTTGGTTTACCCTCGGCGTTGTTGGGCATTGGGAAAGTGTAAAGTACCTGATTATTTTCGTTTACGACCTCCAGCCCTGTATAATGGACTCCAAATGTTGTGCGTTCATAGTCCGTTTCGCCATCGCCGTCACGGTCAGTATCGGTAATGCCGAAAAGATATTCTTCGGCGGAAGGCGAGCTATCTGAGATGAAATTGCTCTCGCCACCTTCGGCTACTTCTGCTTTGAAACGGACGTATTCGAAAGCATCGTCATCGTTGAAGAAAGTTTGTGAGAATGGCAGATACACACCTCCGTTCCAGTCGTTCAGCTTTGCTACATCGTTGCAGCGGGGAGTACAGAAGTTACTAATTGGAACTTCCTCCCAAGAGCGAGTACTCCATTCACCATTGTATTTTTGAGTCTGTATAGTATAGCGGTAAGAGAAGCCCCACATACCCGATGGTTCAAGGTAAGCCTCAATTCCTCTGAGGTATTCCTCAAATTCGTACCATCCGTTGCCTTTTTGAAAGGGAACGTTTATAAAGATAGAATTGTCTTCAACCTTGGTGTTATTTTGTAGAATGGCGAGAGTCACTGACGGATCGGTATATCGCAAAGTCTCGAAGATGTAATTAACGAAAGCATTTTTGCGGGCTTCCATATCAGTGGTAGAAGGTATGCCGTCCGCTTCATTAATTGTAAATCGGGATTCCTTAATCACACGGGATATTTCCTGAGTCCCGGTCGAGGCTCTTTCCTTCAAGACGAAATAAGGTCGGAGAATTGGGAAATTGAATGTTTTTAGAGGCTTCAGCTCAAAATCATAGATTTCGGCCGAATACATTGTACTGCCGTCTGAATAACCGTATTCATCCTCGGAGAAATAGATGGCGGCTTCGCCGTTCTTCATGTACTGACCAGGGATGAAACGAGTGTCGGCATCGTTCATCTCCTTTACCAGTGTCTGCGCAAAGGCAGCAGATGTACTGGCAAGAGCAGCAGCGATTGTGATAATAAAAAATTTCTTCATTTCGTGTTCCTTTTGGATGTGCAAAGTTACACATTTTTTCTGAAACGGCAAATGAAATGGGATATGTTATATAATATATTTTCAGTTTACACGGTTACTTCGTAGCCGTTGATGGAGAAGATGCAGACTTCGCGGATGCGGCGGATTTGACCGGAGTTGAGCAGTTTGATATTGCGGGTGCCGGTGGCGAAATTGTATCGGAGCGAGATGCAATTTTGCAGGTGGAGTATTTCTCCGTTAGCTTTCCACGCGAGGATTTCGATCGGCTCGCCGCGGTTGAGCATCTTGCGAGCTGTCTTGAGGTCGATGGTGGTGCTCATTTGAAAACGTAGTTGAAAGGTTCGGTGAAGATGTCGCTGAATGGCAGGGCCGGATGGGTGCAACCGTTGGCGGCATAGCGCCAAGTGAATTTCACCGAATTCGGCTTGTCGCTGTGGCGGCTGAACTCGCATGTTGATTCGGTGATGAGGATCTGCAGCATGGCATCGAAGTCGAGTTCTTCGATGCCATCTACGTAGGGCTTGTTCACCTCGTGGGCGGTGAACAGCTGGGCGGCCAAGTGGCACTCCGCAGGAGTGAGGCTGCCGGATTGCACCTCGAACGATTGCTCGGCAGAGAAATCGTAGAACAGCGAGCGGTCGGCGAGCGTGGCCACCGAGCGTTCGGCCTTGGTCTTGGTAACTGTGTCAGCCGGCAGGAAGATTTGGTCGGGGAGGTTGAAGCAGTTGCGGAAGTAGAACGCGTCGAGCGGAGCGATGTTGCGGTCGATGAAGAAAGAGGCGGCGCGGTGGCCGCATCGCACCGTGAAGCCGAGCAAGTCAACAACGAGTCCGGCGAGCTGTTCGACCTTTTGCTTTATGTAGGACAGCTGGAAACTGAGCGAGTAGACGTTGGCCACGGAGGCGGTGTCTTCACCGTTGCCGTGGATGACGGCTTGCGCTGCCTGGCCGTTGGCCACGTAATCGGCGATGACATCGTAAGCGAGCGATTCGCCTGCGGCGGCATAGAAGCCGAGCAACACCGATGCCCGCGGCGCGATGCGACGCGAGGAGGCAGCGGTGAGGAAGTGGTGGGCGAAGGTGTCGGCGGAGAAGTCCACCTCGGGTAGGCGGTCGCAGAAGAGCATACGAAAGGATGTGCTGTCGTAGTCATCGAGCGTGTCGTCGTTGATGTCATGGTAGGCGACAACGTTGACAACCATCAACGACTGCTGGCGTTGGCGCATCGCTTCTTCGAGAAGCGACTGCATATCGCCTATGACGACCAAGCCGCCGGAAGCGAAGTAGCGCCCGCTCAACAGCTCCTCACCCTCGACACCGATGATGACATCGACGTAATCGAGGTCGGTGGAGATGTGCAGTTGCGAGAACTTGCACGAAAGCCGCAGTGTGGTATTTTTGCTAATTGAAATCATGGTGCAAAAATAGTTCCACAAAGTGGAACGGCA
>CAMGBT010000029.1 GCA_946011725.1 uncultured Bacteroidales bacterium | reverse complement strand
CCGCGGCGGGCGCTTCGCTGCGCCGAGCCACACGGCTGGCGGCGCCGTGGGCGCGCGGAGCCTTTTTGGAGAGGCGCCGAGCTGTTGCTCGGCGGCGGGTGGCAGGCGGGGCCGCGCGGAGCTTTTTGGGTGGCTGGAGGGGAGGGAGCGGGGGGTATACACAAAAATCCCGCCGGTTGGCGGGATTATGTAGCCCATAGCAGAATCGAACTGCTCTTTCAAGAATGAAAATCTTGCGTCCTAACCGATAGACGAATGGGCCGGAATCTCTAAAAACTCAACTATGAAACAGTCGCACCCTTAGGCTAACTTGGCGATGTGGTGAGCAAGTTTGCTCTTGAGGTTAGCGGCTTTATTTTTTGAGATGGATTTTTTCGAGGCAAGACGGTCGAGCATGGCGCTAACTACCACGAGCTTAGCTTGCGCTTCAGCTTTGTCGGTAATGCGGCGCAGGTTGCGAACGGCGTTGCGTGCGGTCTTAGCGTAGTAGCGGTTGCGCAGGCGACGGCTCTCGGTCTGGCGAATGCGTTTGATTGATGACTTATGATTTGCCATGTCGTGTTTAGGAGGGTTTGTTTGTTTTTAATTAGTAGCCCATAGCAGAATCGAACTGCTCTTTCAAGAATGAAAATCTTGCGTCCTAACCGATAGACGAATGGGCCATCGGCGCTTTAAGCGAGTGCAAAGTTAAGAAGATTTTTTTATTCCCACAAATATTCGGCAAAAAAAATGCGCTTTTTAAGATTTTTTTGTAAAAAATGGGGTAAAAATTGGTGAAAAGGGCGAATTTTCCGATGCGGGCGGGTTGATTAGCTTTTGAGGATGCGCCAGGGGGCGGGGTAGAGGTTGTTGGCGCGGTTGCCGAGGTTTTTGGCCCAGCCGAGTGGGTGGGCGTTATGGGTGAGAAGGACTATGCCGCGGGGTGCGGTGATGGTGATGGCGTTGCGGCGCAGGTAGCTGAGGGCGGTGTCGTGGTCGACTTCGCAGGCGGGATATGCGTCGCGTCGGAGGTGACGGCACATAGCGAGCGGCTGGGCCGGGATGAGGTCTTTGCCGCGGAGGGTAGCCACTTCCACGCCGGTGGCGGTGACGGGCCACAGGTTGCGCACCGTCTCGGCATCGGCGGCGCAGGCGGCGGGCAGGGCGGTGATGGTGTCGGCGCCTACCATATTATATATGTACTCGCCGTCGAGCAGCGGCGGCAGTTTGGGCAGTTTGGCCGGGCGTGCGGGCTTGGGGCGGCGGGGCAGTTGGCGCGGGGTGTCGTCGGGCTTTTGCAGGAGGGCTATGAACTGGCCCTCGCCGCGGACGCGGCCGGGCAGGAAGCGGTAGGCGGGTGCGTCAAGGTCCACGGCGCCGAGGATTTCGGGCCGCTCGAGGGCGGGCACAGGGTGGGGTATGGCGCCGAATTCGTCGATGAGGAAGCGCAGCACTTGTTCGTTCTCGGCAGTATTGAATGTGCAAGTGGAATAGATGAAGCACCCGCCGGGGCGGAGCGACTGCCACAGGTTGGCCACGATGCGGCGCTGCAAAGCGGCGCAGTCGGCCACCAGCGCCGGCGACCATTGCTCTACGGCGTGCTCGTCCTTGCGCATCATGCCTTCGCCGGAGCAGGGCACGTCGGCGGCGATGAGGTCGAAGAAGTGGGTGATGGGGGGCAAGGTGGCGGCATCGCCGTTGGCGATGACCACGGCATCATTGCCCCATTTGGCGATGTTTTCGAGGAGGATTGAGCAGCGGCGGCGGTCGAATTCGTTGGCCACGGTGAATGAGCCGGCGGGCAGGCGGTCCATGGCTGCGGTGGTTTTGCCGCCGGGTGCTGCGCAGGCATCGAGGAATCGCAGCGGCTCATTGCCGAGTATGGCCACGGCGGCTTCGACGGCGGCGGCGTGGGCCATTGATGATGCGTCCTGCACGTAGTAAAGGCCCTGGTGGAGAGCCGGGTCGAGGGTGAAATCGGGGCGCGAGGGCAGGTAAAAGCCATCGGCGCACCACTCCACGGGGGTGCCGTCGGAGGGTGCGTCGAAGCCTTTGGCCCGGTTGATGCGCACTGCCACCGCCGGGGCGGTCGACAGTAGCGCTTCGGGCAACTGTGCCAAGGCCGGCACGCCCATATTGTGCAGCATGTCAACAAATTGCGCGGGGAGCTGAGCGGCCATGACTATTGCGGATTAGGGGATGAGAATCTTGGCAGCTGAACCGTCGGAGAAGCGCACAATGTTCACGCCGCGGGCGGGAGCGCTGAGTCGACGGCCTTGGATATCGTATACCTCGGTGGGTGTGGCGGCAGCGTGGTCCACGGCGATGTCGTTCACGCCGGCGGCATCCACAAACTCAATGTCGTAGAGCACCAAGTATTCCGAGTAGGCGGGCGAGGTGACGTGGAAGCCGTAGTAGTATACTCCGTCGCTATCCACGGTCACGGGGATGGTGTATACGGTGAGGTTGTTATCCTCGTCGATGGCGGGCACGGGATCGATGGCCATGAGGTTGTAGAGCACGTCGCTGACGGTCTTGCCAAGCAGCAGAGCCACGTCCATGGTTTCGGGGTAGTCTTCGTTGGAGGAGAATGCGCCGAATTGGAGGGTGTATTCCTCACCGGCTTTGAGGCGAAGGGGGGGAGAGATCAACCAGTCGTCGGCATCGTTGTAGTAACTGTAGAAGTACATGGCGGCGCTGGAGGAGGAGTCGAGGCCCCAAGTACTGCGGTCGAGGTTGTCGTCGATTACGGTGTAGTAGTTGTAGAAGTCCTCACGGCTTTGGAACACGCCGCCGAAGGGCGGTTCGATGGGGTCGCCCACTACGGCGGAGTTAGACAGCGCGCCGGCGGTGGGAGTGTCGTTGACGCAGCTGTAGATGGCGTAGCAGTGGCGACGCAGAGCCGGATCGGCAGTGATGGAGTATGAGCACTCGGTGAGGCCGCGGGCGAGCACTTCGCCGGTCATATAGTCGAGCACGATGTAGCGCAGGGTTTCGGGGTTGTAGGGCTGGCCGTGGATGCCGGCAGCGGGCGCTTTCCAGGTGAGGGTGATGTCGAGGCCTTCATCCACCAAGGTGATGTTGGTGGGGCAGTCGGGGGCATCCCAACCTACCAGGAACTCGTAGCTGATTGCGGCGGAGGTGCCGGCAGCGTTGGTGCCGGTGATGGAGATGTTGAACAAATCGTTGTCGGCTTCGATGGGGATGGTCACCTTGGTGCCGGGGGCGGCGGAATCGTGGAAGGATAACTTGCCGTTGGCTTCGGTCACGTCGTAAGTGATGTCGCCGGAAAGCGGTTGTCCGTTGTAGGTGGTGGAGGGCAAGGTGAAGGAGAGGGTGCCGGAGTTGACGCCGTTGGGGTCGTTGACATACCGCACGCCGGTCACGGCTGCAGGAGCGTCGACATGCGGCTCAACGAAGAATGCGCCTGCGATGGCACTGACGTCGGTAAGGTAGTGGCACAAAGTGGCGTTGGCGCTCACGGGGTTGATGCGGAATGTGGGCATGTACTCCGAGCCGATGGCCATCGACGACGAGCCGAAGGTCCAGTAGATGGAGCCGTCGGAGTGGTTGACGTAGAGGGCCTGACGGTACTTCATATTGTAAAGGACGTCCTCGGGCAGGAGGTTCACACCGGTGATTTGGCCGATGGTGGCAATATGGCCGTTGGAGCGGTCGATGCGAGCGAGGTAGTGGGTTTGGTCGCCGGTGTAGTAGTCTTCGCACATGTAGATGCACAGGAGCTGTCCGTCGGCGGTGGCGGCGATGGCGAGGAAGCGCTTGTAGGGGTCGAGCACGCCGGAGATGTCGGTCATGGCGCCGGTGGCGGGGTCGATTTCCATGAGGCGGGTGTCGCTGTAGTCGCGGTTGAAGCCGTAGATGCGGTCGTTGGCGGTGCAGTAGGTGAGGCAGATGGTGGTGGCTTGGCCGTTGTCGGGCAGGGCGGTTTCGCTCAGCAGCTCAAAGGTAGCGGCATCGAAGACCTTCCACATAGGGTGGATGGCTTGGTAGTCGCTCTTGTAGTCGTATTCGTTGCAATAGATTTTGCCATCGTGGTAGCAAACGCCGCCGCCGAACATACCGCCCAAGTCAGGGGTCTTAAGGTCGATGGAGTAAGCGCCGTCGGCATAGGGTATGTGGAACAAGCCGTTGGGTGCCTCAGTGTATGCGTCGAGCAAACCGGCGGTGGAGGCGTAGAATAGCTCGATGCCTTCGCCGGAAAGGCGCTTGTCGTAAACGTTGATAGCGTCAATTTCGAGGCCGTTACCGAGGTCGTCGGAGCGCTCGTCGCCGTAATAGGGGCGCGAGAGTTCGGGGTCGGCGAACTCGCCGCCGGGGGCGATGGAGTATACTTGTACGTCCTTGATATCGAGGGAGTTACCCACATAGGTGGCATTGAAGCCTAAATAGTAAGTGCCGTCGGCGTCAACGGAGAATTGTGCGGTGGTAAATTCGCCGAAACCGTTTTGCAGCAACTTCGACTGCTGACCCACGGTTTGAGTTTGCTTCTCGGCGGAAGGCGCACTGCCTACGGTGATTTTGAAGTCGGCATAGTACTGCGAACCGGAGGTTTTGGCCTTGTAGCGGATGAGGTAACGGGTGCCGGCATTGAGTTCCACAGCGGGGGTAATCAGCCAGTCGTTGCACTTGCCGGTGCCTTGGAGGAAGGCCGAACCGTAGTCGAACTTGAATTGGTTGGCATTGTTATCGGTGTTGAGCACGGTCCATTGGGCAAACTCCTCGCGGGTGTTGATGGTGAAGTTGGCTTCGAGAGTGCGAGGGCCGGCTTCGTCGTCGAGGTCCACGAGCATCTCGGTGGCTACGGCCGGTTTAGCCGGGTCAACGGCGGTGGTCACCGACACGGTAATCTTGCCGGAGATGGCTTCGGGAGTTATTACCACGGAGGACTCCTCGCCGGGGAGGCAGTTGTCGGCGGTGGCCACCACGGTGCCATTCACGGCCACGGACGCGGACAGCGGGGTGGAAATGTGAGCCTCGTTGACATCGCGTTCGGGATTTAGCCACTTCACTTTAAGGGTGCCGGCAGCCTTGTTGGGCACCACGGCCATGGAGTACACGGCCTCGGGCTGCTGCGGGTCGGCGGTCGACACGCGCAGGCGCTTGAGCGACACGATGCCGTTGCCGGCGGGCGAACTGTTGCGCAAGCCCACGTAGATGACGGGCAGCGGGGTGTCAAGGTGGATGTGGCAATACCGAGTGACCTTGCCGGCATCGAAGTCGTAAGTCTCACTGACCAACTGCTGAGTCATCGCGGTGGGCGAGGGCTGGCTACCGAGATAGAACTCTATGGTTTCCGGAGCAAAGCAACCGCGCAATGCCAGGGTATACTCCAACAGGTAATCCGTGCCGCCATCCAATGAAATCGCCGGCGAAAACAGCCAGTCGTCGCCGGCCGCAGCTGTGGTATTACCCAAATAAGCCAAGCCGTTAAGATAGGGTGTGTAACCCCAAGTAACACCATCCTCGTTGGCATCAAGCGACGACCAACCGATGGTAGATACTTCGTTAGTGAACTCATAGAATGTGATAGTTTGGCCGCTGGCCGCATTAGCCGTCATCGGGCTAAAACTCATAGCTAAGCCAAGCGCCAAAAACGCAATTGATTGTATAGGATTATTCATTTGAGAGTATTTTTTCAGATATTGCGCCCCAAAGGTAGCAATTTTATTTCAAATTCCCAATAAATACCGAAGAATAATCAAAAAAATAAGAAATTTTAGCAAAAAATGAAAGCATCGCCCGCACACACTCGGCACTTAGCCCACCCTGCACCGCCACCGCGCCCGCTGCTGCGCGCCCACCTCCGCCGCCGAGCTATTGCCCGAAAGGGGAGGGGGTTATTCTTCGGGGAGGGTGATTACTTGGCGCAGGGCGGGGTACCACAGGTGGGCGTGGATTTGGCTGTAGCCTACCTTTTGCATGATATGGCGGTAGTTGCTCACCTGGGTGCGGTGCTCGGGCCGCGGTTGGGAGGTGAATTTGAAGTCGATCAGGTGGATGCCGTCGGTGTGGGTGAACACCACGCGGTCCACGCGGAAGCAACGGTCGCCATCGGGCACGTAGTACTCTTGCTCGCACTGCACGCGCTTGGCGCCGGAGCCGAACCACAGCCGGCGCAACTGCGGGTCGAGGCTGTCTATTGCCTCGGTAATCTCGCGTTTGTATTCCTCGATGGGCGCACCGGGCGAGAGGTAACGGTGGCTCAGAGCCAGGGCGCGTTGGAGGTAGTCGGGCTCGGTGATGAGGTGGATGTTCGACAGGATGAGGTGTAAATCGATGCCGCGGCGGCGCGCCTCTTTTGTGGCGGCCTCGTCCACCACTTGCTGCGCTTCGCTATTTCCCAAATCGAGGTACTTCTCGGGGGCGGAGACCATGTCTTCGAGCATAGTGTACACGCGGTTGACCTCGGAGAAGTTAACGGGGAAGTTAGTGGCGGTCACGCGGGTGTCGCCAGGGGCGGCTGACACCGGCTCGATGGGACGGCGTGCTTGCGTGGCCTTCTCTTCCACGGGCTTAGTGGGCTCGCCAATCACGTAGCGGAAGGTCTTATTATCCTCGGAGATGATGCCGGCACGCAGGTCGCAGTGCAGCTCCGACATAGGGTCGGGGGCATGGGCTGTGAGAGCATTGATTATGGTAGATGCCAATGCCTTATCACCATCTTTACTTGTGATGCCGATGCCGATGCATAGCTCGCGCACGGCGCGGGTGAAGGCCACGTAAGCCACGTTGAGGTTGTCGGCCATCTCGGCGGCGCGGTAGCGCTTGTATTCTTCGGCCACGGGCGATAGGTCGTGGGCAAAATGTGCGTCGGTTTTGAGGTAAATAATGGGCGGAGGGGGGCATTCAGGGTTGGGCGGCAGGGTGAACCAGTTGTTGATAGAATCTTGCTCGAAGGCCCAGTTCATCAGCGGGATGTGCACGCAGTCCCACTCCAACCCCTTGGCCTTGTGGACGGTGATCACGCTCACGGCATCCAGCGCGGCGGAGGCCATCAGGGTGGCGTTGCGGCCCGACTTGTTCCAATAATCCATGAAGGTGTATGGGGTGGCGGGGTTGTCGAGCGAGTATTGGTTGACCAAGTCGGCGAAGGCGTTGATGTAGTCGATGTCGCGCGCCTGCTGTTCGGGCTTGATCTTGTGGTGGATGATGGCTTCCACCAAGGTGGAGAGGTTCTCAGCGCCGATGCGGAGGATGGCCTCTACATCGGAGGAAATGGATGCGTCGACGCTGCCGGGCACGGGGATGGCGTCGGCCTCGAAGTTGAGGGCATGGTGCAGGGCTTCGTTATCGGCTTGGGCGATTTCTTCCGGGGTGGGGTTGGTGAGCTTTTGGGCGGAGCGGAAGTATTCGTAGCGGTAGCACAGGGCACCGGAGGTGCGCTCGTGCACGAAGGCCGTCAGCTTGGAGGAGTCGGCGTCCGGTGTATCTGCGTTGGCGTAGCTCAACGGACTGACTGTGAAGCGCTTGGCTATCAGCTCCAAGAAGCTGATAATGAGCTTCACCGACTCGTTGTTGCGGATATACAGCGCGTCCTCGCTCAGCAGGGGTATCTCGCTAAAATAGTTTTGGAGATAGTCGATAGTGAAGGCGGCATCCTCACGGCGGCGGCAGAGGATGGCGATGTCCTTGGCCTTGTAGCCGCGCCGCATTTGGTCGAGAATCTGCATAGCGCAGTGAAACACGGCCTTCTCCTTGGGATTCTCCACCGGGCAACCGCGCTTCGCGGTGGCCGCGTCGAACTCCTCTTTTTTGTACAATTTGGAGAGCACCTCGCTGTCGGCGAAGCTGTTAATGGTGATGTAAGCGCTGAGGTTGGCATTCTTCTTCGCCGGGGTCTGCTCGATGCTCTCGTAGCCGGTGATGGGTTGGTCGGTGCTGCTTGAGGGATTGGCAATGCGGCGGAACAGGGTGTTATTGAACAGCACCAAGGTGCGGGCGCTGCGATAGTTGGTGTTCTCGCCGGGTTGCGAGCCCTTGAGTATGAGCTTGTCAGCAAATTCCGCAGACTGCTCCACTTGGTGGTGGAGCAGCGAACTGTTGGCGCCGCGCCAACTGTAAATCGACTGCTTCACATCGCCGATAATGAGCGAATCGCAGTCGGTGGCCAACGACTCGCTCAGCAGCGGCGCCAAATTTTGCCACTGCATCTTGGAGGTGTCCTGAAATTCGTCGATGAGGAAGTGGCGCAGGTTCACGCCGATGCGCTCGTAGATGAACGGTATCGGGTCCTCATTGATAATGGTCGACAGCAGCGACTTGGTGTCGTCCAGCAGCATCATATTGTCCTGGGTGCGGGCTTTGGAGATGATTTCGTCGATGTGGTTGGAGATGGTGAGGGTGTTGAGGCCGATTTTGATAGCGCGACTGACGGTGGTGAACACCACGTGGTCGTAAAGCGCTTTAATCCATTTCTCCATAGCATCTACCACCTCGGCAGTGGCCGGATTGGATTTCAAGAACCAAGTAGGCACGGTGTCGCCTATAACTTTTGTGACTTTCGGGCCAATCAACGCTTTGAGCGAATTACTATTACTGAATCGCACGCAAAAATCATCCTTGAGCGCGGATTCTTTAGCCGTCAACTCAATGATAGCCGTCACTGCTTTATATTTATCATTCCACCGGCAGCCGCCGGCAGTGATTCTATTTCTGACATCATTAGCCAAGTCTTCCAACTCCCGGCGCAATTCCATTAGCCGGTCATCAAGGCTCCGGCGATAGGCGGCAATGTTGGCGGGGTCGCTCAGGTACTCCTTTACCTCGGCAGCGTGGCACTCGAAAACCTCGTCGTAAATCTTGCTCACTTGCGACATCAACTCCTTGTACAAACCGCGCGACCGACTGAAGGGGTTGACCGACTTGTCGGTGTACTGCTCGTCCTGCGCCAAGGCTTTGAACCACGCACTCAGCACTTTATAGTACGGCGAATCCACCGTGTTGAGCTCCTCAAACAGGGTGTCGACCGCCGTATGCAGCACCAAATCATTGTCCAAATCCACTCGGTAGTCGCCCTGATAGCCGATGTCGTCGGCAAACACGCGCATCACCATCTGGAAGAACGAGTCGATGGTGCTCACGTTGAAGGCGCTGTAGTCAAACAGTATGTCGTTCAGCGCCTTACGCGCCTGATTGGCCAATTCTTCGCGCGTACAGCCGAATTCGCTCACCAAATCCTTGGCATACGACGAAGCATCCTCCGCGCCCGCGGCCGGCACCTCGGCCAAGTCGTCCAACTCCTTGAGGATGCGCGACTTCATCTCCTGGGTGGCCTTGTTAGTGAACGTGATGGCCAAAATATGCGAGTGGGGCCGACGGTTCGGCTCCAAATGAAGCGGCTCCAAGTACTGCGGCGTGTTAAGCACATACTTTCCGTACTTTTCGCACTTCTTGCCCAATAACAGCTTGATGTACTGATACGCTAAGGTGTATGTTTTGCCACTGCCGGCCGACGCTTTATAAATGGTGAGCATAATCTACTATTGTGAATTTTCCACAAAGTTAAAAAAAATCATTCACCCCACCAAAAATCAGCCGCATTTTTTGCAGAAGCAAGAAAACAATCAATAGAAAATGGCTCCGCACCACTTTATTTGTTTGTTTGCCGAAAAAGTGCTAACTTTGCCTTTGAATCATTTACCTGAACTATGAAATACCTCATTATCGGCCTGGGCAATTTCGGCCGCACCCTCGCCGAAGAACTTACCGACTTAGGCCATGAAGTGATCGGCGTCGACACCGTGGAACAGCGCACCGACCAGGTCAAAGACCGCATCTCCGTCACCTACATCCTCGATGCCACCGACGCCGTGGGCCTCCGCTCGTTGCCCCTCAACCAAATCGACCAAGCCATCGTGGCCATCGGCCAAAGCATGGACTACTCCCTGCGAGTGGTAGCCGCCCTCAAAGAGCAACGCGTGTCCAACATTGCCGCCCGCGCCATCGACCAAGTGCACCGCGCCATCCTCCACGCCATGGGCATCACCCAAATCTTCATCCCCGAAACCTACGCCGCCCGCACCATCGCCGCCCGCCTCGACGAAAACACCGCCGGCGAATTCATCTAACCCCCCACAGAATTAGCCCTATTAGCCATATTGGCCCAATTGCGGCCGCGGCGCAGCCTTTTTGCACTTGCTTCGAGCCCTTGCCCGCATTTTTATTTGGTAGTTTGCAAAAAAGTACGTACTTTTGCGGTGCTAAAAACATTGCAATGACACACGATTATGATTTTCTCGTGATTGGCTCAGGTATAGCCGGCATGAGTTTCGCGCTCAAAGTAGCGGCCAAAGGTCGCGTAGCGCTCATTTGTAAGACAACCCTCGACGAGGCTAACACAGCACTTGCCCAGGGCGGTGTGGCCTCTGTGACCAATCTCAAAGTAGACAACTTCGAAAAACATATCCACGACACCATGGTGGCCGGCGACTGGCTCAGCGACCCCGCCGCCGTCAAAAAGGTGGTGGAAGGTGCTCCCACCGGCATCGCCTCGCTGCTGCAGTGGGGCGTGAACTTCGACCGCAACGATGCCGGCGAATTTGACCTCCACCGCGAAGGCGGTCACTCGGAATTCCGCATCCTCCACCATGCCGACAACACCGGCTACGAAATCCAGCAGAGCCTCATCCGCGCCGTGCGCCAAGAGCCGAATATCGACGTGTACGAAAACCACTTCGCCATCGAAATCATCACCCAGCACCATTTGGGCCGAATCGTCACCCGCCGCACCCCCGACATCACCTGCTACGGCGCCTATGTGCTCGACTGCGCCACCGGCCAAGTGGACACTTTCCTCTCGAAAATCACCGTCATGGCCACCGGCGGCATCGGCGCCGTGTACCACACCACCACCAACCCCCTGGTGGCCACCGGCGACGGCATCGCCATGGTTTACCGTGCCAAAGGCACCGTCAAGGACATGGAGTTCGTCCAATTCCACCCCACCGCTTTCTACCACCCCGGCGACCGCCCTTCATTCCTCATCACCGAGGCCATGCGCGGCTACGGCGCCGTCCTCCGCAATAAGCGCGGCGAAGAGTTCATGCAGAAGTACGACCCGCGCCTGTCGCTCGCCCCACGCGACATCGTGGCCCGCGCCATCGACTCCGAAATGAAGCTCACCGGCGATGCCCACGTGTACCTCGACGTCACCCACAAAGACCCCGAGGAAACCCGTCACCACTTCCCCAACATCTACCGCAAATGCCTCTCGCTGGGCATCGACATCACCAAGGACTACATCCCCGTGGCTCCCGCCGCACACTACCTCTGCGGCGGCATCAAAGTGGACCTCGACGGCCAATCGTCGATCGACCGCCTATACGCCCTCGGCGAATGCTCCTGCACCGGACTGCACGGCGGCAACCGCCTGGCTTCCAACTCGTTGATTGAAGCCGTGGTATATGCCGACGCAGCCGCCAAGCACTCGCTCGAACGCCTCGACCACATATCCCTGCGCCACGACGTGCCCAAATGGAACGACGAAGGCACCCGCCACACCGAAGAAATGGTCCTCATCACCCAGAGCATCCGCGAAGTAAACCAAATCATGGGCACTTACGTGGGCATCGTCCGCTCCAACCTCCGCCTCGACCGCGCTTGGAACCGCCTCGACATCCTCTATCAGGAAACCGAAAAACTGTTCAAATGCTCCAAAGCCTCACGCGAAATCTGCGAGCTGCGCAACATCATCAACGTCGGCTACCTCATCATGCGTCAGGCCAAAGAGCGCCACAACTCCCGCGGCCTACACTACACCATCGACTATCCACCCACAGCCCCCGACGATAAGTAATTGCTCCACATTGACCTCGACCTCAAACGGCTCATGCCGCCGCGGGTGCAACGTCGCATCGGCTTCGGCTTGCGCATCGCCATCTTTACGGTGGCGATGGCCACTTTGGGCGCCCTGATTTTCGACTACGGCTTCACCATCGACACCGCCGAACGCCACGTCCTCACCAAGGTCTACAACACCGCTTGGTGGATATTCCTCATCGCATTCTGCTTCCGATTGGTGTTCTCGCGCAAATCCATCCGCGGCCGCAACGTGGCCCTCACCGTCATCGGCGGCGTGGCCCTGCTGCTGGCCGAGCTGCCCGCCATATGGCCGGCCTTGCGCACATCCTTCCTGGCCGACCCGCTCTTCCTCAAGTCGGTATTGGGCATCTACTCGGTGATTGAAGCATCCTCCGGCATCGTTGGATTCATTAACCGCAAAACCAACCCCGCGCTGCTGATGGCCGCCTGCTTCACCGTCATCGTCCTCCTCGGCACCCTGCTGCTGATGCTGCCGCGCTCGTTGGCCTCCGGCGTGTCGCTCTCAATCTTCGACGGCCTCTTTGTGGCCACCTCCGCCGTGTGCATCACCGGCCTCACACCCGTCGACATCGCTTCCACCTTCAGCATCGAAGGCCAAATCGTAATCCTGCTGCTCATCCAAACCGGCGGCCTCGGCGTGATGACCATCACCAGCTTCTTCGCCATGTTCTTCATGGGCGGAGCCGGATTACAAGGCCAATTCGCCCTGCGCGACATGGTCGGCAGCGACACCTTCTCCTCGCTCATCTCCACCTTATTATATATCCTCGGATTCACATTCACCATCGAACTCTGCGGCGCCGCAGCCATCTGGCTCAACATCCACGGCACCCTCCCCCTCTCACTCCACCAAGAAATCTTCTTCGCCATATTCCACTCAATATCAGCCTTCTGCAACGCCGGATTCGCCACATGCTCCCTCGAGCAATTCGCCCTCGAAGGCAATCACAACGTGCTATTCATCACCCTCACCATCCTCGTGGTCCTCGGAGGCCTCGGCTTCCCCATCGTGATGAACCTGCGCCGCGTGGCCGGATACTGGCTGCGCAAACTCCTCGGCCTGTTCATCCCCCGCATGCGCCGCCGCGCTCGCATCGTCCACCTCACCAACATCAACACCAAAATCGTGCTCGCCGGCTCCGTAATCCTGCTTCTGGCCGGCAGCGCCCTTGTGGCCCTGTTAGAGTGGAACAATGCCTTCGCCTCACTCCCCGCCGCCGACCGCGTGGTCCAAAGCCTCTTCACCTCCGCCAGCGCTCGCACCGCCGGATTCTGCTCCATACCCATGGCCAACTTCTCCCTGCTCTCCTTAGTGGTATTAGCCGTGCTAATGTGGATTGGCGGCGGCTCACAATCCACCGCCGGCGGCATCAAAATCAACACCGTGGCCGTGATGTTCGCCAACATTCGCGCCGTGGCCCGCGGCCGCAGCACCACCACCCTCCTCGGCCGCGAAATCCCCGCCGACTCCGTGCGCCGCGCCTCCGCCGTGGTCATGGCATCCATCTGCGCCATCATCGCCGGATTCATCGCCATCACCGCCCTCGAACCCCACCTCTCGACCCGCGCCATCCTCTTCGAAGTCATCTCCGCCATCAGCACCGTCGGCTCCTCCATGGGCATAACCCCGCTATTCGGACCCCTGTCAAAAATCGTGCTCGTCCTGCTGATGTTCGCCGGCCGCGTCGGCCTCATCACCATCCTCATGAGCATCACCCCCCAAACCGGCGACACCCGCTACCGCTTCCCCCAAGACAACATCATCATCAACTAACCCCCACCCGGATGGCCATCGTAAGAAGTCGTCTTTCCTTGCCCGCTCCGCAAAAATCTGCCAAATCCGCGTGAGACACCTCCACCGGCCGGTTCACATAATACACAAATTTGTGGATTAAAATTTGGTGGAAAATATAAAAATCGGCCTAAAAAATTTGGTGGAAAATATGATTTTTGCTAACTTTGCATCGTAATTCATTAATTATGAGCAAAGAAGATAAAATTTTCAAGCGAAAGGCTTACGATAAGCTCCTTCAGTGGAAGCGCGAACGCAATGGCGACACGGCTATTTTGATTCAAGGCGCTCGCCGTATCGGCAAATCTACTCTTGCCGAGGAGTTCGCCCGTAGGGAGTATCGAAGCTATATTCTTATCAATTTCGCTGCACCCAAGGCGGGTGTAGCGGAGTTGTTTAATGATGTGTCTGACCTCAATTATATTTTCTTCCGTCTTCAACTGGCTTATAAGGTGGATTTGTATGAGCGTGAGTCGGTAATCATCTTCGATGAGGTGCAGATGTGCCCGAAAGCTCGTCAAGCCATCAAGCAGTTGGTTAAAGACCATCGGTATGACTATATCGAAACGGGGTCGCTGATTTCCGTGCGCAAAAATAGCGTTAACATCGTGTTGCCCAGTGAGGAAACCAAGATAGATATGTTCCCGATGGATTACGAGGAGTTCCGCTGGGCAATGGACGATGAAGTGACCATCCCATTGGTTCGCAAAGCTTTTGAACGTGGCGAACCGTTGGGCCAGGCTACACACCGCTCTTTGATGCGCGATTTTCGCCTCTACATGCTTGTGGGCGGTATGCCGCAAGCTGTCGCCACTTATCTTCAAACCAATAATATGAGCAGTGTGGACCGCGTCAAGCGCGACATTATCGCCATTTACCGAGAGGATTTCAATAAGATAGATGAAAGCGGTAAGGCTCTCGCCATCTTTGATGCCGTGCCGGGGCAATTGACCAAGAATGCCTCACGCTTTCAGCTTACTTCGACTTTGAACGCTAATGCTTCCAACAGCACATACGGCATCATTCGTTTAATGGAGGAGTCGATGACGGTCAACGTGGCTTATCACGCTTCAGACCCGAACGTGGGCTTGGCCCTTTCGCGCGACAATAAGCGGTTCAAAATGTATCTCGGCGACACCGGGCTCTTCATCACCCTCACTTTTATGGACAAAGATTCCACCGATGATACCATCTATCAGAAGCTTTTACTCGATAAGTTGAACACCAATTTGGGTTACATCTACGAGAATGTAATCGCTCAGATGCTTCGAGCAAGCGGCAAGCAGTTGTATTACAACACTATGCCAATCGATGATGGGAAGAAATATTATGAGGTGGATTTTGTGATAGCCGATGGCTACAAGGTCACACCTATCGAAGTGAAGTCGTCGGGCTATCGCACCCATGCCTCGCTCGATGCTTTCTGCCACAAATATTCCGACCGCATTGCTAAGCGGTATCTCATCTACACCAAAGACCTCCGGCGAGAAGCGGGCGTAACCTATCTGCCCGTGTACATGACCCCATTCATTTAGCATTCGAATCCGGCTGAAATGTTGCAAAATCCCTCATTGAGGGAGAATTTCGGCAGAATCAGCACTCATTGAGGGATTTTTTCAGCAAAATCAGCACTCATTGAGGGATTTTTTCGTATATTTGCAAAAATTTTTGATTATGATTGACGACAAGCTATATGATTATATGACCGAGATGCTGCGCCAAACCCCTATGGCCATGCTGCGTTATATCTATGATGAAATCAACTGGGACAGCCGCTTGGTGGGCATCGTGGGCCCGCGCGGTGTGGGTAAGTCCACTCTGCTTTTGCAGCGTATCCGCCGCAGCAGCGCCGGTTCGCACCTGTATGTGTCGGCCGACCATTTCTATTTCTCGCATCACTCGCTAATAGATTTGGTGGATGACTTCGTGAAGGAGAACGGCACCCACATCTACATTGATGAGATTCACAAATACCCTAACTGGAGTCGTGAGCTGAAGCAGATCTACGACACTCACCCATCGTTGCGGGTGGTGTTCACCGGTTCATCGGTGTTGGATATCCTGCACGGCGAAGCTGACCTGAGTCGGCGGGCGCTGATCTACACCATGCAAGGGTTGTCGTTCCGCGAATACCTGCAGCTATTCCACAATATTGATGCAGAGGTGTTTACACTCGATGATATACTTGCTCACCGCACCGTGATTGGCGATGTGGAGCACCCGCTGCCACTGTTTCGCGACTACCTGCGCCGCGGTTACTATCCCTTCGCCCTGGACGACAACTTCGATATGCGCATGCAGCAGGTGGTGGCCCAAACCATTGAGGTGGATATCCCACAATATGCCAATATGAAAGCGGCTACTGCACGCAAGCTCAAAGCAATGCTCTCGATTATCGCCTCATTAGCACCGTTCAAGCCCAATGCTGACAGCCTTGCAGCGGAAATTGGCGTGAGCAAGAACAGCATCCCCGACTACTTGGTGTACATGGAGAAGGCCGGCATGATAGCTATGCTTCGCGACAACACCTCCGGCCTGCGTGCCTTGGGCAAGGTGGAAAAGGTTTACGTGGACAACCCGAGCTTGATGAATGCCATCGCGCCGAACGCAAACGTGGGCAACCTGCGCGAAACTTTCTTCCTCAACCAAATGCGAGTGCGCCACCGCGTGAGCGCATCGCGCGAATCCGACTTCACCGTCAATGGCTACACCTTCGAGGTGGGAGGCCGCTCCAAAGGCGCCAAGCAAATCGAGGGCATCAGCAATGGCCGCATCGTGCGCGATGACATTGAAACCGGCCACGGCATCGTCCTTCCCCTCTGGGCCTTCGGCCTAACCTACTGAACCACCCCGCAAGCAAATTTATCCCTCATTGAGGGAGATTTTGCTGGCGGGCGCTTTTTTGTCGCGGCTCTGAGCTTTAGCGAAGGCTTGCTTTGCGGCGCTGAAGATTGGTCAAAAGGGAGAATATGTTGGCTGAATTGGTGGATGGCGGCAACTTTTTGCGGCGGGGGTGCGTTTAAGGTGTAAACTATCACGGACAGCGTAT
This sequence comes from uncultured Bacteroidales bacterium, assembly GCA_946011725.1. Lineage (GTDB taxonomy): Bacteria > Bacteroidota > Bacteroidia > Bacteroidales > Muribaculaceae > CAG-873. The sequence goes on along the minus strand of CAMGBT010000029.1, from coordinate 8,566 downwards.
GAATTGGATGAAATTCCTCCTCCTCTTTCTTTTAGTGACTGCTGCGGACTTTCCCTCGGCCGCAAAAAGCGCGGCAGCCGCGGCCGACTCCTTGCCGGCCGCGGCCTTGTTGGTAAGGACAGCGCCGGATACGCTGCGCTTGGAGGCGGTGGAGTTGGTGCCGAGCACCGGCCATCAGCCGCTGTCGCCTTACGCCTTGCCGTACACCCGCGAGGCGGTGCAGAAAGATTGGCACCGACTGTGGCAGAACACTGCCGTGCTGTCGGGCGCATTCGTGGGCACCCTGTTGGTGCTGGAATGTCTGCCCGAGGATGCCACCGCCTGGAATCGTGCTGAAATTCAGGAGATTCCGCCGCTGAAGCGCTGGTGGCGCAACGTGTTCAAACGCGGTCCGGAATGGGACCACGACAATGCAATCTTCAACTATATCCTACACCCCTACGCCGGGGCGGTGTACTTTATGAGTGCGCGCTCCTGCGGCTTTTCCTATCGAGAATCGTTGCTGTATTCCGCTGCGGTGTCAACTATTGGTTGGGAGTTTGGCATCGAGGCATTTATGGAACGGCCATCGTATCAAGATTTGATCATTACCCCGGTGATAGGCAGCCTCATTGGCGAGCTGTGTTATCGTGGCAAGCGGCAGATTATGGACAACGGCTACCGGCTGTTGGGTTCAGAGGTAGTCGGTCACATCGCGGCCATAGTGCTCGACCCGGTGAATGGGGTGTTGGATTTATTTCGCGGCGACCCCTCGCGCCGCAACTACAGTGCGCTGACGCTGCAGCCCAACGCCGTGGCTCTCACCATTGTTTTCTGAACTTTCGTAATTTTTAGACCAGATTTCATACAAAAAGCCGAAAAGGTGTTGGGAAATTGCAAAATATTTGCTAAATTTGCAGAAAATAGTTTTAACCCCTTTTAAAATTTAACAAATATGAGTAATTTACCTCCTACCTTACACATTTTAGCCGACGGCCAGCAAGTTGGCGATTATATCGTGGACCAGTTTATCCATAACGGATTATTGTGCCAAACATATCGAGTGCGCGACAGCCATGGCGAATCGTACTTTTTGAAGCTGTTTGACTTGGAGCGAGCCAACGGGACGATTAAACCCGACAACATACGCGAGATCATTTACTCGCGCGGCTTGGACCACCCCAACGTGGTGCATTACCGCACCGATGGCGTGTTCGAGCTCAACGGCCGCTCGTACCCTTATTTAGTGTGCGATTATTTCAGCGCACGCTTGCTGAGCGAGCCCATTTTGGCCGGTCGCACCTTCGACATCCCCACCGCCTTGGACATCTTCCGCAAGATTCTCTGCGGCTTGAAGTACCTCCACTCGCAGAATTTGGTTCACAACGACATCACCCCGCGCAATGTGATGTACGCCCCGGAAACCGGCGAGGTGCGCATCATCGATGCCGGACACATCTCGCACGCTAACTCCCGCGAAGACAAATACTTGGAAGAAGACCTCACCCCGGCCTACCGCTCGCCCGAATCGTTCCGCCTGATTTCCTCGCCCGCCGGCGACGTGTTCTCCGCAACCGCAGTATTCTTTGCCATGCTCACCGGCAAAGCCCCCTGGGCCGACTTGTTGCCGCAGGACGGCAACAAAACCGGCGTGCACATAGCTCGCAAGCGCCGCCTCGATCTGAGCATCATCCCCAACCTCCCCGCCTACGTGGCCGACATCATCACCGGCGGTTTGGAAATGCACGCCGACCGACGCCTCACCGTGGAGCAGCTCATCAATGCCATTGATTCCGCTTCCTCGCCCGTCGAAGAGGACAACACCCCCTCGCCCGACGTAGTCAAGCCGGAGAAATTCGGCATGCAGCGCCAGTGCACCGCCTCCAAGGAGGCCGAAGCGGATACCGACGTGGTCAACCCCTCGGGCAAAGGCTTCGCCGACGTGGCCGGCATGGACGACATCAAAGAAATGCTCCAACGCCGCGTGCTCTTCGTGCTCAAAAACAAGGAACGCGCCGAAAAATACCGCCTCACACCGCCCAACGGCATGCTCCTGTACGGCCCTCCCGGCTGCGGCAAAACTTACTTCGCCGAAAAATTCGCCGAAGAATCCGGCTTCAAGTACAAGATTATCAAGGCATCCGACCTCGGTAGCATCTACGTGCACGGCAGCCAAGGCAAAATCGCCGAGCTCTTCGACAAAGCCCGCAAGCAAGCGCCCATGATTATCTGCTTCGACGAGTTCGACGCCATGGTGCCCAACCGCTCCTCGCGCTCAGCCGAGAACATCTCCGGCGAAGTCAACGAATTCCTCTCCCAGCTCAACAACTGCTCCAAGCACCAAGTCTTTGTGATCGGCACCACCAACAAGCCCGAAAGCATCGACCCCGCCGTGCTGCGCAAAGGCCGCATCGACCTGTCGGTGTACATCCCCGCCCCCGACCTCACTGCCCGCCAACTCATGTTCGAGCTCTACCTCAAGGACCGCCCCTGCGCCGAAATCAACGTCCTGGCACTGGCCGAAGCCACCAACAACTACGTGGCCTCCGACATCGCCTTCATAGTCAACGATGCTGCCCTCATCGCCGCCCTCCGCGACGAGCCCATCTCACAGCAAATGCTCTTGGAATGCATCGCTTCCACTCGCCCCTCGCTCAACGAAAAACTCCTGCGCGACTACGAAAATTCACGCAAAAAATTTGAAGACACATCGGGCATCGAAGCCCGCCCGACAGTTGGCTTCAAACAAGCATAATTCCCTATTTATTAACCATTTAAACGATTTTCAAAACTATGGATCTTTACAAAAACTGGCTTTACGAAAACGGCGTAAAATTCGAAGAAAAAGACTACGGTCTGTCGTTCAAGTACCAAGGTGGCTACTTCATCATCGGTAAAAACGAAAACGACCCCCAATACCTCAACATCATCATGCCCGGCATCTTCGACTTCGCCGACCATCCCGAAATCCCCCGCGAAAAAATCCTCGAGGCCATGAACAAAATCAACGCACAATACAAAGTGGCTAAGTGCGTATGCGACGACGAAGACGTATGGCTCACCACCGAAATCTTCATCGACTCCACCCCCGACATCGAAGACTTCATGGAACGCCTTCTCAACATCCTCCATCAATCCCGCATGGAATTCTTCCAATTCATCCGCGAATAATCTCCCCAACCCCAATAATCAAAGCGGAGCGCCCAAAAGGCGCTCCGCTTTGCCATTACAGCCGCCCGGCCGACCCAACTGCAGAGCCGAGCAAGAGCTCGGCGCATGTACAAAAAGGCTCCGCCCGCCCCGCCCGCTTTTTTGTTTCGGCTCTGAGCTTTAGCGAAGACCACACCGCCCGGCGCAGCGAAGCGCCGGTAGCGCCCGCAGCTTTAAATGGTTCTATTTTTGCGGGGAATAGCGGGATGTGTCGCTTACTTTTTTTGTTGACGATGATGGTTATTTGCCAAGTTTTTAGTAACTTTGCGCTGCTATGATAAATGAATACGTAAATATTGCTATCGAATACGTTCGCTCCGGATTGGTCGGTGCTCCGCAAATGGTGGTTAACATCGTCTTTGCCCTCATTTTCGGTGCTTTATCATCCATTGCCTATTGGATTTCCAAGTTGATTATGGAACTCCTTGAGAAGATAGTGTTAAAAACTGAAACCACTTGGGACGACGATCTACTCACCTCAACCCTGCTCAACCGCATAGCCCTGTTGAGCCCCGGTTTCTTGGGTATGTACCTGTTGCCTAAGTTCTACATCAAAACGCCCACATTTTTCGACCCGTTAATCCACATTTACTTAGCCGTAATCATCTGCTGGATTCTCTCGGTGTTCCTCTCCAACCTCTACGAGGCCCTACGCAAGCGCGAGAACACCCACGTCTACGCCATCAAGGGCGTGTTCCAAATGGTGCGCCTAATCATATACGGCGTCACCGCTATCATTCTGGTGGCAGCGCTGATCGGGCGCTCGCCCATGTCGATTTTAGCCGCCTTGGGCGGCTTGGCCGCCGTGATAATGTTGGTGTTCAAGGACACCATCTTGGGGTTGGTGGCATCGGTGCAAATTTCAGCCAACCACATGCTCAAAAAGGACGACTGGATTATCATGGACTCACACAACGCCAACGGCGAAGTGACCGACATATCCCTCACCACTATCCGCGTCAAAAACTGGGACAACTCAATCACCCACATTCCGCCTTACGCCATCGTGTCGGAGTCGTTCCGCAACTACCAGAATATGCGCAACGAGGGCGGCCGACGCGTGTACCGCTCAATCCTCATCGACCTCAATTCGGTGAAATTCCTCACAAAAGAAAAGTTGCAAGACCTTGCCAATCAAGGCTTTGTGCCGGAGAATGCCGCCGGCATCACCACCAACATCGGCCTGCTGCGCGCTTACCTCGAGCACAAAATCGACACCGACGAGCGCGTGGTCAAAGACATGCTCCACATGGTGCGCCAAATGGAGCCTACCGCCTCCGGCCTCCCGCTCCAAATCTACTTCTTCACCTCGAAAACCGCCTGGAAAGAGTTCGAAAAGGTGCAGAGCGACTTCTTCGACGAAGTCTTTGCCTGCGTACACCTTTTCGAGCTGCGCATATTCCAAGCGCCCGCCGGCTCCGACGTTCAATCATTGTCTCACTAAACTCTTGATAATATGAAAATTGCACTATATTGCAGCGCCAAAGAGCACCTGCCGCAACCGTGGATTCAATGCGCCCGCACCTTAGGCCGATACATAGCCGAAGGCGGCCACACTCTCATCTACGGCGGCGTCGATTCCGGACTGATGGCCGTGGCCGCTCAAGCCACTGCACAGTACCACGGGCGCATTGTGGGCGTGGTGCCGCGCCGCCGTTCCGACCGCGTGTGCCGCTTCAATAGCGAAACCATCCACACCGCCGACCTCTCCGAACGCAAGCGCATCATGATTCTGCTGAGCGACATCTTCGTTACTCTCCCCGGCGGATACGGCACCCTCGACGAACTCGCCACCACATTCTCGCACATCTGCTTCACCTCCGCCCTCTCCAAACACATTATCCTGGTGAACATCGATGGCATTTTCACCCCGCTGCTCGACCAACTGCGCCTCATGGCCAAAAACGGCCTCGCCGACGCCAAAATGATCAAATTCATCTCGGTGGTCGACAGCGAAGACCAACTCATCGAAGAACTTAACAGCCTCACTACCAAATGAAAAGCAAACTCTATACCCGCCGCGGCGACGACGGCACCACCTCGCTGGTGGGCGGCACCCGCGTCCTCAAAGACTCCCCCCGCCTGCAAGCCTACGGCACCATGGACGAACTCAACTCGTGGCTCGGCCTGCTGGCCGCGTCCGACGCCATTACCGACGACACCCGCTCCACCCTCCGCTCAATCCAGCACCGCCTGTTCGACATCGGCGCCGCCCTCGCCACCGAACCCGAATCCGCTTGGCAGCCCCAACTCCCCGGCGAAAAAGCCATCACAGCATTGGAGCACGCCATCGACCAAGTGGACGCCACCCTGCCACCCCTGCGCCAATTTGTCCTCCCCGGCGGACACCCCGACGCCGCCCGCGCCAACGTGGCCCGCACCGTGGCTCGCCGCGCCGAACGCGCCATCATCACCCTCAGCCAAACGGCTACAGTCGACCCCGTAATCCTCCAATACATCAACCGTTTGAGCGATTATCTATTCGCTCTTTCACGCCAAATAAATATAAATCAAAATTTTGATGAAATTTTTTGGCAAAAAGATTGTTAGTACGTAGAAATTTACTATCTTTGCGGCAATTTTCTGAAAACGTTCACAACTAAGATAAAAAAGCTATGTATTGGACACTTGAACTGGCATCCAAACTCGAAGATGCACCCTGGCCCGCCACCAAAGACGAGCTCATTGACTACGCCCAGCGCAGCGGCGCCCCCCTCGAAGTAATCGAAAACCTGCAAGAAATCGAAGACGAAGGCGACACCTACGAAAGCATCGAAGACATCTGGCCCGACTACCCCTCCAAAGAAGACTTCCTCTTCAACGAGGATGAATACTAACTGAAAATCAGTTAGTTAACTAATTAAAAATAAGAAACTTACAGTAGAAACCACCTCAATTTTGGGGTGGTTTTTTCATGTCTAAATACCCCCAAAAGTATCAAAATAACCTTTTATAAAGTGATACACGCTACCCATTCGCTACCCCAAGACTTTGAAAAATCCTCCAAGAAAAAGGAATAGTAAGTGATAATGAAACATGCGAAAATACTTTGTAGAACTAATTGAGAGCAAAATACTTATACAAAGATTTGGTTATAGTTCTCTTACCACCGAAACATCCAATTTATACATTCCTTAACACTTGCAAAACACGTTTTGGGATAGCGAAGAGTTAACTTATTGTCTTTCAACAATATTACTCAAAATCCAACTGCAAATGACCATCTATACAATCTTGGGGTCGTGAAATGGTTAACGAACCATTCTCATTTTCTTCCATTTTTGCAATTGTGATGTCAGATAAAATGGCTAACTTTGTATAGCTTATAACTTTAATATCAATCTGTATGGCAATCTTTTATCACGGTTCATCAGTCCTTTTTCCAAGATTTGACCTATCGCACGTTCTTGAAGGTGATGGTAAGGTCAAGTTTGGATATGGAGTGTATCTAACCAGCAGTTTCAAGTCAGCAGCTCATTACAGTGGTGCAAACAAGAGTGCGACCACTAACTTTGTATATACTGTTGAAATCCCTGATTTGACAGAAGACAACCATATAGATTTCAAGCGTCCTGTTCATCTTGATATAGTAAAGAGAGCCGAACAGAAACTTGGTCATACCATTCCGCAGAAGTTTACCTTGGATGGCAAGGACTTTCGCAAGTATCTCGCAAAGATATTGGGTGGTGGCTCTGATGTCAAGTCAGAGAAGCTGGCGTCAGAGTTCCTTAATTGTATAGGTGTAGAGTTTATCACTTGGCCTTATAGTTGGAAAAATCCCGCTCTTGGACTGAATGTTGCTGTACTGGATGACAAGAAGGTAAAGATACTTAAAGTCCATCAGGTTGAGCTTGACAACAAACAACAGTTAATCCCCGGTTCTGAAAAGAAGGTATCATTATGAACAGGAAACCAATCATCATAGGCAGTGGTCAGTATAACTATGACATCATCAAACTGCGTGAATACCCCAATGGCTTCGTTGTAGGCAAGAAAAATCCTTATGTGGAGAAAACTTTGATTGAAGAAGTAGGCGGTACCTGTGGTAATGTAATGTGCATTCTGGCTAATCTTGGATGGGATGTTAGACCACAGGTAAAGCTCATCAACAACGAGGAAGGAAAGAAACTTGCTGACAGTCTCATACAATTTGGCTGTAATCCCCTATACATATCACTTGTCGATAATGGTGGTTTCAGTGGTATGCTTTGTATACACAGGAAAAGCAGAAAGACAGGTGAACACGAATTGGGTATCAGAGGATTTGGGCCTAATGGTTCTCAATTTCGTAAGATAACAGAATTGAGGGCAAGGGATGAAGTACCTGCATTGTTGAACACGATGACAGAAATTCCTAATATATACTTTTTTGACCATAATGAAGCCGGGCCCAGACAGATTGCGAAAGAATTACGCAGTCGCGGAACTCTGATATATTATGAAGTCGAGAATAACAGGGACTGGAATAAGTTCATCAAGTCAGTTGAAGTTGCTGATATAGTGAAGTTTTCTGACGAGAATGTTCCTGACATAACCTTTTGTGCTGATTATAAGAACAAACTGTTCATACAAACACAAGGCTCGAAGGGATTACGTTTCAGCCTTTGTGGTGGTGAATGGGTTCACCTTGACCCCGTAAAGGTCGATACAGTCGTAGACTGGGAGGGTTGCGGTGATACTATTTCGGCTGTGTTTATCAATGAACTGAATAAGATTGGATTACCCAAAGTATCCGAGTTAACCGAAGAACAGGTATTGACCGCACTTGGTGTAGCTGTTGAAAAAGCAGCACTCTGTACCCAGTATTATGGCTCAAAAGGATGGTTAAAGTCTAAATGATATTACTATGAGTAAAGGTAGTGTCGCTCCTCTGATAAAAGAGTATTATCCGGAATATTATATGCTTAAAGAATATCCCGTTGGTAGTTGTGCTCCAATTAGAGCCAATACAGATGAATGGGGTATATTGAGCAATATATATCCGACAGTTCTTGTCTTTGATGGTGTGGAGTTTGCCAGCAGTGAACAACTCTTTCAGATGATGAAATTCTCTGATAAAGACATATTGTTGGACATATACAAAACAAGAGGTATGACCCCAAAGATGAAAGCCAAGAAAATTGAAAACAGGGCTTTTATAAGACCAGACTGGGGGCAAGTAATCATTGATTGTATGAAGTTCTGCCTGCAGACGAAATATGACCAATGTGAGGATTTCAGGAATACTCTACATAATACCAAGGGGTTGAATATCGTCGAGGACGAAACCAATAGAAAAACCAGCAAGAAAGGTAATGTAAGACCCGCCGACACGTGGGGTGTGATTAAGGATGGTGATATGTATTTAGTCAGCGAGGAGAGGCGTTGATTGTGGTGT